>JAHQWW010000011.1 GCA_029856365.1 Candidatus Hodarchaeota archaeon
ATTATTGTTTATTTTTCTCAATCTTAAAAAAATCGTTTCCATTCTTAGGATCGACATCTTTTAGAAAGCTACAAAAGATATGATTGGTATTAAAAAAACACTGTGTGAGAATCCGAAAATCTCTCCTAATGACTATCTAGGTATGTCTTTGTCTTAACATATCATTTTAGAAGAATTATATCACGAACTACACTGTAAAAAACGACATATACTTCATAGAGGCATAAAATAATGAATTTAAAGCATCAATGGCGAAAAAAATCTCGTGGTGTAACACCAGTCGTTGCTACAGTTCTCTTAATCGGTTTGGTTGCAGTAGCAGGCATTGCAGTCGCTTTGATGGTGTTTGGGACAATAAGTTCGCCCCCACCAATTAATGTGAGAATTCTTTCTATTTCTGATTTTAAGACGACTGACACCAATATCTTAATCGATCAGTTTTCTTTGACCCTTCATAATACAGAACGGACTAATCTCCGTGTAGAAGCTGATGCATTTGCATTGGAGTATAAGAATGGAACTCCAATACCTGGATGGAATATGTATCAATCTGAGATTTATCTATCTGCAAGAATGATAGAAGATTTCACCCTGGTTTGCGACCCAACATATGGTATTGAATTACCTCCTGACCATGACTCAATCTATATCGAGGTCACCGTTTTTCCTAAGGATAGTACCAGTGAACGATCAGCAAGAACATTTCGTTCGAATTTAATGCTAATTGGGAGTACATATGGCCCAATAGACTTGGAATACCAAGCATCAACATTGAATTTAGTAGATGCTGGATTGACAATAAATTTTACAACAACTAACAATGGGAGTGCAGATCAAAGTTTCTTACTTGATCTTTATACTAATTCCCCTGAAAACATTACATTTAGAATCGATGGTATAAATCGTTCTGCAGCCTCTTTTTCAGTATTTGGCTTTAATAAGACAACATTAAGCTTAACTGTATTCCCGACGGATCGTGTTACATCTGGTGATTCGTACATTGTGATAGCTTTCCTCTCGAGAAAATCCGATTTGAATCTAGTTGCATTCGTGAGTTTTATCTTGACCTACTAGGATTTTTACATCTTTCCCAGTAGTTTCCTTCCGATAAAATCTTACAAATTGCTAAATTAGCATTTAATTTAGCAAATGATTAGAGGAGACATAGTAAATCCTAGGACAACTTCAAGTATTATTTGCTGTGTATTATTATTTTCTCTCTAGATTACTCTAATTTTTCAGTTCTTCCTCCAAAATCGCATCAATTTCTTCTATTAAGTTATCATTATGAGATGTATTAGCTGTTCGTAATTTTTGAGCTAATTTAAGTAAATTGTTTTTTGACTTAGTGGATATCTTGAAAGGATTCAGAACTAACGTTTTCATCATCTCTCTTGGTTCTAATTTCAATGTATCGCCCCCATAGCATCTACCAACATTTCGTAAAGAGAGCGTCGTGGTATTTGAATTTAAAATCACCCAAAAAAGCGTTAAAATTTCTTCTGACAATTTTTTATTTGATTTAGGATAAATCATAAGAAATGTATTCAAGGGTCTAACCTGTGCTTCGTTCAGGATGAATCTTGGGTTACCACGGCTTAAATATGTATATAAAAAGAAAGGAACGTCTCTTTTCTCAGATTTGTACCAAAATCTTCTCATCTTGACTAAGCTACCTTTATGAACATCTTGTTTTAATCCAAACTCAAGGTAATTCAGTAGATTTTGGTCTTGAATGTTTTTTATTTCTTGTTGGATGTTAAGTAGCCAAACCTTTCTATTTTCATTCTGTAAAAGTTTAAAATCCTCTTCTAAAAAGATATATTTTTGAACGTAGCGTGTTTTAGTTAAAGTTGGAACAACATACTCAGGTTTAATCTTATGGTTTGCCAGTTCTTCATTATTAAATGTGAAAAAATCGTTATTCCCTGTAGCAATGCCTCGCATAACTTTAAAAAACGATGATAATTCAACAAGCTTGTCTTTCTTTACATGATTTGAGAAAGCTTCAGTTCTAGTCCAATTCCGTTCAGGGTCAAGTTCTGTCTGTTTTTTGCTATATAATTTTCCATCTGACCATTCAAAGGCCTCATTACTTTCAATTTTGAGATAATTCAAAATTTTCTCTTTTGTGGTCCATTTCTTCAGTATTAGAAGTTTGGTCACATCAGTTTCTTGCGGTTTTTTCCCTTCAACTGTGAAAATACACCCAGCAGTATCAACACCAGGGAATACATTTATCGAATGATGAAACACAATGATATAGGGAATTTTATATCTATCTTTCAAGATTTCCTTCAGATAATTGCTGTTTCTTGACTCAAAAATTATTGTTGGAGTAATAAACACCATTCGACCATTTTTAATGAGTAGTTTCAAAGATTTGAGGATAAAATATATGAATAAACTGGATATCCTATTGAATTTACCTCCAAAGCAGTGTTCAATCTCATTTCCAATCTCCTCCTTGATTTTTGGAGAAATCATATGATGTCGAGAATATGGAGGATTACAAACAATGCAATCAAATCCATTTATTTTTGACTGTAAATACGAATCAAGGCCCTTTTTTGAAGTCAAGGCTGAAAAATCATGGATACTATAATTGAAACTATTTACAGGTTTTGTGAGAAAATCTCCTTGGATTATTTCCGTTTCATACTGTGAATTATACAAATTAACTTTACATATTTCATATAATAAGGGATGAAGCTCTACTCCAGTCAGGTTTCCCCGAAATTCGCATGAAATCTTCTGAAGAGCATAAACAAAGGTTCCTGGCCCAATACATGGATCGAGAATGTTACGTGGATTGTTTTCTAGTGATAATTCAACCATAAATTCTGCTATATGATCCGGAGTCCAAAATTGACCTAATTTACGTCTATATTTTTGATCTAACACCTCTAAATATAATGATGACATCATTTCTGCTGATTGGTTTACAAAGTTATCATTAAATTGGAGTAAAGAGGCTGAAACAATTAAAGAACTTTGATTAGCAATGATATCCAGAATGGAGGAGATAAATATCTGAGGGTAAGTTTGTTTGAGAAGATCGGAGGTTGTCCGATAAGTGGCATAGATTGTCTTACTATTCAGCGGTCCCTTGCCATAAAAAACGATAAATCTAAGACGATTGAGAATGAGTAAAGCAGCAAGGTGTCTAAAGATATCTAACGATTCTAAGGGGATCTCGGTCAATTTAGAGAAAGATGATAATCGTTCCAAATCATGGTTACTTAGTTTTTCAATAAAATTAATTGGAATAGAATTAATAATGAACTGAAATGTCTTTTTTAACATTGATGGTAATTTATCAGCCATTGTTTCCTTATTCCAATTCCTCAAACAATATATGGTATTTTTACTGGTTCCATTCCCAATAAACGAAAATAGACAAGTATCTGTCCTCTGTGTTGTATACTATGCTCTAACATCTCCAATAGAACTTCCATCTTGGAAGCTGGACGATTAAAATTCTCTAGTACATCATTAAGAGAGGTCAATGATATTTCATTGAGGGAGCTCTTTGTTTTATATACCACATCTTCATATAAGCTCTTTATTTCTAGAGCTGAACCATAGACGGTTAAATCATACGGTAATGGCTCCCAATGATCTGTGCTTAACCCTCGTGAGTAATATTCAAACGAGCGGATCATATGAAGCACTATTTCCACTAAAGGACGGCCTGATTGAACAGGTTCCTCTAATAGGATCTGATCCGATAGTTGATCGATAAGTAATTTGGTTTCCTCAAAATGTCGTTCAATCGCAGATTTTAGAAATCCGTAAACATCATTCATGTTTCCATCTCGTTATCGTTTCCTCGATCTGGTTACTCTGTAAATAATGATTTCGCTACATCTACCATTCTGGTGAATTTTGCGTTTTTCGTCTTCATATAAGAGATCAGACGATCTAAAACGTTAATTCGATATGCATGGCCAATACAGGCAGGATGAAAGGTGTAATTTATTATCCGATGATTAGGTGGTATGTCTTCCATTTCAAGAAAATTATCAAATTGGCTTTTCCAAATGTCAAGAGCAACTTTAGGTGAATGTTGATGGCTCTCAAAAATGACCCAATCATCTAGAAACCACTCTACTGGGAATTCAATCATTTTACTTCTTGATTCGGGAAAACTAAGAATATAAGGGTGATCATCGGCCATTAAACTGGAATCATAGATATATCCAGCCTCTGTAAGCAATTTTAAGGTATTTGATGAAAGCTTAAAGTAGGGAGCTCTAAATCCATAAATTTTTTCTGTGAACTCTCCTAGAATTCTCGTTGTATTGTCAATAATAGCTTTCTCTTCATAGATTGAGAGAGTATCAAAATTCTCGTGGAGATATCCATGAGCAGCGATTTCATGTTGGTTTGCAATAATTTCTTTTGTTAATTCGGTGTATTTCTCCGCCACCCAACCACATAGAAAAAAAGTTGCTTTAATTTCGTGTTTGTTGAGCAAAGAAAGAATTCTTGGGATTCCTCTACGGATTGCAAACAATCCTTTTGAAATTCTTCCTGGTTCTTCAAGTTGTCTAACTTGGACACTATCAGCATCAAAATCAAAAGTTATACAAACTGTGATTTCATTATTCAACTTTAAATCCTCTTAAATCTAGTAAAAACTATTTTTTTCGCAAAATTGGCAGTGTCATACAATGTGGCCCTCCACCGCCTCGTGATAACTCTCCTCCTTGGATGGGTAAGACCTCAACACTTCGTTCACGTAACTCGTCTATAATGCGTTCATTCCACTCGTAAATGAGGCATTTTCTGTGATTAAGACAGACAACATTAGCTCCAAACAAGTATAACTCATTATCAGAAATAGGAATTCCCTCTGCAGCATCAAAATTCTCTCTGATGAAATCCATCAATGGTAAAAATTCTATTGGTTCATCTTTACATATTACCCTTACGGGAAAGGTTTCTACAGAATCAGGATGATATAGAAAGAGATCTTTATCAATAAACATTAAACCTCCGTCTAAATGGACTCGCCATGAAGGTAATGGAACAATTACTATTTTATCAATGAGGTTTTTTTCCAATGCGACTTTTGTTATTTGAGAGACTCCTTCCTCATTAGTACGAAATCCATTGGAACCAATAAATAAGGTCTGTTCATCTGGATACACTAAATCACCCCCTTCCAACAAACCTGGCGCTTCAATGGAACCTAACAAAGTTATTCCAAGTTTTTTTAACGATCGTGCTACAAGAATTGGTTCTGGTTTTCTTACTTGATGAGCCATACGCATCTGGATAAAACCTGCACTGGTAATTGTACCTGTATCACGAGTATAGACCATGTTTGGGTCAATAATTGAAAAGTCTTGCTCCCCTAGGAGGTCGTTAAGTAGAATCACGGTCACGTTTTCTTGTCGTAAAAGCTCACAGAAAGTATCGTGCTCTTCTTGGAATCGTCGCCAGTAAACCACGTCACGAAAAGTCAGTTCTTGATAAGAGTCTTTTGTAACTTGAGTGATTTCAATACCAGGACGAAACATTAGAACTTTTCGTAAAGGATGGTATTCACAAGTTGCACCAAATTCCAACGTATCACCACATTCTGTACACGTTTAACGATGCAGAAACACAATGCCCTAAATAGTTCTTCGTAACTTCAAAAAATTTTTAGGCTATTCTGAGACCATTAGGCACTTTTATGTCAGGTTGAAGTAGAACAACTTCCCCTTCCTTTTTCATTATAACTCCCAAGATCAAGACTTCAGACATGAAATCTGCAATTTGCTTCGGAGGGAAGTTAACAACAGCAATAACTTGGCGATTGATGAGATCTTCTTTTTTATACAATGTTGTGATTTGAGCGGATGATTTTTTCATTCCTAGAGATCCAAAATCAATTATTAGTTTGTAAGATGGTTTCTTCGCAACTGGGAAGTCATTTACTTCAACAATTGTACCAATACGCATATCAACTTTCTCAAAATCATTCCAACTGATCAAAATGTTATCCACCTAGCTAAATCTTTATTTAAAAATATAATTATAAAGTATACTCAATCACTACTTCTCATTTCACCATTTTTCCATTATTATTATTTTCAGTTTGATTTGCAACTATACCTAGGATTGTATTTGTCAATTTTAATCCAATCATAAGTGTTTTATTATCGACATCTTTTTCTGGGTTATAAGCAGTAAGAGCTGCAGCCTTTATCTGAAGATTTTCACTAATTAGCTTAATAGCTTCTTCCATTTCACTTAGAAAAAGTCCTTCAGGGGCGGGAAAGTCCACACCTGGAGCTTCCGAAGGATCAATCACATCTATATCAATGTGGAGATATACCTCCTGAGTTTGAGAGTAGAGCTCTGTCAGCTTCGGTAAAAGACCATTAACAATTCCGGTTTTTTTTAAGGTGTTAGCATTAACCATAAGTACTTCGGTACTTTCAAGAAGCTCAAGTTCTTCGGGATCCAAGTCCCGTGCTCCTATGTGAAGTGTCTGAGATTCTTTTATCGGCCGCATGTTTTCAATTATCGAATAGATATCTTGATAACACTGACCTGTTGCAATGGCTAACCCCATACCGTCAAAAAATCCGCTGGGAGTTGTTTTGGGAGTATTAAAATCACCATGAGCGTCAAACCAGATTATACCTGGCTTAGGTTCATCAAATCCAGCAAGAATACCTAGACAGGTATTACAGTTTCCTCCTAAAATGAATGGGAAAAAACCATCCCTTAATACCCTTTTTACAACTTTTCCCAAAGAATTATTTAAAACGGCAATGGTTCTCACTTCATCCTTATATTGTTTTAGAAGTTTGATTTTCTTAACCATCACTTCATAACCTTGATCTTTCAAATTCTGGTCGATCCCTGCTTCTATATAGCGGATTGGTCCCATTCCCATGCCAATTTTTTCTTTGCTTAAGTGAAATGGAACTAGAATGAGAGCGATCTTCAAAACTCAGTGGCCTCCTATCTTTGTTCAGTTGTGATCTATATCTTATGGTTTTATAATGGCCTTCATAACTCGGAGATGCTCAACATCGTCTAAAGCCTTTGCAGCTTCGTCTAATGAGTACTCATGACTGATGATATTTTTAAAAGGGTAAGTAGTTGAATACCGTTTAATTAAATCAACTGCCAAATAAAAGTGGCTTAAATCACTGCCCCAAGATCCTTTTATTGTCAAATGTTTCTTATTAATATCCAAATGTGGGTTGATCTTCACATCCCCTGCATTTGTATATTGACCAACTATAGTATATGTTCCCCCATCCCTAGTCATTTCCAACCCTTCCTTAACTGCAGTAGGTACTCCTGTAGCTTCAATAGTTACATCAGCTCCACGATTGTGTGTATGTTCTAATACTTGCTTAACTCTTGTTTGAGGATCAACATTCATAATGTTAATTGTCGTGTCAATTCCAAAATAATTAGCAATCTTCAAACGATGATCAGGACCACCAACCATGATAACATGAAATGCCCCACTCAATTTCGCTAATAATGCTGCCATTAAACCAACAGGTCCCGATCCTTGTATAGCAACTGTATCACCTAGTTTGATTTTAGAACGCTGGATCGCGTGAATTGCAGTGGGTAACCCACATCCAGCGGCCATAAATGTTTTCATAAAAGCGTTATATGGAAGCTTAATAATCTTGACACTAGGTTTCAAATAAATATACTCAGACCATCCACCAAGGAGTCCTTCTTTTGCTGAATATGTAATTCCATATACCTTTCTTTTAGGACAACGTGTACTCATCTTTGCCACAAGACAGTACCAGCAATTATTGCAGGTTTCATGTACATCCAGAAATGTGATTGGATCCCCCTCTTGAAGACAGACTCCGTCAATATCATAAACCTCACCATTTAACTTATCAATAGTTCCAGTAGAAACATGCCCTGGAATAATTGGATAAGGAACCCCATCTAAATGACCTTTCTGAAGATGTACATCTGTTCCACACACTTCAGAATAAGCAGTTTTTACTAATGCAGCTCCTGGTTCCAAAATCGGGTAAGGTTGTTCCTGTAATTCAATTGTACCGTCCTTTTTCATTATGACAGTTTTAACCATTAATTCAACACCAGAAAATGTTGTTCACTACAAAACCTTTTAAACATATTCTCAATTCCTATTGTTACTTTTCATGTTCAGATTAAGGACTGGATATAGATTTTTCTAATTTTATATTAGAACTTCTTAAGTAGGAAATTACAGCACCTAATAATGCAAATAAGGAAAAAAGTAAGTAAGTCTGCCCTAAACTTATGTAATAGCTTGAGATAAACGTCATTCCTGATGTGATGTTGTTTGGATTGTTTATCAGAAAAAATAAACCGAAAAATGATGAACTAATTGTCGTCCCTAAAGCAAATCCAACGTTTCGGGACAGTCCAATGAGGCCAGTAACCACACTGACATCACCTTTAGGGGCTACATTCATCACAGAAGTTCCATTTGAAACAGTAAACGTAGTTAAAGATCCTGCCGAGAATGCAACTAATGGTACAAGAATAAAAATAATTTCACGCGAATTAGGGAATATACTAAACAAAATAGCTAGAGAAAATACAAAAAAACTCAACAATGTTGCGCCAAATGCGGTTGACCGCTTTGCATCAATTCTTTCAGCAAAAAAACCCGCAAATGGTCCCATGACCGCCATTGCGAGAGGAGGTACGACCATTAGAATCCCTGTTTGATCTGGTTCAAATAATAAAACCTCTTGATAGTAGAATGGAATGAGAAAGACAACACTATAATAAACCATATAACAAAGAAAAGAAGAAATAACGCCAGTTAGAATCGTTCTATCCCGCATTATATCAACAGAAATCATTGGTGTCGGATGATTGCTTTCTATACATATAAAAATAAGTCCACTAATCAAAGCAATCGCTATGAGAATTCCCCCAATGAGTTCCCCTTTAAATAAGGTTAAAATTCCTTGAACTAGAGAAAGCGTAGTGATTATAAAAACAACCATTCCTCCATAATCAAGTTTATACCTTTTTTCTGGGGTTTCTGGAATGAAATATTGAACAAGCAAAATCCCAAGTAATCCAACTGGTATATTAATCAGAAAAATACTCGGCCACCCTACATATGTCGTTAAAATCCCTCCAATAGCTGGTCCTGTGGAAAGAGCAGATGCAACAACTAACGAATTGATTCCAATCGCCCGACCCCTTATCGATGGTTCAACATATGTAATTACTAATGCTAAACCATTTGCCAATAGTCCTGCTGCTCCAATTGCCTGAAGGGCTCGAGAAATAACGAGAACCTCTAAAGTAGGAGAGAAAGCACATACGAGAGATCCCAATGTGAAAAATAGCATTCCAAGTTGGAAGATCTTTTTTCTGCCATAATTGTCGCCTAATGACCCCCCAATTCCAATTAAAGAAGATATAACAAGAAGATAAATGATCACCACCCATCTAACTCCTTCCATTCCAGTATTTAACGCGTTTGCAATGGTAACTAGCGAAACATTGACGATACTACCATCCATAGCCGACATAAATGTTCCAATTGCAGTAATTGGGAGAATCATTCTTAATGGGATTATGATGGGCTTTGATGGAGGAGTATTAGAGCCTCTACTAGTGACATTAACCATACTATCATGAATCTCCTTACAAATGGTGGTGGAATTGAATAAATAGTTTGTATCAATTAAATTCTTTGTCGTAATTTAATCTGGAATCAATGCCTTGTTATCCTCGGTTTACAAGTGTTATCCCAGTAATTATTAGCAAAATCGATGAAATATGTATTAATGGGTCAAAAATTTCTCCTAAGAGAATAACAGAAAGACCGACTCCAAAAATTGGCACTAAATTTTGAAAGATTGCTGCACGACTTGCGGAAAGTCTTTTCACACCTTCAAGATAAAACCAATACCCTATGAGTGTAGAAAGAAATGCAAGATATCCGATACCAAACCAAACTCTTCCAGGAACTTGAAAATAAAGAATTGGATTGATATATTCGGGATTTACTAAGAGTGCCACTGGAATAGTAGTCAAAAAGCCAAAAAAAGAAACCCATGTGACGATATATAAAGAGGAAGGCTGATAGGAGTTATTTTCACATTTATTCAAGAAGTATCGCGAGATTACAATGTATAATGCGTAAGAAATAGCTGCAAGGAAAATCAGAATATCACCAAATATTCGATTCAGAACCTCTTCGTTGGGAGAGAAAACAAAGATCAGGACAACTCCCGAAAAGGACAATAAAGTTCCAAAAATTCTCATACGACTCAGATCTTCCATTTTTAATAGTAAACTAGCAAAGATTATTACCAGAGTAGGATGACTACTTACAATGACGACAGCATCACTAGAGGAGGTAAAATATTCACCAACCAAGTACCCTGCTTGGTAAATGGTCACAGATGTTATTCCCATAAAAACAAGGATTTTCCAATGGTTTTTTACAAAATTAATGTTTAGATTCTCTTCTCGAATTTTAAGTATAAGGAAAAAAAAGGGGATTACAAGTAGATATCGGAGGCCAGCTATAACCATCGGAGGGATTGTTTCTCCACCCACTTCGGGGGATACTAACCAGCGGCCTAAGGGCCATGTTCCAGCCCAAATGAGAGCAGTTACAAATAATAAGAGATATGCCACTATTTCATACTTTCTTTCTATAGTGATCTCCACAGATAATCCTCATTTTTCGATAATAAACTATTTTTTGCTTAATAAGTTGATATGTCTAAGGTTTTCTACACAATTCTAACAGTTGTAATACAAGCTCAAGTAGATAGTCCGGTTATGAGTTAAGTGTAGGTAAAGGAATAGTGAAAACCAACTCATAAGGACAATCTTACAGCTGAAAAGTTTCTTCTTAGTTGTTTTCAAAGTTTTTTCTTATATCTCTTTATTGTACCGATAGTTGTTACCGAGATGAGAATAAGTATAAAAGGAGAGTAGGAAGCATAGGCATCAGTAAGTAGTGGGGGACTGTTATCGATGTCAAATCCTCTCATTTCTTCCCTATAAGATGATGTTAAACCATGAGAACATGTAGCGTTTATCATTAAGTAATAACGACCATCTATTACATTTGTTGTATCCCAATCATAAGAAGTAGTTGTTAACTCTGAGGTGATTTCAGTCCAGTTCTGCTCATCCCAACCAAACTCAGCCTGTAAATAATAGAGTGAATAAGTGACTTTATGACCTTCAGTATCAAGTGACTTAAGCCATTGGATTGTAATGGTACCATTAATTTTGGTTTGCAGCCATTCTTCTGGGTTTGCTGGATCCCAACTAGTGGGAAAGGTGATTATTGGGCTTGTCAGATAATGAATAGAACTATAGTCGTTGCAAGGTGTTGTATGTGGATTCTCATCATAATTGTATACATCATCATAATCGGATTGACCAACTCTCCCAACTTTCAATTTATAGTCAACAATATTATCCTCATTCTCATCTGGGAATCGATAATTATCCCAGAAATTATGATCAAACTGATAGCAGGGACCATCACAATATGCTTGGTAGAATTCTCCCCATAAATAATAGTTATTTCCGATAAAATCATTCAGGTTAATAATATTACTTTCCAGAACTGGGTCAACAGATTCAATCCAATAACAACCAGAAATACCATATTCTCTGTTATGATAGACAATATTATTAGAAATTATGTTCCCAGCTGAATAACTAATGTCAATTCCAGTTCCATTATTGTCATAAATAATATTGAATCTGATTGTGGAGTCGTTAAGAGAATCGATATCAATCCCATATTCATTTGAAAAAACGAAATTAGAAGTTAGGTTACACCCATTTGATCCGCTATGAAGATGGATTCCATAATCACTTTCATAATAGGATTGGTTACCATTATTAAAAATATTGTTACTTACAATCGTGGTATATGAAGAATGTTCAATATCTATTCCATCTCTACCGTTGTTATAGATGTCACTGTTTGAAATGGTAGAATTTTGGATATGATTGAAGTAAATTCCAATTTCGTGGTTAAAAGAACTGTTTATATTTGTGAGAGTGTAGTTATAGGGTCCAGAATATCCACTAATAGCTAAACCAGTGTATTTATTGTTTATTGTTTTTATATTATGAAGTGAGCTATGATTACAATCATCGAGACGTATTCCACTTCCATCATTATCGAAGGTGAAAATATCAGATAGAATACTATTGCTAGATAAACGAATATAAAACCCAGCTCCGTTGTTTTTAGAGCTAGTTATCTTTGAGAATATACTATTCCCACATTCAGAAAAGTATATGCCAGTTCCATCATTTTTAGAGCAAATAATGTTAGAGAAGGTGTTATTCCCAGAATCTGAGATATAATTTGCGTGATCTGAAGAGTATTCATATTTGTTGTTCCCAGTACTATTTATGTTTTTCATCACACAATTTTCGCAACTCCAAAGATAGAATCCTTCTTCCCAATTATTATAGATGGTAAGATTTGATAGGGTACAATTCTCAGATTGACTCATTACGATGCCATGTTGTTTATTATCAAAGATAACATTATTCTTTATTGAATTATTTTCAGATATAGAAGAATAGATTCCATGATCATTATTGTTAAAAATAAAATTATCTGTAAAAGTGCAATTTCTTGAGTCGTCAATATCCAATCCTGCTCTATATCCATTATTATAAATACTATTATCGGAAATAGTGCAATTTCTTGATTTCCAAATTGCCACACCCTCCGAACTTGCATTACAAACTATATTGAAAATTATATGATTATTTTCCGTCTGTTCGAGTTTGATTCCCATTTCCAAGCACGTTGTATTTACAAGATTTGTAGAAATAATATTGTTACTTGAATTACTTTGAAGAACAATCCCATAGTCAGTATTATTAAAAATAATATTGTTGTAAATATACCCGTGACTCACATTTTCAAGATAAATTCCTCTAGTACCATTATGCAATAGGCAATTGGTAATATTGAAGTAAACATCAGTATTTCTTATATCTATTAAGAATTTAGAACCAGTGGGGTCTGTAATATTTTTATTATCAATACTGTACGGCTTTACTGGGCTTCCATCGCCAGGAAAGGCTTCAAAATCGGTATTACCGTTGATAATTATCGGAGAGGAAATTTCGTAAGATGAGGGCTCAGTGATAGAGACAACTTTATAATTTGGTAGTTTAATCAACTTTGATTTGACAATTTGAACGTCTTTTTTTCCAGGAGTATTTTCAGAGGAGGATTCGAGATTTTCATAAACTTTTGCTAAATGATCATTCAATTGGGCGGATTGGGCTGTTTGATCAGAGTTAACAACCCACATACCCGAACTAGAAACAGGTATAACAAGTAGTAGTAGTAATAGGAGCACCCCTGTTCCAAATAAATGGATTCTAGTGGAACTTCTTCTAAGTTGAGTCAACATATACGTCCAAATCTCTTCTGTACGGCTTTTTTTCGTCTGAAAGAATTCAACCCAATAACCACCTAAAAGAAGATTAAAAACATTTTCATTTTTAGTCAGAGATCTTCCATTCCAATTGGTTATTTGTCATTACCAGCTCAATTAGTTTATATGTTACATAAACATTATTTTAGGCAATAAGTAATATTTTAGGAGTATTTTAATAATAATTATTTGAACTAGTTATCAATTTTCTTAAAATATTACTTTTAATTAGAGAATCTGATTTTACAATAGATGAAAAGGTTATTCAAGATGACATGAGGAATAATTACTTTCATCATTAAAGAGAAAAAATTTAAGTAACATCTAATCAATGATTCGACTGTTGAAAGAATCTAATAAAATGGAGTCGTATTTTCAATAAGAAGAAGTGAATTGTGCTGGTTTCCATTTATACCAAAGTGGGCTTGGCTTTATTTGCTTTAGGGTTTGTTATAATTATTATGACCTCTTTACTCCGTTTCCCAATACCTTTTATCGTTGGAAAATATGGTCAATCCATATCAATGGAACCTATCCCAATTAATGGTAGTTATGTTGATATCCAGATCCCTGGGAGTTATTCTCATCCATTCAGTAATATGCAGATGACTATCAGAAGTACTATCTTAGGTGAACCTGATGAAGAGCTCCATGGAAATGTTAAATTATTATATTCAAATCCAGGAAAAGGAATTTTTGGTGAACTCCCCAGTTGGGGTGATCCTTCATTTTATTTAAACAGTATGGATACAGGTAGTAAGCAACAAATAACTACATATATGTCGTTAAACCAGAAATATGCTTCAAGTAGTTTCAGTCTATATTTACGATTTAAATGCGATCTTGCATCTAATCCCGACGTTAAGTATACTGGTTCTCTTTATTTGGAAAAGTGTGAAATGGAAGTCATTTATACTCTTTTTGCAATGGTTCTCCCTCCAATTAGTGCACTCATTGGTTCAGTAGTCTGTATTGGAGGTTTTATCATAAATTACAGGAGACTTGCAGCCAGACCCAAACCAAGAGAAGTGCCAAGTGGTTGGGAACCGTCTTTGAAAATAGGGACAGCATTTGAGGCCAAGGAAAAGAAAGCTCCAAAGATGGCAATAACACCTACTAAATCAGAAGAAAAACCTGCAAAAACAGTAGCTAAAAAAGCTGTTCCCAAAGCAGGTCCTCAACAGGCTTGTAAATACTGTGGTAAAAGTGTTTCCGCCTCAGCTTTTTTCTGTCCACATTGTTATGGTAAATTACGTTAACAGACTTAAATTTGAAAGAATTGAAGTGTTTATAGACTTATTATAAGAGTATTCTAGAAACTTATCATCATGGTGATTTATTGGGGTGCACAATAGGCGCGAAACTCTTTAATGATAAGCAAATCCTGATTGTGTTTAAAAATAAAGACTTTAAAGTTAAAAGTCACACCGATGAACTCGCCTTTGAACATTCTCATGCGTTCGGTGTTCAGGGTGTGAATCTTCGTACTAAGAAAACGGCCGGTTTTTCGATTGGAGTCAATCAACATGGTCTTGTGGCTGTAAACTCAAACATATTAGCTACTCCAGATTCCCCTTATGATTTGATTACTGAACGTATTGTTTTGGAAGCTAAGACTATTGATGAAACAGTTAAAATCTGTGAACGAGAGGTTAAAGGCAGGAAGGATTATCAATGGTGTAATATGGTTGTAGCAACTCCAGAACAGCTAGTTGCCCTTGAACTTACATCATCTGAGTTAGCTACTGCACAATCAAATGATTACTTGGTTCGAACAAATCATCACATAATCCTGAAGACCAATGAAGATATAATTGATGCTGATCCTGATAAAAACAGGCAAAATATCGAACATAGTAAAATTCGTTTTAACAACACCAATAAAATACTTAAAGTTGCTTCTGATGTCAAGGATATATTCTCTCTTTTAAAATCACACCATGAAGCTGCGATATGTCGACATGGCCAATCCTCCACTCAAGATCTTTCATATACAACTGTTTACAGCTATTTGATTACTATCCATATCGAGAAAAGTCCTAAAATAGTGTTCAATGTAGCAAAAGGACCTCCTTGTCAACACAGATTTGTTAGATTCAATATAGAATTTCCATTGATTACAGAGAAGTGTAAACAAATTAAGCAGTATTACCCTTTTTAAGAATAGCGTCATTAATTTCTTTAAGATCTGTTAATCATAAAGTGGGGGCCAGTTATCATAATGAAATATCCGACCTATCTCTTTATCAACTCTTTCAAAACCATGTGCTCCAAAATAATCTCTCTGAGCCTGAATCAGATTCGCGGGTAATGAAGGATTCCTATAACTATCATAATAGGACAAGGTGGACGATAAGGCTGGAACAGGTATTCCATTCTTCACAGCTAATGTAACTATATATCTCCAGTCTTTTTGATTATTTTTAATAACATTAGAAAAATAGGAATCTAAAAGAAGATTATCGAGATTTTTATTGTGTTGGAAAGCACTTTCAATCTGTTCTAAGAGGTGAGAACGTATAATGCAACCTTTACGCCATATATGAGCAATGTTTTTCAGGTTTAATTGCCATTTGTATTCTTCTGAAGCTGCTTTAAGTAGTGAAAATCCTTGTGCGTAGGAACAAATCTTGGCAGCAAACAATGCTTTACGTGTTGCTTCAACCAATTTATTAATCTCTCCTGAGAAGTGAGGGATTGGGCCTTCTAATAGTTTGGAAGCTTTAAGTCTCTCATCTTTTTTGGATGAAATATTTCTTGCATATACAGCTTCTGTAATGCTTGGAATAGCTATTCCCATCTCTAATGCTTCTTGACTAGCCCATTTTCCAGTCCCTTTCTGTTTTGCAGTATCTAATATCACATCAATCAATGGTTTTCCTGTTTCTGGATCCTTTTCTGCAAGAATTTTACTAGTAATTTGAATTAAGTAAGAATTGAGATCCCCCTCATTCCATTCAGCGAATAATTTTGCTAATTCGGATGATGTTATACCGAGAAGTTTCTTTAAGATAAAATATACTTCTGAAATTAATTGCATATAAGAGTATTCAATACCATTATGTACCATTTTAACATAGTGACCTGCTCCGTCAGAACCAATGTAAAAACAACATGGGTCTCCATTAATTTTTGCTGATATTTTTTGAAATAGTTTCTCCATTTGTTGCCAAGCTTTTATTGACCCACCAGGCATTATTGAAGGTCCTTTTAATACCCCCTCTTCGCCTCCAGAAAAACCCACTCCTAGATATTGAATTCCTTCATTTTCTAGTTTTTCAGATCTCCTGATTGTATCCCTAAAAAAGGAATTCCCCCCATCAATGATTATGTCTTCCGATTTTAACAATGGGAGGAGTTTTGAAATAAAATCGTCAACTGGTTTACCAGCTTTTATCAACAATATAATTATACGGGGTTGTTTTAAACTGTTGCAGAATTCATCTAAGGTATAACAACCAATTATATTCTTGTCACGTCCTTTTCCATTAATAAATTCATTTAGTTTCTCTAAAGTCCTATTATATACTGCAACAGTATAGCCATTTCTTTCTATATTCAAAACTAAATTTTGACCCATTACAGCTAGTCCAATAATACCGATATCTGATTTTATCATTATAGTTCACATTTGCTTAAATCTTTCTTCAACTGTCCATAATCCAAGTGCTGGGTTTTTAATGAAAAAAACTGTTTCACCATTAGGAAGTTGATTAAATCCTTCGACTAATCTATCTGGGTCATAAGTATTTGAAATTTCAGTAAAATCAGCATAATCATAATTAACACTTTCAATTTCGTTTTTACTGATATTCCTTGGACAATAAGTTATCTTGAATCTGTTCTCTGAAGACCCATGGATTAAGTGGGCAGCTGCAGAAAGATTCTGTTGTAAATCCTCATTCTTCATTACTGCATCAATAATCTCGCTGCTAGTGCAGTATCCATATTTTCTAATTATTTGATCGATGGCGTTATCTTCTCCAAACTGTCTCAGTCCTGGAGCAAGGATGATTAGTTCACCATCATCCTCAATGGCCATTCTTGTGCGATATATTGCTTTATTGCCTAACCATGTACTTTTAAACTCATTTGGATTGAGATAAACCACAATTTTACTTAATGGCTTTGTTAAGAAATTCAAATTTACCTTTTGGCTTAATTTTGCCGATTTTTTAAAAGGATGATCATTGTTACCTGTATATAATCCCTTTAAAATTATTTTACCAGAGTTTTTTGGGGTTACAACGGTTAGAATATATAATAATGGAATTTCTTTTAGAAAATTCGATTCTGCAAAATTAAAAAGCTGTCTGACTGGATTATCGATCTTTCCTATCATTCGTTCCATACCATAACAAGCACCAAGAAAGTGACTTTTATTAATCATATCACTTCCACCAACTCCTACAAGTATATTTTTATTTCCATTGGCCATACCTGCCACTTCGTGGGGAACTACTTGACCTATTGAAAGAATTAAATCATAGTTTCCTTCTAGCAATTCCTTATTTATTTCAACAATTATTGGAAAATTTAATTTATCTTCAGATAGATCTTCTACAATCTCTGAGGGTACTGTACCAACTTCGATGACATCTTTACGCCAATTATGTACAATGAAACTCTTTTTAGGAATACGACCAAACATATATGAAGTTTCAGTGTCAGTAAGGGGTGAGTGAGTTCCTAGAGCTGGAATTATTTTCACTTTACAATCCTTTTTCAATAGCTCATACAAAATTTGAGTGATTTGCCCCCCCTTTGAATGATAACGGGTAAAATCAGGTGGAATCAAAAGAACTTTCTTTAATGAATAATCAATCTCACCTAGCAATTCCTCTAAAAAGGATTTCATGTGATTGTAACTGATCTCACTTTCTATTGATTCTAAACTCTTAATAATACTCGCCTCAGTATATTAGCTTAATTTTTGTAGGTTTATTTCGTTCTCTGAATAACAAATTTCATATTTATTTGGGGAGTTATAAACTTCCATATATCTTCTATAAAGAGATGTGAGAAGCTTTTGCCTCTCTCCGCTTTCTGGTGAAATTGGATCAAGAGTAGATACTTTTGGAATTTTTTCCCGAACTTTAATGTAGGTTAAAGCTCTCATACCAGTTGCCCATGCAATCGATTGCTCTGATTTCATTATAACAATTCTTTTATTTATCAATGATGCCAAGAATTGTAAAAACAACCGAGATTTTTGAGTAATCAATCCTGTTAATCGAATCTCTTTGTAATTTGGAGGATCTAGCATTTCCAAATTATGCCGATACATATTCACAATACCGATAAGTAATGAAATATAGAGATCGATACAAGAGGGGAGATAACCTTTTTTAAAAATAAACCCTCCTTTTATTTTTCCTCTTCCATTAGGTCCTCTAGGTTCTCCTTCAATGTATGGAAAGTATAAAGGAAGCCCTAATAAATATGATTCTAAACTAGTTGTCTTTTCTCTAAGTTTATTACTGGAATCGAGTTCTAATTTCTCAATGTTTAATTGATACTTTTCAATAAGGTAATTTTTAAACATAGATCCAAAGTTCCTCCCTAACCAATTAAAAGAGGTACCAACATTATTAAAAGGAATTAATTCTACCCATAAGCTCTCATTAATTTGACAACATTGAATTAATCGGCTATTATACTCCTTTTTTGGAGTTTTCCTCAATCTTCTAAGTGCTCCTGTCGAACTTGCTGAACCTACAATAATGTCTTCATTTTCGACCCCAGTCGCCCAAAATGCATCAATTCCATCAATTGTGCCTGTAACGACATATGTATCCTTAAAAGAATCTGAGAGTTGTTTGAGCTCTTTTTTAATAGGAAAAGTAGTACCTAAGGGAATTATTTTTGGTAAAATGTCTTTTTTTAACCCTACTTTCTGGATGAGTTCCAAATCCCAGTCCCTTTGTTTTAATGAATATAAACCAGTGTAAGAAGTGTTAGGGACTGTAGAAAAAATCTCATTTAATGGTAGATCAGTCATATTCCAAGAAAGATAATCATTAATTGTCGTAATTTTAAAGCAAGAGCTTAATAGGGTTTCTTCTTTAATTTTCAAAAGTTGAACATAAGGTAAAGCCCCACTGTATAGACTTCCTGTTCTTTCTTGGAAATCTATCGGTAAATACTTTACATAATCCTGTGCACCTTGATAGGCATATGTATATGCGTTTACTAATGGTTGAGCTTCTTTGGATAACAATACAAGTGAGGGGCCAATGCTTGAGATAGATAGAGAAAAAATAGTTATTTTTGGAAATTTCTCTAATAAAAGAATTAGTTGATTTTCTAAACTTTCGTTTAAGTTGTTCGTATTAATTCTTTTTTCTTCATCCCAAATAAGATGGCCTTGTTCTTGAAGGGTAGTATAGGTCATTATTTGTTCGTTTACCTTTATTCCTTTGCTATTGAGAAGTAATAACCGTATTCCAGAACTACCAACATCTATACCAACGGTACAATTAAAATTTTTTGAAGACTTCATTCTCTGATTCACATGTAACCTTTTTGAATCCAAATAATGGATAACATTAAAAATTATAATACTAATGGAAAATCTAATATGTGAAAGAAATGATGTGGAATTCACGAGAACGAGTAATGGCTGCTTTTAAACATCAAGAAGCAGATTGTGTTCCGCTTTTTGAGGCTTGGATTGACCCACCAATAATTGATGCTTTAGGAGGAGATTCTTATGTCGCTCGTGAGAAACTTGACCTTGATTGTATGCCCATTGGATTACATCCTAAGAACACCAAAGCATACGGAGATGGAATAGATGAATGGGGTCGTATTTTTAAAAGGGGTCATTATCAAGGAGGAGTAGTAAACTCGGAGGAAAGCCTAGAAAAATATACAGCTCCAACTTCACACGCACAAGATTGGTTTCCATTAGACAAGGTAAAAGAGGTCAAACGGAAATATGCTGAAAATTATGCTTTTTTCTTTGCTTGGCATGATTGCTCTCTAGGATTAGCTTATTTGAGTATGGGACTAGAAAATTTCTTTATTTCATTATATGATCAACCTGAATTAGTAAAAGCAGCAATTGAAAGGAGTACTGAATGGACAATTGCACTAGTTGATCAAGCTAACCAAGCTGAGGTCGATTTCATTATTCTCGGAGATGATGCTGCAGAAAACTCACGACCAATGATATCACCAGATTTATTCCGCAAATTAATCTTTCCTGAATATAAGAAGATCGTGAGAGCATCTAATGTCCCAATAATTTGGCATAGCGATGGCCATATTACTCCACTACTCCCAATGATCATTGAAGCAGGTTTCGCGGGAGTACACTCATTAGAATCTAAAGCAAATATTGATTTGGCTGAAATCAAGAGCCAATACGGTGATAGACTAGTTTTAGCAGGCAACTTAGATACCACAGAAATTCTTTGTCAAGGAAATCTAGATCTTGTTAGAAAAGATGTTGAACGATGTATAAGACAAGGCGCTCCAGGAGGAGGGTATCTGTTCTCATCTAGCAACAGTTTATTTGAGGGTCATAATATAAAAGCAGTTATGGAGGCTTATCGCTATGCTAAGGCAATAGGAGGGTACCCGATTAGTTTCTAATTTTCTTTTCTCTTTTTTATCCTCGCATAAAACAGAAATTCTTCCTTTCCAGGGATAAGTTCAATTTCCTGATCCTCAGTTAATTCAATTTTTTCTAGAATTTCGTCGGGAACTTCAATGTGTTTATCCTTCATTTTTACGATTTTTGAAGGTATTTTCCTTCCTGTTACTGGAACACCCCGAATTCTGTCACGTATGTTTTCCTGAAATGATACTGCATTTCGGATTCCTTTCTCAACAACTTTTTCAAATTCCTCAGGTGAATCAAATCCCATCCTTGATGTTATTATGTTTGGATCCAATAATTCGACTTGCTTTTTCCTTTTGATTCTTTCCCATTCGTTAATAGGAATTCTATGTATAGAGAAGATATTAATGTTCTTTTTACTACTACCTGTGTCTACTGACTTGGTTTTTAGCTTAAATTGTACTTTTGATTTGTTTTTCATTTGAATTTTTTCGTTATTAGCGAATGATTTGCTAAATTGTAACTTCAGGTTGGCTAGGAAAACCCCTGTTGTTTTTTCTAATGTATCAGTAAAAGGGAATTTTAACAATATGTCTCCTGTATTATAATTAATAATCCTAGTTTCCTTTTTAATACTAATGCGTTCTGATACTTGATAAAATTCCTGTAGATTGCTAGCTTCAAACTGTTTAAGCTCCTCGAATACTTTTGGGATAATTACTTTGCTATCTTCTATAACATCTTCGGTTCTTGAT
Organism: Candidatus Hodarchaeota archaeon; assembly: GCA_029856365.1. Taxonomy (GTDB): domain Archaea; phylum Asgardarchaeota; class Heimdallarchaeia; order Hodarchaeales; family Hodarchaeaceae; genus Hodarchaeum. The sequence continues at coordinate 21,768 of JAHQWW010000011.1, forward strand.
CTAATGACTCCACTATCCAAGATAATCTTTGATACTGCAGTAGTAAATGATGTTATTCCCATTGTTAATGAAAAAGCTATCAATCCTGCAGATAATAAGTCCAATGGGAGAATATCGATGATTAGAAAAAAAATTACCAAGAAACTCCATTTCAGTGTTTGTAATGGTCCATCAATTGTTTTGAAAAATAATTGTATGGGGTCTAGAATAATATCAGCAATAGGTAATTTAATAAGACGAATGTATTGTAATATGAGCTCTGTAAAGCCTATTAATAAAAATATAATATCCACATATGGTTTTATTACTCTTAATTCTTCTAAAAGAGTCAGGATTTCAAGGATAACTGCCAATTTCCAAAAATTAAGGATAAAGTAGGAGATAAGAGGAGGAAAACCGAATATGATTTCCTCAAATGTTTTAGAAGCTGGAATTGCAAACCAAATGAAGAAAATTAAGACTAGGTAAAAAATTAAGAGCTGATTAACAGTGAGATTTATTTCAGGAACTAATGCTATTTGATAAGTTTTGTTAGGATAGCTTAAATGAACAATAAACCAAGAAATAACGTAACCAACAATGCTTCCTCCACTTACTTCACCTGCGGCCAAAGATCTCAGTTTTCTTGATTGAAGTCTTGTTCCAAGTGAGATTATGAAACCAATTCCTCCGAGTAGTACTAGTTGAATTGGTTCAATGATAGGCCGTAGAAAAACACTTAGCACCCAGATTACATTTACAAATATCCCTAATCCTGCTAATCTGCTTCTATATTCTTTATTATTTGTTGGACTCCATATTTGTTGTCCAAATAATTTCACATCATACTCTCTTGACAACGATTGTTCCTCTATTTTAAGTTACAAACTCAGATTGATTCCTTAAGCCTCCGAAAGTCGTTCAACTCTGTAAAATGGACCTTTTGAAAAGCTTTACCACTTTAACAAAATTATTTTTTAATCTCTTCTCGGTTGAGACAATTAGAGAAGCAATGATAGCATAAATCCATGTTTTTATTATTCATAATTTAGGGGAAGTTTTGCCTGTTTCTATAAGGTGCATAATGAGAACCACTGATAATAAAATACAAGCAGCAAATACCACTCCAATAATTCCTGATTCTGGTGTCCAACTTGATTGTCCTAGTAGCCATTCTGGTACATTCCTCGTAATGTCAAAAAAGGTTGTTATCAAAGTAAAGGAAAAATTATAAGCAAAATGAAAACCAATACAGAAGAACAAAGTATTCTGTGATTTTATAAATCCTATACCAAGGCCTATTCCCCAGATTGTCAACGTGATCATCCCAAGTAATAAGTGAAATGGGGATAACTCAGATTCAATAAACATATTTGGGAAGTGTAACATAGCCCATAATATTGAGGATACAACAATTCCTACCTTATCTGAATATTTTTGCTTAAATATTTGCAGATAGTAACCTCTGAAGACTATTTCTTCTGTTAATATTATTGCAAGTATTCTAATGCTACCTAATAGCGTAAATATTGCCATTTCGCGTGAAAATGGTTTTGGTAATAATGTAACCAAATTTAAAATTATTTCTGACACGAATAATGAAGGAACTAATATCATTGCTTGAATTAAGCCCATCGCTAATAATATTACCCACTTTTCATTCTTATGGAACCCTAATTCAGTTATTGACTTTTCATCCCGCTGCCAAAATAAAATTGCTCCCAAAATAAGGATAATTAGTGAAAGAATGTTTAAAAAGGAGAAAATAGGGTAGAGAAACCCTAACAATAACATAATCAAAACAATAATATATAGCAAAACTGCCTTAATCATAATAAATTGGTTCCTATGAATTCTCTTCACTGGCATAATTTCATCTTGATTCTCAAATATGAAAGTAAAATTCTCTTGGTTTAAGTTCTTTGATCTTATTAGTCTCTATTACAATTTTTCTTCTAATGTCAGTACATAAATGACATTTAGAAATATATCCATCAGAATTCTCCCTAAAATCGAAATTCTCAACTGAGTAATCATAAAGATCTTTCATGTTTCCTAAGATTAGACATCTAAAGACTGGAAAATCATCAAGGTTAATACCCTCATTACATAAAGAATCCAAGTTTCTAATATTCCCCCAAGAAAGGCCACCACAATAGCCTGGCATATAATTTCGATAATTATCAAAATGATTGTGCCAGTTTCGTACTAAGTCTAATTGGCAATTTTCTTTGAAGAAGAAATTTGACGGGTGTTTTTTGTAAAAATCTTGAAGTTTATAGGCAGCCCTACCCATTTGAAACAATTCAACTTTTTTCTGTAAATCATTAATGTCCACTTTCCTCAAATACTGTTCAATTGAAAATTTTTCTTTAATACCTAGACTTTTGAATTGATAATAGTAGTATTTTTGATAAATCATTACGTTATTACCGAAAATGTCTTTACTTTTCTTGATGGCTCTCTCTGTATGCTCAAACGGGATATGTTCCAAGATGAAAGGGTTAACACTAATCAGAATGCCTTTCAAGCCGTTTCTTCTTAATTCATTTAATTTTTCTTTGGTAATTTCATCATTTTTACACCAATAGCAATTAGTTTCTACAAAAAGGGAGGGAATTTTCAATTCATTTCCAAGTTGTATGCTTTTCAGCAGAATATTATAATTTAGAAATGGTTCACCACCAGTTATATGAAGACCATAATTGAGACTTACATTTTCAGATCCATAAGGAGAAGGTTTAATGAATTCCGATAGTTTTTCTAAAATGATTTCTAAATCTTTTTCACTGATCCAGATATTCTCCCATTTTGGGGTACCAAAATACATACAATGCTTACACTCCCCGCTACATCGATAGGAAAGAATTAATCCCCCAGAAAATGGTTTAGGAACTAATAATTTTTTCAATATCATTCTTTTTGGGTATAAAATCAGATGTGTAAAATAAAGTTGCCCTCAAGAAAAAAGATGAAAGGAATATTGGTATGTAAAAATAAAAAAAAAGGAAAGAAAGATTAACTTTATTTTTTCCTTTTAGATTTCATCAGAATCGCTGCAAAGGCAAAAATTAAGGGGAGAATCATGAATCCAGGTATGTTTGATGTTTCACTTGTAGTCTCCTCAACATCCTCCTCTGTAATTGTCCAAAGACTGAAATGAGTTGTATTGCAATAAAGTGTATCTCCTTCTAACCACTGATGTTTAGGTGCTTCCCATGTCTTAGAAGATTCATTATAAAACATAAACTTAAGTTTTTCCATGTTTTTAACGCCTAATTGATTCTTTATTTGATTTGTAAATGTATAGGAAAAATTTGCTTGAATCTGAGCAGAATTGTTCATTTCAATAGCAATTGTTTGTGTCCGAATCTGATGTTGTTTTTGCTTCATAGCTTGAGGAGATTTCTCATACTCTGTAACAGTCATCTCTGAACTCTGATTTAATTTAAGTTGGAGAGAAAAGCCACTTTGTGTCTGGATTTGGTACCGATGGCCAGCCTGAACCGCAAATCCTGTTCCATTCTGACAATTAAATGGTGTCCCTGGGGTCGGGTTACGATCAGGGCTTTCGTCACTTTCAGGTGAAAGAATAGTCCAAATACTGAAATGTGATGTGCTGCAGAAAACAGATGCCCCGTCAGATGTTATTTCAACCCAATTTTGATGAGCATATTGCCATTGAAATCTGGAGGTGTTATAAAAGGCCCATCTAAAAGTTGATACATTACCAAGTCCAGTAAGTTCATTATTAGTATAGTTCCTATACATAGTTGCATTCATATCACATGTACCATTTAGTTCAATGTGCATGTATCGATTTACAGCACGAGTTTGGTTTGGCAATGGGCCTGCAGAGTTTGTTTCTGATTCATTAATTCGAATTCTAGCACTTTCATTCGTGCGGATCCTGATGTGATTTCCAGACATAGTCCTTATTTGAGTTCTATTTCCAGCTGTAATATTGATTTTCTCTCCGTTACCTGAAGTTACCCAAGGCTCATCAGGGGGATCAGCTGTAATTGAAGTTGTGTCAGCTGCCACAGGAGCCGAAAAGTATACTCCAAGAAGACTGAGAGTCAATAAGAAATAAATTAAGTTTTTTATTCTCATGATCATTCACCAATTAATAAAATTGAGAAGTCAATTAGCTTCAATCACTCCATATTTAATTTATTTGAGGAACACTTTTTTGGGAGGCTGATTAATTATAATAGACTTTCTTTCCCCTTGTAAATTTATAACATCTATTAATTCCCAGATTAATTGGTTTTGAGTCTAATAGATCGAAAAAATCCCGCATTTTCAATTAATAATTTTTTGAAATTTGAATCCAGTCAAGGAGTCACCTTTTTAAGAAAATCTCTCTATATGGAAGACAAGTATAATCAAGAAGACTTTAAAAGATCTGAAAATGCGATCAAAACCATTTAGAAATTTAATTCGTTTTATTACGTCTTTTTATCGCTTCCGCTAAAACTTTGTATTTCGCTGGCTTAAGAAAATATCGTTCACCTTTGAGTTCTATCAAATTTATGCTTTGAAATTTCTTTGTATGATAACGAATTGACTCTTTCGAAGATCCTAAATAGTCTGTCAACGCATCGAGATCCCAAGAATTCATTTCTTGGAAAGCTTTCGCGACCCTAAAGCCTACTCCAGAGATTATAGCAAAATACAGTTCTAAGAAATCAGGAGCAGGTTCATTTCTTAGCAAATAAAAGATTTCATATTGACCAAAAACTTTCCTTTTAATTATCCTGAAATCTTCTAATACTTGTAAATGCCATCGAAGGCCTGAAATTCCTATTTCTAATTCCCTTTTTAATTCACGGAAGTGTAAAAAGTCCCTTTCTTCAAGTATATTAATAATCTGACTGCGGTATTGATTTTCAATAACATCATATTCGTCTATTCTTCTAACAACTGGGGGATAAAGTATTTGCCCTATTAATAAAAGTGGTGAGAGGAAAATTATTGAAAACCAATCACGATCTTTGGGAATTTCCAGATCTTTAGGGTGCATTGCCCATTTACTAATTAAATAAGCTAATCCAAGGAATAAAGATGTCACAGAGACAAGAGCTACTCCTGCTTGAACAGTTTCTTCAGAAATGTTGAACAATGGTAATAGTGGGGGATCGGAAGATTGTTTGACCTCTGAGCTTGATTGAGGTGTTGAGGCTTCAGAAAATTCGATTCCAAAGGTGATAACTGATGTTAAAAATTGATTGAAAGAGGAATATGATGAATTATACTCTTTAAGTGATAAAGGAATAGCGAAAATGAATCCCGCCTGTTTCACAAATCCTGTTATTGTTGTTTTACCTTCTGGAGTAGTTTGACTTGTAGCAATGCTATAAGAATCATCAATAGTAGAAACAATACCAAGACTACCTTGAATCTCTAAGGTTGAATGTAGATCAAAATGAAACGGAACTTTCGTGAAGGTGTCATTCATTATCGTTAATGTTATATTTCCGACAGTATTACCAGGTGGCCATTCTTTTAGACCAGAACTTATGTTTAAGCCTAACAAAGTGTGAAAAGGTGTTGGAAAACGCCATATTTGAGGAGAAATTATTGTGAAAACTCCCCCTTCCTGGACGAATTTTTCGATACCATTCACAACTGTTTCATTAAATGGGGAGGTTACTTGATTCAGAATCATTATTATTTGAGAGTAAGTATTCAGGAAGTTTTGATCGAAAAATAAACCATTTAAGTCTTCAGAAGTCTGAATGTCAAATATCTCACCGTTTGAATTCAAAGATCGGTTTAAAGCTGTTGCTAAGGCATTATCAGCATTATTTTCCACAAGAAAGAGAGTCTCTCCCTTTTGAATAGATCCACCTGATTTCCAAGTAGGTCGTGCTTCAATGAAAAGAAAGAGGAAGATAATTGCCGTCAGTAATATGTAATTCTTTGCGATATATCGAAATTTCACATAAGAACCTCTTCTCTTCTCTCATTTGATCTTAAATTTTAAGAATATTTTTGATTATTGGATCACTTTTTTTGGGGTCACATTAATAGCATACAAATAATTCAATAATATGTAAAAAATGTAAGAGATGAAGAAAAATTGATGAATTGCCAATGAGTAAAACATGTCAATTATTGTTCTAGGAGATTCATCCAACTTCAAAGCAAGCACATTTAAGAGAAGATATCTATCAAAGCCTTTCCATGTAAGGATGTTATTTAAATGGATTTATTCCTTTTATTCCAGCACGGATTGATCTATGGAGCGATTCTAAGTGTTGTATTAAGCGTCCTTATCATAATTAGTATGTACATTAATGCAGAAATCTGGGCATCAGATTATCCTCCTGATATCCAAGAAAATTATATCCCCGTTAGTGAAAAAACTCAAAAACAAAAAATTGTTGTTTCAATCGCTTTTTTAGGGATAATATTTGGATTAATCGGACTAGCTATAATGCATTTTGATTTGATGATAGAAAGGGAGTTATCTTTCTTAGATGCTTTCTGTATCATCTTTGTGATGTTGTTGTGTTTTAATTTGATTGATTTACTAGTCTTGGATTGGCTCTTCTTTATAAATATTCAACCAAATTTTATTGTCCTACCAGGAACTGAAGGACTAAAAGGTTATGATGACTACTACTTTCATTTCCGAGGATTTTTGATAGGTATGGTCATTATATCTGTAGCCAGTTTGTTGTTTGCTGGTATTTTGACCGTTTTGTCTGTATTTCTCTAATTTTAGGAGTTTTTGCTTGAAATTGTGAATAAATATTAATGATTCTAATAAAAGAAAACACAGGAGCTAATTTTAATGGTCGAGAAATATGATGTGGTAGTAGTAGGTGCAGGTCCAGCCGGGAGTGTGGCTGCTATAAAAGCTGCTGAAGGGGGAGCTAAAACGTTAATCTTGGAGAGGTGTAATCTCCCTCGATTTAAACTCTGCGGTGGTGGGGTGGCAAATTGGGTTGTCAGACGTCTGAATATACCTGAAGAAGTACTCCAGAGAAGATATGATGTTCTATCATTCTTCACACCTCCGAATTATGATCGTTACGATATTGAACTTGGAACGACAAGTTATTTCGGAGTATATAGAGACGAATTTGATTATTATCTGACTTCAATGGCGATTAAGAAAGGTGCAAAATTAAGAGAAAAAGCAAGAGTTACGGGAGTGATTAAGGAAGGGAAACAAGTGAAGGGAGTAGTAACTTCTGAAGGTGATAAATATCTAGCTGATGTAGTTATTGCGTGTGATGGAGCCTCCTCAAGAATATCAAAGTTATCTAGGCTGTGGACCAAATGGTTCCAAAATGTGGGAGAAAAATGGCAAGATCAGATGAGTTATTGCGTGGGTATTGAAGTAAAATTAGGAGAAAAAGTTATTAGTGAAAGATTCGGTAACTCTTACATGATTTTCACAGGGAAGGATATCGCACCATTAGGTTATGCTTGGTTGTTTCCTAAACGAGAGAATATTTCAGTCGGATTAGGTTCGATGGCAAAAACTCTAGAGAAGAAGCCAATGGATTATATGAACCATTTTTTAAGTCACAATCCAGTAGCTTCAGAGCTGCTGAAAGGAGGGGAAAGAGTTTTGTCAAGAGGAGCATGGTTGCCTGCTTGGAAACCAGGTGGAAGTGTCTACAAACCCAGTTTCGATGAAGGATTGCTTATCGCTGGTGATGCTGCAGGTATGGTTTCCTCAATCACTGGCGAAGGAATTTATTACGCAGTTAGAGCTGGGATGGAGGCAGGTGTTACAGCAGCAGAAGCTATAAATGAAGGTGATGTTTCGAGAGAGTTTCTCTCAAAATATCAAGAACGATGGGAAAGATCAATTGGTGTTGCTTTGGAATTTCAAGATCAAATTTTTCACGAAACTGTTGGAAAAATTCTCATCCTAGAGGATGAAAGGGAACGTGAGAACCAATATGAGAGGGGATTCATCGAGGCTTTTAGTATGTTAATCGACTTTATTCAGGAATATGCTAAACAGAAAAAAAGAACTTAAAAGATGTTATTCAGGAACATAGACAAGATAAGATTTATACAACTGAATTTCTTTCTAAAAATAAATACATCAACATAAAAATTGATGGATAAATGATGTCTTTGGAAAAAAACAGCACAACTAGAATTATTATTTTTTCTGACCTCCACATTAGTAAATTTTCTGGCTATTTTCATGAGGAAGCGTTCACGAATGGTATTATGAGTATCGCACAAGAGATAAGGACAAATCCTGAAACTATTATATTAAATCTGGGGGATATTACTGACCAAGGAACTATTGAGGACTATAATTATGCTAATGCGTTGATCAAAGGAACCTTCGCTACACATGGGGTAGAAAATCCCATCATCCATTACATCCCAGGAAATCACGACTTCCGGAATATTGGTAGAGAAATATGGCATGATTTATACGGACCACGTCATTTTTTCATTGATACGACAAAAACTGGCGGTAATCTTGTCATTCTTGGAATAGATTCTGTCGAACCAGACGCTGATAGTGGACGTATCGGCTCACGGGGACGAGATGAGATATTTGCAAGACTCTCTTCTTATCCAGATGAGGTAGTAAAAATTCTCACGTTTCATCATCACTTATTACCTATTCCACACACAGGACGCGAACGAAGCATGATTCGGGACGCAGGCGATGTCCTCCCTGCATTGTGGGACGTTGGAGTCGATATTGTTATCGTAGGTCATCGTCATTTCCCAAATTGGTTTAGTATTTCCAATGGGAGAAGAAGAATGCTATTAATTAACAATGGAACGTTTTCTAGTCATAAAACTCGAGGAAAAGCTGGCCATGTTTATTTATCTTTAGAGGTTTCAAATCAACAAGTACAAGTCCAATTTCATGGTATTGATAGGTATTCTATTTTTCAAAAGCTTACAACTTCAACTCATCCTTTGAAAGATGGAATTCTAACTTCTTACTCTCTACCTCAACCTTCTGAACATATTGTTGCCAAAATTTGTCATATGGGTTGTATCCATTTCACAGAGGGAAAAGATTTCCGGAGAGATATTTTTGATAAGGGTATTGAAATGGTTCTTGAAGAAAAACCATCTATAATCGTTTATTGTGGTGGATTAACCAATGATTCATATGAAGAAGACTATAATATGGCTAAAAGATTTCTTGATACTCTAAAAGAGAAGAATATTCCAGTAGTTTTAGTGCCAGGAACACGAGATCTCCAACCTTTTGGTCAAAAACTTTGGTATAAACAAGTAGGGGCTTTAAACCCTATTTACGATGACGAAAGAAATCATATTCATGTTTTTGGAATTAATACGGGACCTGAACAGAATGGCCTTATCGGTAGACATAATTTAAAGTTGTTAGAAGATGATTTTGATAAGTTTAAAGACAAGAGAATCTTTATCATGTTAATGCATCACTCCTGTATGCCCGTCCCTCAAACAGCATTCGAACGGACTATAAAAGACGCGGGAGATGTACTTGAATTTTTCACTCAACATAAAATCCCTTTAATTTTATCGGGTTTAGGCCATTCAGCGGGAGCATTGCAGGTTGAAGAGAGCGTCTTTCTTAATTCAGGCACTTTTTCTTCCAGAAAAATCCGATCAGAGAAGAGAAATACTTACAATATTCTGACTATCTATAGTAATAAAGTTCTTGTTGTAGAGGAAATCGAAATTCATAGCTCTAAAAGACACCACCTAGGCAGTTTTAGAATCCCTATTCCCAAAGTATGATATCATTGGGATTTTAGTAAAGAAATTATAAACTCAGATCCACGTTAGGATTATTGATGGGACTCGAAAATTCAAGTAATTCAAGATGTTTTACATTAAAAAAAAGAAAAAAGAGAATGAAATGCAGGTATGGGGTCGTTAGGTTGGTTTGGGGGGAATTAAGTTATTTCTGCATTTTTTGATATGCTTCAACGATTTTTGCAATCTCAAAAATCGGTGTAAAGGTGAATTCCATCTCTGGCGCATAATATAACGCCAGATTGGTTAAATGTTCCGGATTATCTGTCTCATATAATTGAAAACCCCTGAATTCTCCACCTAATCCATAACCTTCAGTAATTGTCTCAGGAAAATCAGGCCAAGAGTCTTGATCTAAGTATTTTTTTAGGACTTTATCGAAGTCCTTGGGATCTAACTCCCAAAATCCAATATATTTCATCTTTTCATCTCTCCATTACTAGTCAGTATTTCAATGCTTTCTTATGGTGACAAGTTGAGGAGGCATAAGAAGCAGACTAAAATTTCTGCTTATATTATTTTGCATTAAAATACAAATTAATCATCAAACTTCAAAAAAATGTCTAAACTCACCAAAACAAAATTATTTTCTACTTTTCATCTCTCAAATAGCAATATGCGGATATTCTGTTCAGATTCTCTTTTAAATTTCAGTGAACTGACCAAACCGCGAGGCGATAACTCAGTATGACCTTAAATAAGATTGGTTCAACATCAAAGAAAATAAGTTTCAATGTGCCAACTTACTTGGAATTTCTTCCTCCATTGAAATTATCAAATTTAACTCCAACTGAACAAAAAGTGTATCTTCAATTGTCGTTAGAGTATCAGATTGTAATGGAAAACGCCCCTAGTTTTCAGATGGGTGCCTATAAATGGAATAAATTGCTTCCAGAACGTCTGGAGATGTATGGCATTACCTTTGATGAATGGGAGAGGATTTCTACCATTGGTGACGATAATGATGAGATTCAAGACCAACTGAGTGTACTAGTCGAGAGACTTGAAAAAGCTTCATGATAAAGCTAATGCAGTTTCATGATAATTATGGAGTTTGAATGTCCTTCTTGAATAAAAATTAATTGTACTTGAGCTTTTTTAAGGAATAACTAATCACCACTAGACCGATTATCGTCGTTATAAATGTATATGGTGTGACTCTAGATTCGGTTGTCATAGAGGTAGTAATATTTGAGCTAGTAGTCTTTTCAGTTGTTATAGTACTCTGAGTTATTTCAGTTGTTGATGTAGTTGTCTCTGCTGGAGGAGCGAGAATTTGAAATGAATCGCCAAGAGTTGTTGACTTGTTACTTTCATGGAAAATAAGTGTATCCACATTGACGCTTAAATTTCCACCTACATTTACCACTGTAACATTACAATAGTGATATTCTGAGAAATATACATCTCCCTCTTGCCATTCCGAGAGATCTTCATTAGTATACAGGTCTGCACCCGCACCACCTGTAGTTATATAAGTAGTGTCATTACGGATAGTACGATAATAGTAATGGTCATGGCCAGAAAACATTAAGTCGACATCATATTGCAGCAAGATCGGTTCGAGGACACTACGGGCATTTTGAGCATCTCGAACCCGACCAGCATTACGGATCGAGTAACAAGGACGGTGGAACACCGCTACCACGAAATCAATTGTGTTATTTTCAAGATCACCGATAAGCCATGATTTTTGGTCAGGTGTGATATTAAATTTGCCATTCCAATATTCTTCTGTGTTTATGAATACAAAGTGTATTTGATTTTTATAATTAAAGCTATAATATCGTTCATTTCCAGGTAAATCAACGTTTACTAGGTAAGTAGAGAAATCATCATCATCATCACCATAGTCTCCAGGCCCTTCAGCATAGGTATATATTTCATGGTTTCCTACCGCATAATAAAAAGGAATATTCTTATTAGTAGCATTTTCGATGTCTTCGAAAAATCTATCCCAGTCATCCTGTTCCCCTCCCGACGCGACCATATCTCCAGTGTGTACAATAAATTCAACATTTGGATTATCTTCAACAATTGAATTTATCAATGCAGCTCTAATTGGATTACTACTATTTTCATGAGAATACTGTTCACGTACGCTATCCCAAGTGCCTAATTGTTGGCGACTATCTCCTAATGCTATAAAATGCCATGAGCTCATAGTATTTGTACTCGCCGTGTCTTTATAACTACTTTCAGCTGAAATAGATCCTGAAGAGGAAATTAAAATAACCATTAAGAATAATAGAATTAATTCAATCTTCATCTTAGCTCATCTTTTTTCCCATGCTCCCATATTTTAAATGTTATTATAAACTCTTAGTTCTTCAATCCATGGGCTATAATTATAGGTAGAATGAAAAGTAGAGGTATTATAAGTATGAAAAAATTAATAGATGATCGTTATTTGAAGACAGCTTTCCTTGTTGGTGGAATCTATGACATATTACTTGGAATTCCTATGTTATTTCTCCCTGATTTGACTGCAACTCTGTTAAACGTCACTAAACCAGAACCAATAATTTGGGCTCAAACCAGTGGGGTATTTCTAATTATCGTTGGATATTTTTTGTTAATTGGTACTCAAGATGCACGAAGACTAGCCTTTATTGGAGTAGGTTCGGCTGTGATTCGCTTAGGATATGCAACACTGACAGTTTTGTCATGGCTAACAATAGGTATTGAAATGGGGTACATGTTAGTAGCTATGACTGATACACTCACAGCCATCATACTTTTGGTTCCCATATTCTTAACCGAGGAGGTTTCTTGGAAACAATTATGGGAATTATAGCGTTTACACAAAAGATCAGCATTATTGAACATCTTAAGTATAAGAAGTTAGTAGCTAGTAAAAATTCCCGTCCTCAATGTAACAAGCTCTTCAATAGAGGTAATGTTTTCAATTGAGTTTTTTAAGAGAATGACTTCTTCTAAAGAAACCTCTTCCTTTGTTACAAGAAAATCAAGAATATTAATGAAACGATTCTTGGCATGAGGAAAATCAATTCTTGCTTCTGGAATAGAAGTGAAAGCAAAGGCTAATTTTTCTTTTAAACTTGCATTAGGTACTCTTAAAGCATTGTGCACCGTTTGGATAAAGATTTCGTCCTCAGTTAGTTGGCTTGCAACTTCGTTTCTCTTTTTTGCTACCTCTGAACCGTCATGGGCCACTTTAGATTTTGACTGTTGTTTTTTCACTCATGATTCATCCAATGTTTAATATCATTTAGAATTACTCACTTCCATCTTAATAAGCTACTTTTTCTCTTTTAAAAAATTCTAAGATATGCAGGTATTATTTTTCTTCTTTTCCTTCGCTATTAACAAAAAAATTATTATAAAAAGCCAGATTTCAGGAAAGGGAGTTGAATTAGCTGGACTTTCATAAGATATCTCTGGTATTGTTGTTGGAGTATTTTCCACTCCTTCTTGATAAGGAAGGCAATTGATTTTGGAAATGGTCAATGTTAAGTTGTTAAGATCATTTGAAGAGACGGGAAGAGTGACTGTACCTTCATTATTGGTGATCCCACGCCAATAATATGTAGAGTTTAATAACGTTGTAGTGACTTGACTCATTGGTTGATTATTGCTAAATACTTCTAAAATAGTTTTATTATTTGCATTTAAAACAGTGTGTTCAAGTTGTAACGGAATTGTTGTCCAAACAGGAACCTCTGGATCACCCATTAAGTTGTATTGAATAAGAGTCTTTCCTGTGTCCTCCCTCTTTCCATTTAATCTTAGATTGTCATCAGCATAATCAAGTTTTGCCTCAATAAAGGCTTTTCCTGGGTGATTATTCCCTTCTTTGAAGGATTGTTCCCAGAATCGTGAGGATAGCCCTTGAGTGTACCAACCACCATGTTCTCCATTATACCATCCTGAATCGTAGTATGCAGAACCTGAACTGGCAATACATCCGATACCAACTGTCCGAAGAATATATTCAGAAAGACAATCTCTTGATGATGTAAAAGTACCCGTTGAACATGCACAAAGGAAATAAAAGCCATTTTTTCCTTCAGTATTAAATGATGACGAGGTAGAAATAATTGGAGTCGAAGAACTCCTATCAAGTCCATAATCAAATAATGAATCGTTATCAGAGTCAGTTTTGAAAATCATTCGAAACATTTCAGTGGTAGATCCATGGGCATCAAACATTCCGACACCAACTCCGTTATTGATCTCTTCAATCACATTAGATTCATTAATAGGTTTATCAACATGATAATCAGTTGTTTTTAACCCCTCAGTTTCAGCAAGAAGTGTACTAGTCCAATCTGTGGGGAATACATCTGTTTTTAACCAATTATGATTTCTATTTGCGTCAAATTCAGGAGCATCTTCTTCATCAAATACATTATTATCATTGGTATCAGAATTAAACCTAGCAAATGCTCCGCCAAAAAGTGCATGTTTCATCCAAGGCCCAACTGGAGGATTTTTTTCATAATTAATCAAACGTGTCACTAACTCCCTCATTTGGGTATTATCATCAGCTGATAAGCGTCCGACATACACCTCAGCCTCCCAATCGAAGTAATCATTGATTGAGACGGAACCATCATTATTTAACCTCCAATTGTTATCTAAATTTGCGTAATATTGATCACAACTGACATGTGCATTACCCACTTTAACTGATCTAGTGGGAATGAAAGACGATCCTCCTGCAAGAACAACCCATTCTGTATTCCTTTCTTCATAGAATTGACGGACACAATTTCTGATGCATTCTGCTAGATCTTCACCATCATAAGTCGACGAAATATTTTCAACCGTTATAATTGCTGGAATTAATCCACGTTGTAATTTCCAAATCGCTAAAGGTTGAACATCATCAATAAAAAGGTCAGATGTGATAATTAAGTAATCAACACTATGCTGGTGTGATAATAGGGCGTTTTCTCCCCCTTTAGTCACAGTGATAGTCGGAATGAGGGGAGGTATTAGACATAAAAATGAAATTATTAACAAAATTATGATGAATATTCGTGCATAAATTCGTTTCATTATGACCAGCCATAAGAAATTTATTTTAGACTTAAAAAATCATAATATAAGAAATATAGATCCTTCAGCGATTTCTATCTGATGACCTTTGTAATCTAAATAAAAGACTTTTTTTCAGTGCAATAGATGTTTAACTAGAGAAGTGGATTATAAAAATAATTAATTAGCAGATTAGATTGCAGTTGTTACGACTACTGTTGTTTTGAACTTATCAATTCAGCTAATAAAAATCTCTATAATATGGTTTAAGCGGATAGATGTTGATATCAGCTTATTTCCTTAAGAACCTCCACCCCATTCCGTATCTTTCCAAGCCCAATCCCAGTAATCCTCATCTGTAAATTTAAGTTTTTCAACTAGATTTTTATGGAGCCGTTTCAGGAATCTATGGTGTCTAATTTCATCATTTAATATAAAATCTATTAATAATTTCTCTTTTTCATCCTCGAGATTATCCATTAATTTCTGATAAGAATCAATAGCTCTCTTCTCAAGTCTAATATGTTCCTCTAGGTTCTGTTTTAATTGATCACTTAGTTTTTCATCCACTAATGCAAATTTTTCATGAAGACCTATAAGAGTATTTAGAAGAGACTCGTGCTTGCGTGAATCCATAGCAATACCTAAAATCATTTCACGTACTATTGCATTGTCAACATTCTTTACTGATTTCTCAGCTGCATTTACGATCAGTTTTTCCAATTCAATTTGAGCTTTGAATAACTTAATTCGTTCTTCGACATTCATTTTCCTTTTCACAAACTCCTATCGATACTTAAAACAAGCTTAGGTAAATTAAAAGATCTATAATAAATTTCTCTTGTTTCTTGTAATAAATTACATTAAAAATATCTATCTACTTATTATAGAAAATTGATGAGGAATAGAAACTTATGGCGGCTAAAAGGGTTGCAATAACGGGGCATGCTGGAATAGGTCATGTTCATGGTTTTGGAGGGCTTATTCAAGATGATTCGGCAGGATTCATTACAGTAGCATCAATGATTAAAGAAATATTGCATGTAAATACCCTTATTGAAGAAGTGGATGTTGACCTGCGTTCTAATACTATAAAGATTACTACTTTGGATGGTGGTAGTTCTACTTCCATTCCAAGATGTGGAATAACACCTGGAGAAGCAACACTCATGCAAAATTTAGTTGGACAAGATGCTTTGTTCTGTCAATCCTTAACGCTAAATACTCTAGGACGAATGTACGGACAAGGTGTTCTTGAGACTCCTGTATGCCTTCAAGGAGCGTTAGCCAATTCAATTGTCAATACATTTAAGAGAAAAGGACAAAATAATTTTAAGACAACCGTTGAGAATGTTGATGTTAATTGTGGGTTAATTGGAGGTTTGACAGCTGTCATTAATGGAGTAGATACATCACTTCTAGTAACCGTGAATCAAACAATAAATGGCCTCGGACCAGTTGAGGATTTAGAGGGAAATATTGCGTTGGGATCGAAATATGAACTTATGAAAGAACTTGACATGTTACAATGTCCCACTATAGTGGTTGAAAGCAAAGCTTACTCACCATCTTTATCAGATCATCTTAAAGAGAATACTTTTCTAATAAGAGCTCAGAAAGAAATAGATAATCCTGTAGTAGCAAATGCTTTAGTTGACTCTGTAGAGGAATTAGGATTTCCTGTCATTTTTCGAGACGATCTTCTACCCCAGAAAATAGGATTTATGAAGCAGAATACCAGAAAGTTTGCTGATAAGATAATAAAGTATGCAAACGATCTTAAAAACACAAGTTTGGCCTCAGAAAAGGTAATATTGGTTGCTAACATAGCTAAACTGATTAGCCAAGATGCTGGAAGTATTACGTGCATATCAGATGAATTACATGATGTTGTTCGAGGTGCTGGTATGATTCCTGGAATGGCTGCAGTCATATCCTTACTAGTCACCAAAGAATATTATCAGCATTGGAAGATACCCTTATTTGAGGAAAAAGATGCAGAGATAACTAAATCTATTCTCAATCGTACTGTAAAGAAGATTTCATCGAAGATAAATAAAGCTTATAGTTATATTGAGAAACATTACACTGATATTCGTTCATTGGAACAGATTATCATTCTGAAGTAAGTTATTGGAAAGTTGAGAATTATTAGCCATATAAGAATGTTTTTTTGCTCATTTGAAAATTACTTCAATAGATTACGCGAATTTATCAATGTCTTAAATTTTATCAAGAAAATAAGGTGTTATTACTCCTATTAAATATTTATAAGCCATTAATTGAAATAACTAAGAATAATCTTATAATACTGGGCTAAAGGGGTAATTATTAAAGCTAGAGCTTTCGAGGAAATCATTGCTTTTATTCATCATTTAGGAAATAAAAGGATCATCTTCAGTATTATTGTTTAAGATATCATTATACAATATAACTATTTCCTAAAGTGATATCCAGTTCTATCGTTCTAGATGAACCCTCATTATAGTGTCTTTTTTTTTCGGAGGATAGGAAGTAGAACCAAGATCGATATAAGAGCAATAATCCCATTGAATCCAGGAGTTGCTTTAAAATCAGTAGCAGATACATTAATTCCCAACTGTAAGTCAGAAGCGTATTCTGAGGTTACATTCACATAAAGAGTGAAGCTATCTGGCATATCCTTTGATAATAATATTGGTAATTTGTTGGTTTTAGTTGGAAAAAGAGTTCCTATTGAGTCAGGGTAATCTACAATTATATTTTCGTTTGATGCTTGTACTTCTACTTTTGCACTATCACTTGTATTAAAGTATTGAGATCCTGACTTCAAAGATATTTCTATTTTATTTTCATTATCTAATTTGATATATTGAGTTTTCTCTACTTCTATTGAAGGAGTTAATGACAACCAATGTTCTTCAAAATTATAAAGCTTGCGATGAACATTTTCAATCTGGTGTTCTGGAGGATCGAAGAAAACCACATCACTTTCATATATATTGTGTGTGCCATTATTTTCGTAAAAATGCCAATCATATGTACCGGTCGATTTGTAGATCTCTAGGGTAAGAGGAATGATATGTTGAGTGACGTAATTCCAGTCACTCCAGTCTCCTGCAACAGTATAATCAACATCAGTGTTTGTTTCATCAAAAAAAACCTCAGGAAGTAATTGTTCACTCTCCCAATTATCTAACATCTTTTCATAAAGAGAACTTTCAGCTTGTTTTTCATTTGTATATCCCCATCCAAGTATAGGGATAGTTGTACCAGAGTGCAAGCTTGAAGCATGAGCAAATTTATGTTTGACTACAAAATCGACTAATGCTTTTGTTTCATTTTCTGATAGAGAAGCATCCCCAGGATAATCTTCAAGTAGTGTATTGCTGGTGCTGCCAGAGTCACATCTGCTGTCATTCCAGTGGATTGGATAATTCCGATTAAGATCAACTCCTCCACCAGAGTCTTCATCTATCAATCCATCCTGGTCTTCATCACTTCCTTCTAGCCAAGTTTCCCAACCCCCAGTCTCATACTCTGCTGAATAGATAGAAACATAACCATCTCCATCCGCATCATTAGGGCCATCCTCGTCAATTTTCCCGTCATTATCGTCATCAATAGGTCTCATATTTTTACGTTGCCAAGGGTCTTGATATAAAGTGTAATCAAGACTATCTGGATTTAAGGTGACAATAAAGAACACAATTGTACGATCGAGTAGCTCTCCAATAGATTGATCAGAAGTGAGATAACCATTTACCAAATCACGGATAGTTCGGACTGTATGCTCAATTGTAATTTGTTCTCGTGCGTGATGATGAGCCACTACGTAGGTTTTTCCCTTTACATCTTCCATAATTTGTTCATTAGTGAGCGCAATCAACGGAATAGGATTGTTCCAATACGATAAGCCAATGAAAGAATAATCAATGAGATTAGAAGCAGTATGGTTAAAATATTCTAATTCAGCATAAAGCTCTGAAAGGTTATGATATTTATCTGGAAATAGTAATTCCAATGATTCTGCTTTCACAACCGTTGTTTTAGAATAAGGAATTCTTTGCACTTGCAGTTTGAATTCTTGATTCCCGTTGAATGCTGAGCTCGAATAGCATGAAAGTGGCAGTAAAATAAGTGTTAAAATCAAGAGTTTTACAAGAGTAGTTCTCAATTCCTTCATAGTTCATTCCCAATAGAGTATTTGTTTAGCAAACAGCCAGAAGTAATCGCTTTAGACAAGTTTTATTTTCATTAAAATTAAGTTAATGCTTCCTGCAATGAAGAAAGTTATTGGTCCCCAAACCATAATTCTGATCCTTAGAACTTCTTAAGAAATTGGAAGGGGAAAATAATATCAATTGTTGATAGCATGTGGTGTAACTAAGAGGTTACAGATATGAAAGTTATAATTGCGTATGGAACAAGATATGGTGCGACTCAGGGAGTTGCTGAACGAATGTCTGAATGGCTACATGAAGATAATATTGATTCAGATATTATTAACGTAAAAAAAGACTCCTGGCCAGAATTATCACTATACAAAGGATTAATTTTCGGTTCGGGGATCAAAATCGGTCAATGGACAAAAGAAATGAAAAATTTCGTAAAAAAGAACAAAGAAGAGATCAATGCGTTAAAGGGGCCAAAAGTATTCTTTGTATGTTCTGGTTATGCAGCCATTCCTGAAAGATATCAGGAGATTAAAGAAGAATATTGCAAAAAAGTATTGGGAGATTTCGGGGTTACTGTGGACACTTACGAAGCATTTGGTGGAGTGATGAATGTATCATCTGATTCACCTATAGGGTGGTTAGACAAGAAAATTTTAAAAGTAGCGGGAAAAGACACCCCTAATTTTGATCCTGATGGCGTCAATGATTCTAGAGATTGGGATAAAATTAAGAAATTTACTCAAGAATTCATCCAAAGGATAAAAAAAGATTAATACATATACTAGAAAAGGAGAATCGTTAAGAATGTCAATAAAAGAATCTGAAGTTATTTCAAATGCTTTCCAAGAACAATATGGAGCTGCCATTAAAATGTTAGAGCAGGTGATCAAAAATTGTCCTGAAGAAATCTGGGATGATCGAACTAGTGGTCCTCCATTCTGGCAGGTCGCATTTCATGCCATGTGGTTTTTAGACTGGTATCTAGGAAGATCTAAAGATGAACGTAAAAAATTCAGACCAGGGTTCAAAGCTGATTTGAAAAATTTAAAAGAGTTACCAAAGGAAACACTAACTCGTGAACAATTAATATCATATCTATCTAAGATAAAAGAGAAAGGTAAACAGAGACTGGATCAACTAACTCTGGAAGAATTAATACAACCATCTGTGTTCGAATGGCATGGGGGTAGTATTCACAGTTCCTTGATATATAACATTCGACATGTTATGCTTCACATAGGCGCTCTTAATTTGAGACTCCTTAGAAAAGGTATAAATTTGGACAATTGGGTAAGTCATGCTCCAATTTTGCCAAATAAGAGATGATTGATGATCTCAATTCACTCATTCTTTTGAATATATAAGTTAATGGCTTCAATAATAATTCTCTGTGCTTCTTCTTTATCGGCCCAACCCATGATTTCTGTTGTTTTTCCCCGTTCTAACTGTTTGTATGTATTGAAAAATTCTTCGATTTCTCGCCTTAGATGTTTAGGGATTGAACTTATAGATTGAATTTCTTCCATACGGGGATCATCAGTTGGAACTGCGATAATCTTATCATCTTTTCCTTTTTCGTCTTTCATATTTAAAACAGCGATTGGTCTAGCGATTAGAATACATCCAGGGATTAATTCAATCCCAGAACTCAATGGTACTAATACATCTAAAGGATCGCCATCTTTACAAAGAGTTTGAGGAATGAAACCATAAGCTGCAGGATAAACCACGCTAGAATGTAAAATTCTATCCACAAAGATGACGTTAAAGCTTTTATCATACTCATATTTAACTTTTGAACCAGAAGGTATTTCAATTCGAACATAAATCTTCTCTGGGGGATTTGGACCTGGAGGAATGTTTTCATTCAAAGGTTATCCTTCCTTTATTGAAGATCTTTGGTTGAATATCTGTATATATAATACTTGGATTAATAGTTAGTTACATGGTATTTAGTTCCAAGACCAAAATATCACTTAAATGATTGTATATCTTCTTTTTTTCCATTTTTGACAAAGAAAATAGAAATAACGATCATTATTAATGAGAAAAAAGCAGAAATCCAAAAATTGAATCTGAATGTTTCTTGTAATCCAGCAAACATCCCTCCAAGAGTCGAGCCCAATGCATAACCAAGATTCTGACTGGCTCCAAAGATCCCCATAAAAGTACCACGTTTAGACTCTGAAATATGATCTGCAACGAGTGCAGGGCCTGCAATAAGAATTCCAACATAGACTGGCCATGTATAGGTGATTGCTGGGAGGATATAATTATTTGGCGATAAAATGAAACTTCCCCACACAAATAGATATCCAATGTAGCAAACAATGAGTATTTCCTTGAATCCTCTTTTTTCTCCAATCTTTCCTGCATAATGCGATGCTATTGTGCCTGTTAATGTAGCTGTTCCAAAAACTATCCCAATTAATAAGGCGGGAGTATGGAGTTCATCAAGAAAGTATATTGAGACAAACATAGCCGAAAAACCACTTTGAAAACCATGTAAAATGGCAATTAAGAAAATTACGACAAGGATTTTTTTAGAAAAAAGAAGAGATATTGTGCTAAGGGGAGTAGAGGTGTTTAGATGAGGATTATTTTCTGATAACTCCTTTGGGGGGGACTCCCGTAAATCATGAGAGAAAAAGGAAATTATTAAGCCTAAAATACATGCGCCTAATGATAAAAAAAACAATATATTCATTCCCAAAGGTTCATATAAAAATCCTGACACCACAGTACCAAAAAAATATCCTAGTGATGTTGACGCCACTAAAGAACCAAAAATATCCTCTTTATTTGTTAAACTAGCATATTTCAATACAGCAGGAGAAAAACAAGCGAGTAAGCTATTAATTACTACATAATCAATGAAAAAAAGCAATGGATCACTAATCACTATTACGGTTAAGAAAAAGACAAGAAAAATAAGAAAGCCGGTCAACATCATTGCTTTAGGTCCGATTTTATCTACAATCCATCCAAAAATGAAAATTGAAAATATCATAGAAATAAAAGGTAAACCATTAAGTAAGCCAGTAAGAAAATAATCCCCATTCGAAAGCTCAAAGAAATATGGACTAATAAAAGGTTGAACTAATCCCCAGGGAATTGTCCAAATCAAGTTCAACACTAAAACTGATGCTACATTTCGATCTAGGGAGCTGGGGATGAGATGAACAGATCGAAGATTAAATGATCGCGTCATGTTTCTTCTCAATCACAAATTTTAATTTAACTAAGTTTCTACGAAAGCAGTTAATAAGCGAAATTTTTTTGGCAAAAGTCCTTCGATTCCAAGGTGACTACAATGCAAAGCCTTTCTAATATTAAATTCAACTATAAGGTTATCACTTGACACTTTTTGATCCTAAATTCTTCAATAGCATCATTGAAGTTATCACTCCCTTTTCAAACCATTCAAGCATTAAATTCTCATTTGGTGCATGGTTTCCCTGATCAGGTTGAGCAAAAGGTATGATGTACATTGGTTTTCTAATGTATTGGAAAAGATTGTAAAGGGGTAGACTTCCTCCTAATAAGGGAATTTTCACCGGTGTTTCTCCAAATCCTTCAGTAATTGATTGAGCTAATATTTTAGTCCAGGAAAGATCTAAAGATGTATAAATCGGTGCAAAACCAGCCTCAAAAGTTACATCACACCTATTAATCATTAATTTCCATCTATTTGACCTTGTTTTCAATTGTTCCATATGGTTTATTAACAGATCTTGGATTTGAGTAGGTTGTTGGTGGGGAACTAATCTGAAATCTAATTCAACCACAGCATCTTTTGGAATAATGGTTTTAGCATGTTCTCGGATATTGCCTGCGTGAAAACCTCGAATATTAATCGTGGGTCGAAACATCACTCGATGTACAAGTGGAACATCCTGTTCTCCTCCGAAGTAACTAATCCCGAGAAATTTTTGATACATTTCGGGAGTTCGGTTTAATTCTTCAGCAGCTTTTAGCGCTCCTTCATCTGGAGAAAAAACCTTATTGTAAAATCCTTTAATTAGACATTTACCATTATCATCAACCATCGTTTGAAGAATACTCATTAAATCAATAGCAGGGTTGGGTTGTATTCCTCCAAAATTCCCCGAATGGACGTCATTGGAGGCAGAATTTAAGTATATCTGTGCAGTTACAATCCCTCTCGCACCAAAACATAAAGTGGGTTTCCAGGAAGGGTCAGCAGGACCATCGGAGACAAAAACCAAATCAATATCAGAAAAGAACTCTTTCTCTTGAATGAGAGCTTCATCTAAGTTGGGAGACCCAATTTCTTCTTCTCCATCAAAGAGAAATTTCACTCGAAGACCAAGTTTTGAAAATTTTGTTATACATTCGATTGCGATAAGATGAGCAAAGAATTGACCTTTATTGTCTCCTACTCCTCTGGCATATATCCGATCATCACGGATTTCTGGCTCAAATGGTGGAGAGATCCATTGATCTAAGGGTTCAGGTGATTGAACATCATAATGTCCATAAATTAGTACAGTTGGACTTTTAACTGTATTTTCTTCGTCTGAAGTTTTTGGTTTCCATTCTGCAAGTATGATTGGATTACCTAATGTCCTAATGATTTTGAGACTACTAGCTGAAGCCTCCAATCGTCTTTTTAGCCAAAGTGCTGCCTCTTCTACAGCTGCTTTATTATTAGAAATACTTGGTATTCTAAGAAAATGGAATAAATCATCTAGAAAACCCTGTTTATGATCGATGAAATAATCTACTACTTTTGACACTAGAACCTCACCCTGAAAGAATTTTTAATCAAGGCTTTTTAACTTCATACTGGAAATTCATTTGATAAAAAGGAATAATTTATGCAGGGGCTATTATTCATTCAATCAAACATTCAAAATAATTAAATTAAAATTAAAATCTTTACGAGTGATCTGAATAAAATCAATTTATGAGCTTAAGATAAGAGTAATTGTGCATCTATCCGAATGTTTATATATGACGATAATTGCGGAACTATTGCAATCAACGAAAGTACAGGAGATTTAATTGACAATTTCAAAAATAGACAGGAAATCAAATAATATAGATGAGCTAATCCAAATTCTTAAATATCTTCATTATGATGGGACTGTTACCTATACAAATCGTGAAACAATGGAACAGCTAACCCAAAAAGCTTAACCACCAATCATCGATTCAATAACCTTTTCTATAATTACTTTTTATATTTAGAAATTCTTAATCTAAATTCTTTCACCCATTATTGTTTAGGAAAAAGACTCGACAGGAAGTTTCTTCCCTTTTTATGACTGGAATAGTAATTTTATTTTTCATTTTGTCGTTTGCTTTTCCTGGGATCTTTCTTTTTTGCTTTCCAGGCAGGCGGCATCATTCCTTGGAAATTGGCACATAATTGAGGCTCGGGTCTATTCATTATGGTTTTGTTCCTCATTGATTATAATTGAGTACTTTAGTCGAAAATAGGCACAGACTTTATCTTTGTATATCAACTTCATCAAAAAAGGAGTCTTTCCAGCAATATCAATAGAATCTAGAGAAACGAAAAAAGAAGGCATCCATTTGTCGACAAATTGAATATAAGGCGATCAACAGAATAAAAGAATATTATCATGGAGGGAAGGTATAAAATTTCACATAGAAATAAACAATTCTCAAGAGAATTCCCCAGAGAATGTTACTTTCGATTTTAATGATTATAAATATGAGTGATGAAGTTGTCAAAAAAACTAGATGAACTATTAGATATATTTGGAATTCCAGATCTTATCTTGCATGATGTAGCAAAATCGGGTTCATTTCTTTTAGTGATAAGTAATAAGAATGATGTCCATCAAGTATTTAAGGTAGATTTAAACAGCTTAAATAATTGGATCAATCTTACAAATGTAGGAGAACGTATTACAACTGGAGATTTATCTCCTGATGATTCCAAATTTGTCTTTCCCAAAGAACAAGGGGGAAATGAGAAACACGATTTATATATAACTGATATCAAAACTGAAAACCCTTCAGTATTACTAAAGCTTGATTCTATAAGAGTGTTAACCCCAAAATGGACTCCTGATGGTCAAGCTGTACTATTTGACGGATCATCTGAGATGGATATTTGTTTATGGAGATATGTTATCGCTACGGAAACACTGGATATTGTGTATCAAACGAAGCAACTACATTTCCCGTTTCAAGTAAATCCACACAACAGCGTAGTTTCTTGGTCTGAAATCAAAGCCGATAATCCTACTGCTTCAAGAATTAAGATAATCAATTATCAAACTGGGGAAGTAGATACTGAAATTCAAGCCTCAACTGACAGTATGAATTACTCAATCGCATGGAGTGAAGACGGAGAAAAGTTATTATTTTCAACAAATGCTCCAGGAGATCCAACATTAGCAGTATGGCAAAGTTTAGATAATTCTATCACTTATTTACAAAGCACCAAATTAGACCTCGGAATCGATTATACTTCTGCTACTTGGGTTCCAGGGAAGGAAGAAATAGTTTATGCTGCTAAGAAGAATGGATCAACCAAGCTTTATATAGAGAATTGGCAGAATGAAGAACCACCACAGGAGCTCCCCATTCCGGATGGTTGGGTTGAACCGATTCGAAGAGTGAAAGGAAATTCAGAGATGCTTTATTTAGCTTGGTCGAATCTAGGTACACCAACCCGAATTTTTGAATATAATATAATAAAAAAAGACTTTAGATTGCTTATTGACAGTAAACCACAGAGTCTTTCTCACCCATTATCTTCAGGTAAGTTATTCACATATCCCACTTTCGACTCAAGAGATATTCCAGCATTTCTCGTTTCTCCATCCGCTGATCGACAATTACCTGGCAAGCCCTGCATAGTACTAATACATGGAGGCCCTTCATGGGAGTTTTCTCAAGATTGGCAAGCTATGGGGAATGTTATTCAATTATATGCAGGAGCTGGATTTACTGTCCTATGTCCAAACATTCGAGGAAGTACAGGTTACGGAAAGGAATTTTTAGAGTTAAATCTAGGAGATCTTGGAGGAGGTGACTTAAAAGATGTACTTTATGCCCGTGATTACCTATTGAAATTATATCCAGAGAATAAAGTGATATTCCTCACTGGTGCAAGTTATGGTGGCTTTATGACATATCTAACTATAACAAAACATCCTAATCTGTTTGCTGCTGGTGCAGCGGTTGTTGGTATAACAGATTGGTTTGAAATGCACAGATTAGGAGACCAAGTATTTAAATCATTTACAGAACGATGTTTCCTTGGCTCCCCTGAGGAGAAAACGGAGTTATATAAGGATAGATCAGCTATTAATTTTGTAGAAAATCTTGCAGATCCTCTCTATATTGTTCATAGAGCGAATGATTCTCGTTGTCCCATTGAACCTATCTATACTTTCGTTGGGAAAGCACTGTCATTGAAGAAAGATGTGAAAATTTATGTAGAACGAGAAGCTGGGCATGGATTTCAGAAAGCTGAGCATCTTAAAAAGCAATATGGGGGTATTGTAGAATTCTTTCTCAAGATCACAGAAAAGACTTGATTCACATCCTTATAGCGAATGAAGCTAAAAGAGCCCCTATTCTAGGGTACAACGGGCCGATAGATAATAACAATAGATTGATCAGTCTAATGTCTATGGAATGATAAATAGGATTTGAAAATATGTCACTCGCAAACAGAATCGCCTTATGGGCTGCCAAATTACGGGATATCTGTGCTTTGGGTCAGGAATTTTCAAGCGATTTTTATGATCAAGAATGATATCGAAAGATCCAAGAAATTGTAACAGAAATGCTTGCATTTTCCTTGAACGCGTTGGATTCAGAGTTAGAACAAATTAAAGCTCCCTATTTATCGCGACCTACTCCTTTAGTAGGGGTGATGGAGCTGTTATTGACAATGAGGGCAGAATTCTGTTAATTCAAAGATCAGATAATAAAATGTGGGCAATGCCTGGTGGGTTATTTGAAGTAGGAGAGACTCCAGCTGAAGGAGTATTAAGAGAGGTTCTTGAAGAAACAGGGGTGAGAAGTGAGGTTGTTGCTTTGATTGGAATCTTTGATTCTAGATTGTGTGGTACTGCCTTTCCCCTTCATTTGTATCATATTATGTTTTTATGTAATCCATGCGTAGATGAAGAATCACTCGTTCCCTCTCATAAACATGAATCAGGGGATATTAAATGGTTTAACAAGCACTCTTTATCACCAAATATAGATTCTGGACATGTTTCACGCATACCTGAAGCGTTTCGTGTTTGGGAGGGTGATCTTAGGGCTTATTTTGATGAATAGAGGATAGTTGTCGAAAAAGTGAGGATTTTTCCTCAATAGGAATGTTTTTTAAGAGTAATTAATATTTATCTATTTGAAATAGACAAATATTACTTGGTGCTTATCTTGCGAATATGGAAACCAGATTATCAGCAATTCCAAGAATTGTTCGCAAATGACTATTGTCTGAAAATATTAACCTTAATAACTCAAAAAAACCAATTAAAAGAGTTTCCATGTGCCAATAATATAGCTAAGATTTTAGGTATTCACATTAGCACCGCGACGAAATACCTAGACCTCTTATGCAATCACGAGTTCATAGATAAAGAACAATTCATTGATAGACCCGGAAAACCAACTTACTATAAATTAAGGAGTTTAAATATCTCAATCAATTTAGATTTGCGTTTTATGAATCAAACATTACAAAAAATCTCTGATATTACGTCATTGCCTAATCCACTTCTTCGAGAGAAAGCTAATCCTAGGGTTGATTATTATCTTGATAAAGAAGGTCTTATCACAAGAATTGTTGTCAAGAAAAAGACAAAAGCTAGACGAATTATAAAGCGTAAATTCACTCTTTCTAAAAATGAAAGTAATTTTATGAAGTACATTCCACATCCAAAGATGGAAACAAAGCAATTTACCGAAGTTTGCGCTCAGGCTGGCGTTAATGATTTCTTTACTCTAAAAGAATTGTATAATTTCCTTCAGAAGCTAGAAAAGTACCAAATAATTGAGTTAGAGAAATAAAGGGGATAATAGAATGAATGAAACACATATAGATAGTAATAGAAAAGAATTAATCGTTAATCGATTGGAACAATTCAAGAAAAAGCAAAGAAGACAAGCATATGTTGTTACTGTATTTTGGTTTTTACTAGTAGCTGGATTTACGATAGTGATTTCTTCTTTTATCCAACTTCATGAGGCCCCAATACGAAATCTCATCCTTTCCTTCCTGTGTGGGGTAGTCATCGTAAACTGGATTTATTTTATTCCTTTTTTGGGTATTCTTCTTATTGTAACTATTAGAACGAGAAGTCGTAATTTCTTTTTTCAACTCTTCCCAAATCTCGGTCTTTTAGTAATCATAACGATAGCTGCATTGAGTAATTTCATTGAATTCAAAGAAGACCTCCTTACATTCCTTTTTATTGGAGCTTTACTAACAATTGTTGTCTTAGAATGTGTCTTTCTACGATTAGTTATTAAGGGTGCAAGGGAGAATAAAAAGCCACTTTTTCTATGGAATTTCTTTCAAGATTCCTTTGAAGCTTATAGTTCAACCATTGTGTCTCAACAAGCGTTACTTATCCATGAAGTTCAAAATGGTTATTCCCAACGACCCTTTTTTACAAATTTTCCAGAAATCACTCAATACTGCTCTTCTTTGACGAAATTCAAATCACAGATTCAGGAATACATTCATTTTTTAACTGAAAGAAGTGAACTAATCTGTTGGGAAATCAGAGAAAACTCGGTAACCCTCTACCCTAGGATGTTAATGGGAAATCCTGACCTTGGTTTAGGCATTAAATACCTCTGGGTTCTTTTTTATAAAATAATAAAAAAAGATGGATTAACAACAGTCACCATTAATTATAATTCTCAAGAACTTTCTCTAAGGATTGCAAAACAGGACTATGACTTATTGAATGATGTGACATATTATTTATTAGGGCAATTATTATTGGAACGATTTAAACAGTCAATTATAGCTTTTTTGGAAGACAATCATGAGAGAGCATATTCAATCCTTTTTCCTTTGAAAGGGTCATGAAACCTCAAAATGTCTTCAGACCATCCTTTTATAGTGTGATCATTATGAGTTCGAGATCGAAGTAATTTGCTTATTTTGACGAGTAGGCAATAGTAATAGGAAAAATGAAGGTTTTTTACAAAAAGTTCAATTGCAAAAATAAATCATCGAATATTCGGAATTCGAACACTTTATAAACTTGTAGATAAATTAGTCAAGCGGTTTGAATGGTTCAGAGTGAATCCCCTCGGGAATACAACCCGTATTTAGGTAAGGAATTGTCAACATTACTGATTTTATCTATATTAAATTCTAAGAAAAGCTCAAGTACTTATGAACTGATTAAGGACATTAAAATAAAGACTAAAAATAAAATTTCCTTCCGAGCAGGCACTATTTATCCTCATATGGTAAAGCTAGAATCGCTAGGGGTATTACAGAAAAGTATAGAAGATACTCCTTCACGTTCTCAGGGTGTTACTCGCCAAAAATCCGTTTACTCGTTAACTCAAAAAGGTTTAGAGGTTCTAAACAATAAAAAGAGAGACTGGAAAGATCTTCAATCCATCATCAACCAATTGTTAGAAAGTGAGGAATAAAATTTGACTAGCGTTTATCTAACACCTCAATTTCAGGATTTATCTAATTATTTCACTTCCGATGGATGGCGAATGATTATTTCTTTCGTTAAGAATCTTAAGAAAAGATTGGACCAATTTGATATTGAGGATGAAGAGAAAGAATCAATTTTTAATGGAATAGAAGAATTTATCCAAGAATTTGTCGAAGAATACAAAGACAGGGCAAAAATTACCTTTAATGAAGCTTTGAGTTTAATTAGAGAAATTGGTTCTCCCTCTGAAATTATACAGTCGATGGATCTCACTATCGAGCAAATGATGAAACGTAACAGTATGAAAGATCCACAAGAATCTGATAAAATCATCTGTAAAGCTTGCAGCTGGCCAAATGAGCCTGATTCGAGATTCTGTGACAGTTGTGGCAAAAAACTTATTGTATTTGGCGAAGAGAAAAAGGGTGTCTATCTTCCTCAAGTTATGTTCCGTTTTCCTAATGTAACGTCAATCGTCTTTACTTATTTAATATTTTTTATTTATGGTCTTTTTATCGGAATAGTTGCTATTGCCATAAGCCCAGAGTGGGAAATCTATAATATCATAGAATTATTTCTCTCTCTGTTCGTGCTTTTGATTGCTCCTGCAATAATTTATGGATTAATTTTTGGATTTCTAATAGAAACACTGGATAAGGAGCTAGAATTTGTTGGGCTTCCTCAAAAGGTCATTAACCATCCAAGTATATTTTCAGTCATTTTTTCTTATTTACTCATTCTTATAATTAGTATTATTTTGGATTTCATTATATTTATTTCAAATCCATCATATAACCCTCTTTGGTTAGTAAGGACTTTTTTAGAGGCGGGAGCACTATTATTACCACCTGCTGTTGTACTTGGACTGTTCTTGGGGTATCTTATTCAGAAATTGGGACGAAATCAAGAATCATCAAGTATTCAAAATCCAAAAAATTAGATTAGATTTCTTAATAGCTTTCAATAACGCGTTGGACACCCCTTTTTGCTTTTTCGTGGGTTTTTTAGAAATAATATATTCGTATATCGAATAGTTTATAAACGAATATACGATTATCAATTTAAAATCAAATAATGCTTCGGAATAATGAAATTGAATAAATTTGTCTGAATTATATAATATAAAGGTATCATACAGTTTGAGTGAAATCATATGAAAAAAATATACTGTAAAGTATGCGGATTTTCAAATAAGGCACAGTCCTTCTTTTGTTCCACTTGTGGACATAATCTAAATGACCAATCTTCCTTTAGTAACCCTGATGACCAACAGATATACTCTAATTATCTTTTAGAGGTCAAAGCGCTCTTTGGAGAGTACCAAGCATCTAAAAAGAAATCTAACAATGCTTCATAACAATGAAATTTGTCAATTTCAAATATCTAAAGACGAGTTAATCAGAATCATATCATATCGCTGAAAGATTGTCTTTCGATAATCTTTTAGCCCAGATAAGGAATTAAAGAGATAGAAAGTGAAATTACTTACATTTTTTGCACTTATCAAAAAGTAGTTTAAATTTAAATCCAAGAAAACTCCCTGTAAGGAAGTAAAGGCCTTTTTGGGTGATATAATGAAAAATATCTTAATTCAAAAACAAGAAGAGCAGTGGTCTACTGAGAAAACATCCGATTTATATAAGCAATCAGTTCAAACACATTCAACACGAGTACGTTATCTTGATAATTTGAAAGTATTTCTTACGGTTCTCGTCGTTCTACATCATACTGCTATAACTTATGGTGCTAGTGGTTCATGGTGCTACAAGGCCAGCTATTACGAAGGATTGAATGATCCTCTTACCTCTATTTTATTAACAGTGGTTACGGCTATAAATTCCTCGTTTTTTATGGCGGCTTTTTTTCTATTGAGCGGTTATTTTACCCCAGGTAGTTACGACCGAAAAACATCTTTGGTATATTTGAAAGATCGATTCATTCGCCTTGGAATTCCCTTATTATGCTACGCAATTATTATTGGGCCATTCTTAGCTTATTATATGAATGTTACTCTATTTGATGCAGAATATTCCTTCTGGGTATTTTATTCACATCTTTTAAAGACAGGTACCATCCTTGGTGTAGGACCATTATGGTTTGTCCAAGGGTTACTGATTCTTGCTATTTGTTATACGATCTGGAGAATGGTAAGTAATAATATATTGCCCCGAAGATTTGAGACAATATTTAGTCAGGAAAATCATCAAAGTGAATTTCCATGTCCTCTACAAATCTTTGTTGTAATAGCTTTAGTAGGGCTGGTAACTTTTCTAGTTCGCATTTTTATTCCCTCAGATAAATCGATAGTTTTAATTTCACCAATTATTTTTTCTTTGCCCCTTGGTGACTTTGTCTCATATATCAGTATGTTTATATTAGGGATTATTGCGTATCGTCAAGATTGGTTTAGTAAAATTTCTGAAGTACATGGAAAAAACTGGATGAAAGTTGTAATAGGATCTATTATCTTTTTACTTGTATTTATTTCTCTTACCGGAGCTTTTGAAGGTGACCTTTCGGTCTATCAGGGGGGATTTCACTGGGAGTCTCTTCTTGGTTCTATCTGGGGATCAATCATGTGTTTTGGTATTTGTATCAGCTTAATTCTGATCTTTCGGGGAAAACTCAATACCCAAAGCACACTTCCACGAATATTATCTCAAAATGCGTATACAGTCTATATTATCCATGCTCCAGTTCTAGTTGTGACTTCAATTTCCCTATCTAGTATCTCGCCACACCCATTCATCAAATTCATTGGTGTTTTATGTATAACTCTTATTTTATGTTTTGGTTTAAGTCATTTCGTCTTTCGACGAATTCCTGGAGCAAAAAGGGTAGTAGGATAATGATTTAGTATAGAGGAGCTTAATATGAAAAATTCTAAAATACAAAGTAATGTCATGAATAAGGTTCTTGTTTTAGCTCTCTATTTTAGTTTTATAATCCTTCCATTTTTTTTAGCAAGTGGTTCAAATGATACATTGAATCTACCTCCATTTAATCCTCAGATAGATGATCAAGTTCAAGAGATAATGAATCAAACATATATTCCATCAGTTGCTACTACTGTAATAAGAAATAATTCAATTATTTGGGCAAGAGGATATGGAGAGCAGCCAGAGCTTGATAAAATTTACATGACTGGATCCGTTACCAAAACTTTTACGGCAACAGCAATTTTCCAACTTTATGAACAAGGACTTATACAATTGGATGATGATGTGAACGAATATTTACCATTTTCTTTGAGACATCCCATTTATCAGAGCGATTCAATTACTATCAGAATGTTACTTACTCACACCTCTGGAATAAGTAAGGACACAGATACATATATTGCAGGGATGGCAGAAGATGGCCTCTCAAGAATGGGATGGGAAAATCCTTATGCATGGTTACCTTACCCAGAGTGGATCAAGGAATATCTCACTCCTAATGGCTCTCTTTATGATCCAGGAGCTTGGACTCCTTACTATCCAGGATTAACACGACATTATTCAAATATAGGGTACAATATTTTAGGATATATCTTAGAATTAATAACAGGCAAACCAATCTGGGAGTACGTTCAAGAGAACATTTTAACTCCCTTGGAAATGCATCATACTGGATTTAATCTCTCAAAGTTCGATATTTCTCAATTGGCAATACCCTATATATACAAGTTTGAAATTGATCCAGAATCTAACGGGAATAAAGCTTATCCCCATTATAATTATTTGGGATATTCCTCTGGAGCAATTAGATCAAATATTTACGATTTAGCAAGATTCCTATTAGTACATTTACATGCAGGAGTGTCGAATGGGACACGCATTTTACAAGCGCATACAATTCAAACAATGCATCAGATGCAAGCTTCTTGGCTTAAAGATATTGAATTTTGGAATGGGTGGGGAGGTACTGAAGGTGATATTTACGGATTTCATACCAAAGCGTATGGAATTTATGATCATAATACATCTGTGCCTTATGGTGTGATAACATTGGTGAATCAAGGCATGGATGATGCTAGGGATGCTTGTTTTTCAATCACCCAACTACTCCAAAGAGCTGTTCATAGATATGATGTAGATTTAACAAGTCGTTCTAGTCCAGGTTTAAGTATGGTAACCTCGGTTATATATCTTGTAATAGTGGTTATTCTTGTGAAGAAAAAGTTGAGAAAAGATTCCATGTGAATTGGTTCTCCTCCTTGGAAAATTCAATAGCCAGTATATTTTTACAAAATAGTTGACTCAAAAAGCGTACACAGTCTATATTATCCATGAACCAGTTCAATATCAGTATCAGGGGTAATTGCTGCTCTAAGAAAAGTTAATGACAAGATGATTTGATTTTTTTCAGATATCTAAAATTATTTAAGATATAGAGGCTAATTCTAACCAAGAAATCAAGATGGATCGATGAGCAAAGATGAGCAATTAGCAATTAGAGCAACATCAAAAAGTAGCAATAATAAGATTAATTTTAACTTGTGTTTATTTTATAAGTTGTATTCTTCTCCCATTTCTAAAAATTATTCCATTTACTACTTGGAAAATCGGTATCAAGGGTTCGGGGTCCAGTTTTTGGATTTATGATTGCTATATTGATGGAATAGAGATTAATACAGGTGAATTTATTTCATATTTAGAAGCAACCAGGTCAAGACATTGGTCAATGGAAGAGATAGTAACATCAATTAACATTCTCTTGTTTGATTTATTGTTCTATTTTGGCTGGACAATGATTTTCTCTGGTTGTTGTGCATTCATTCTAAATATTCTTATGTTTTACCAGATTTTTCATAATAAAAAATTAAAAATCCTCCCAACAAGTCATTTACTTTCTGCTTTCTCAATATTCTTGGTGATTATTGAATGGATTTTATTTTTACTTTTCATAATTGATTTTAATTGTTCTTCATTTGGTGAATATTCTATGCCTCCTGAATATCGTTTTATTTGTATAAAGCCAACAGTCAATTTAATCCTCTTTTTCCTAATGGTTTTTGGAATTATTTGTTTATTTATTGCTAATTATATCGATTTCTTCTCGAAATATTTTGTAACAAAAACTGGGAAGAAAAAGGCAAGCTCTAACCTTAAAACCCTGCTGGTAACGATTAATGACCTCTAATCCCTTGTTTATCTAGTTAGTTTGGGGAAGCAAGAGTTGATGTCATGGAATCTACTTCTTATTTTCCTATTTCATCTTTCTATTATTTCTATTTTAAAGATAACCGGTCGTATCCCATCAGTACAACAGGCAATCATTGTATCATCATCTTTCATCCATTGCCAAGTTGAACCAAAGTTGCCCCCTTGCATCATGGTTAAGACACACTTTTGGATATCGGACCAAGCCCAGCCACAAGGAAAATCCTCAGGTTGTTTTATTGCATGCTCAGTTATGAATTCTTGCCCTTCTTCGAATGCCTCGCACAATCCTGTCTTCTTTTGACAGTATTCATTAGCCAATTCTTCATAAAAGGTTTTTTTCAAGACTGTAATTTTACATTTTGCCATTATTTGCACCAAGAAGAAGAATATGTGTTTATTCATCTCCTAATTGGAGGGGATTCTTTTCTTCCCTCAATGAATTGATTATTTAACTTTTCTTTTTGTGGCAATCTTCTGCCTAATAAAAGATGAACTAGTTGAAAAACGAGTTTTTGAGTATTTTAATAGGATTTTTTCTTTTCTCTCCTATCCTTAGACCATTAGCATCATAATTAATTGCCGCAAAACTAACTTTTAATAGAAATAGTCTAATTGATTCCTCTTGAAGATTAATTATCAGGTGAGAATAAATCAAAATGGTTTATTGTGAAGATTGTGGCTTTCATAATGAAGTAGATGCTATTTTTTGTGTAGCTTGTGGTGTAAAATTAGCTAAATTGGGAAATCGAAGTAGTTCTTTCTCTAGTGAAAAGAAATCCTCTTCTAAAACCTGTATTGCTGCATTAGCGGCTACAGCAGCAGCTGTGGTCGCAGTGATAATACTTGGATAGTAACACTTATTTTTTACAAGTCGTGAATCATCTAAAGAAACAGTAATACCTATTTCTTTTCTCTCTGGGCTTCCTCAAATTATTAAAGAACTGAAACTTTGCCTCTTTGGTATGATAGGTAGTGATAGTCTCTTCATCTCTCATCATAGCCTGTTTCTGTAAACAAAACTATAGAGAAAAAAGGTATTTACATTTCTTACGTTAAACCATCGATATTAGAAGAGGGCTAAAATTATGACTGGAGATAAACCACCAATTGCAGTTATTAAACCACGAAAATTTACAGTTCATGGTGAAGAACTCGTTGATAATTATTCATGGTTAAGAGACGATACAAGGAAAGATCCAGAGGTAATCTCATATCTAGAAGCAGAAAATGAATATACTAAAACAAAAACAAAACATCTAGATAATTTTGTTGATGAATTATTTAATGAAATGAAGAACAGAATTAAAGAAGATGATGAAAGTGTTCCTTACAAGTTCAAAGATTATTATTATTACAATAGGGATGTGAAAAGTAAGGAGTATAAAATCTACTGTCGCAAGCATCTAAATCTAGAAAATGAAGAAGAAATACTTCTTGATTTAAACAAAATGGCTGAAGGACT
>JAHQWW010000094.1 GCA_029856365.1 Candidatus Hodarchaeota archaeon
AGAAAAAGCAGTGGTGTTCTCCTTTTAGAAACAAAAAAATTCATTAATTACTAGTTCGCTTTACCCTTCAACTCTTATCAAATTTTATAATTTGAAATCATATCTTTCTCTTTTCTAGTATGATTTCCCGAATGAATATGTTTTGAGAGTCCTGAATATTAGATGAGACTTGGAAGTGATATAAAATCAGTTTTTATCAAGAATTCATGTAACAAATATCCAAGGAATTTTACTTACTTTGGGAATGTCTTCAACTTCTTTAGGGACATTTTGAAAAGAATTTATTGACCAATATTGACTATTTCAACTCGATTTCGCGAGTTTGCTTGTAAAGATCCCAATCAAGATTAAGTTTGATAATACGTTCTTTCTTGATCTCTGAATCTGATTTTTCTCCAAATATAATAATTGAGTCTCCAGCTTTTAAATCTGGTAATTCTTCTCCTTCAATGGTAATTTCTAAGTCTTCGTTATCATCAGTAACTGTAATCTTCATTTGGTCTACATTCTTAACCTTGGCAACTAGCTGAAACTTTGTGTCAACTGTTGTATTTGAGAGAGATAGTAAAGTGGTTTCTTCATAAGGTATTGAAGATTTCCTTCTCATAAGATCACCTTATTTCATTATTAGGGTATTAAATGAAAGACACCTAAGATTTACCAAATTTATATTTGAGTCGCTTACTCACTGGTATTTTGATTCGGCTTGCTATATCAGAGATAAGGCTATCTTTCCAAAGAAATTGTTAGATACCCTCACTATAGATTATATGATGGTGTTTTTTAAGTAATCCTATAACTCTTGGAACTTCAAAAGGTAGTTTTGTCAAAGAGATGTGGTTAATGATCCAACTACTTTAAAAAAGCGCCTTAATTTAGCTTAATACGTTCTTTCGGCGTAAATCTGATGATGACCATGCAGTTTTGTGAATGTGGCGGACTTCTAGTTCCTGACCGACAATCTGATGGAAAGGTTCAAATGCGATGTCCTGCATGTGGAAAAACTATTAACTCTGATTCAAATTCAAAAGCTTTTGAAATAACCCAAAAGATCCCGCATTCTGAGCAAGAGAAAACCGTTATTATTGAAAAACCCCATGGAATTGAAACAATGCCAACAACAAATGTTAATTGTGAAAAATGTAGTAACACTGAAGCTGTTTATTGGCAGTTACAAACACGAAGCGCTGATGAGGCTTCAACAACATTCTATCGTTGTAAACGATGTGGACATACATGGAGGGATTATGGGTGAAAAATGTTTTATTGGGCTCCTTTTCTCTGCTGTGATTCTATATTCGCTATTAGTTTTTTAATTCTGCTCAAACAGAGAAATTGTTACTTAAGATTCTACCTATGGCTTTCTAATAATAATTACAGCGTGTTTTTTCTCAAAAGCATCTATAGATTGATATTCTTGAATTTTGAATTCAAATTCTTGTTCTAACACAGCCATCTGTTTGGAAAATATTTCATCAGGTTTGAGAACAACATCAATACTTTGAGACTTGATTGCTAAGAAACCCAGTCCTCCAGATTTTAAAAATTCTAGGGCGTTACGTCCGAATATCGTTGCTTGGTCTGGTTGGGCTATATCCTGATAGATCAAGTCAACCTCATATACAAATGGAGAGTATTCTTCCGGTCGTCTGGCATCAGCGAGGATTGGAATAAGATTTGTTCTTTGCTCTGCTAAACGGAAGAATCTTCTCATCACTTTAGGTGAAAATTCAATTCCGAATAATATCCCATTGTTCAAGATATCAGAAAAATGAGAAGCAGTTGTTCCAGTTGATACTCCTAGATATAAAATCCTTTTTTCTTTGATTTGCGGGAGTTTCGTCATCCCTGATAAAAAGGCTGCTGCAAATTTTGACCGATAGGGATCCCAGACACGATATTCTTCACCATTAATTGAAAGTAATTGTTCGCCATAAACGGAATTACCTGGTACTTTGTTATGTGTTACTAGGCGAGATTTTCCATTGCTTTTTACTTGAAACATTCCCTTTATACTGGTTTTTGTTAGTTTCATTCCTTTAACTCTCACTAATTACTTATTCTCTTCCCTAATCTATCTATCTTTGTTTTTTGTGCTTCATTCGGCCTTTAAAATCTTTTTTTCCTTTTTTGAAAGCTGGCTTACGTTTTCTCTTCTTTTGAAGACGTTTTTGTTCTAACTGTTGTTCTGATGGCTCAGGAAATGAGGATTTAATATTCTCAACTTTTTTTTCCAAATCCGCTAAAAGAGTAGTCCCAATAAATTCGCCACTAAAAAAATCAACTCTAGCAGCTATGGTTAATTTACCAGCTAGTGCTCGTGCAATCTTTCCTCGTTGATGTTTTTTAGATGAATGAATGTAGGGAGACTGAAAAATAACTCCATGTTTTGGTGGATCCTCTCCTGATCGAAGATGTCGAAATAAGGCCTTTTCCGCCCCTAAAACCTGAATTGTCCCTGAGGAGCTCTTAGCTAAGTCTTCAAGACTCCCAGCAAGAGCTATTAAACGCGCACCAAGAAGGCTTCCTACAAGACATTGAATATTTGGGGCAACTTCTTTCATACTTTCCTCTATATACGTCTCTAAATTATCTTTTATTTTGAGAATCTCAACCCCAAAAAGAGCCAACTGGGAGATAGGATTCATATCATATGTTGAGATTTCAGTACCAAGAGATTGTTTCGCTGCTTGCAAGATTAGCTCACGTCGTTTATCAGATAAATGAGATAATAAATCATCATCTAGATTGGAGCGAATGGCACCACGAGTTTTAGAAATTAGTTTAATATATTGAGGATTATCTCGAACCAACTCTTGTAATTCAGGAAAATGAATTCCATACCACTCGGATAATCGAGCATAAATCAAGTTAAGAATGGAATTCACATCATCAATACTCTTGATCGCTTGTGCAATATAAACGTCCCGCGCTTCGACTTTCTCCCTCAAGAGTATACGTGTCCGTTGCGTTGCTTTTTCCCGAATAAGTTGAGTTACCGTAGTAGAAGTCTCCATCTTTCCAGTATCTCTAATAAAATCAGTTATAAATACCCGAAAAGGGATCAATTCCCCTGCAACAGCAAATCTGGCATTCTCAAACCCTCTCTGCCGCAAAAAGTCCACAATGTGCGAATTGTCAGAAATAATTTCTTCTTGGGTTTGATCAAGAAGTTCAACAATTTCATCTCCCCTTTGATCAATGAAATCCTTTAAATTTTCATTAGTTACGATCGTTTCCTCGTCAAACCATATAGACTCAATTATTCTAGAAGAATCTTCGATTTTTTCTCCAATGAGAATACCAGTTGCCACAAATAGAACACATTTCAATTTAGAACACCTGATTCTAAGAATTAAGCAAGATGATCAAGACATAAAACTGTTTCTTTTTTTGATAACTGATTGTGTTTTTTTTGTTTTTATTCAAAATAGAAGTATGAACTGGTACTTTCTTCAATCAGTTCCTTTGATCTCTTTTAGAAAGCATTAGACAAGTAAATTCATACTTTCTTAGGAAATAAAAGAAGTTAATAGCTCGGAGAAACTATTAAATAAAAATTGTAGAATAAGTTCAAGAAATGAAGAAACTGGTTTTAAACAAAAATAGTGAGTGAAAACATCAATGACACGTCAGAAACCCATAAGTATCAAAATTCCAGACCAAATATTGATCCTAATCGATAATTTTGTGCGACTCGAACAATATAAATCTCGGTCTGATTTTTTAAGAATTGCTATTGAAGAGCTCTTGAAACACGAAGCAGGTACTTGGGAAAAATTAGTCGACCAAATTAGTGAGAAGTGAGGAGAGAGGTAGCTAATTAGGATGTATTCATTCACAGAAACTGAAAAACGAGATTTGCTAATTGGTACAGCAATATTTGTTCTAGTTGAATTATCTTTTGCAATTTACTATACCAATACATTTTTGGAACTGCTAATTCTAGGTATTCTTACCATTCCCCTCTGGCTTTTTCATGAATTAGCGCATAAATTTGTAGCTCAAGGTAATGGATTAGTCTCAGACTTTCGACTTGATCCTAATATGGCGATTTTTTCTTTGTTTTCTATTGTTTTACCAATAAAGATCATTGCCCCAGGAGTTGTACTCTCTTCAGGAGAATATCGCCTGGATACAGCAGGACGTATTTCAATGGCAGGGCCACTAACAAATATCCTTATTGGAGGCATTTTTCTAGTTTTTTCGTCTTTTATGCCGATTGACTGGATTGTGGTTGTTTTTTTACTTGCAAGCAGGTTCTCTTTTGATATGGCTTTGTTTAACATGTTACCATTCTATGTACTCGATGGTGCCAAGGTTCTCAGATGGAACCAGTCAATCTTTATCTTAATATTTTCCTTAAGTGTAATAGCATGGTTATTACATCCATTAGATCCATTAAGAATTCTAGGGTTTTTAGGGGGCTATTAGATGTATAAACTTACACAGCAAGAACAATTAGTTCTTATAATTGGAATATTTTCAGTAATACTCCTTATTGTAGAAACCTTATTTTTCACATCAAATCTAATGGAAAAAACCCTCTTTTTAGGTGGAACAACTATTGGCATTTCTTTATTAATTATCTACATCTTTGTTATTCAACCGATGAAGGGACAGATCAGACTCCCCCCCTACAATCAATATTATACTTCGATATCTCCAGCTTTCAGGCCTACAATAATCCCCGCTCCTAAAAAAGTTAAAAAAACTATAACGAGAGGCTCTTGTGAATATTGTGGGAAAAAAGAACTAATGGGCTTTACATGTAGTTATTGTGAAGGATATTTTTGTACAGAACACCGTCTACCAGAGAAACATGGTTGTGTAAGAATGAAACTTCGTTAATACTCTTTATGAGTACTCATTGCGTGTAAGATTTCAGAAATGACTAAATTAATCATACTAAAAAGAAGAAACAAGTAAAATGCCACTTGGGATAAATAAGAAATCCCTAATTCAAGAGCTTTCATCATTCCCAGCCATATAATCCCTATATATACTATCTCAGCAATAAATATCTTATCCAAGGGAATTTTCTCACGTATAATAATGCTGCTACTTTTGTAATTATCTGATAGACCGAACTTGGGGGTTTTAACAAATTCTCCTCCCTTTCTCCATAATCCATTAAGAGCACCTAATCCCATTCTAACTATTAACCCAGCTCCCCAAAACAAGAATAGCAGAATCAATATAATATTTGTTACAGGCCTTTTTGCTCGTAGAATAGCAAATATATATGCGAGTACTCCAAAAATGGCTGCAATAGAAAACAATAATCCAAAAATGAAAAACATTTCACCTTTGAACTGCGGAAAATACAGTAATACTGAACTTGTACTAGTATTAATTATAATGAACACTGGTACAAAGTATTGTGTGAAATGAATTGTTCCTTGAATTCGTGATTTTCCTCGTGCATTCTTCCAAAACAAAATGAAATTTTTTCTAAGGTTTTGAGAAAATCCTTTTGCCCACCTACTTTGTTGGATTATCCAACATCGAATGGTTGGAGGAATTTCTTGTAAGCTTGTGATATCCCTCAAATAAATAATTTCATACCCATTCATTTGAGTACGATAAGCTAGATCCAAATCTTCTGCAAGTGTTGTTGATGACCAACCCCCGCTCTCTTCTATTGCTGAACGTCGCCATATTCCACCCGTACCATTGAAAGTAATGAAAGCATTTCTTTTCTTTCTTCCAATCTTTTCTACAAGAAAATGGCCATCCAACCCAATCGACATTGAACGAGTAAATAATGAATAATTAAGATTTGAATGGGCCCATCTAGTTTGAACTGCTCCAATGTGATCATTGTTTTTGAAATAATGAATACATCGTTCCAAAAAATGCGGATTAACAATGAAATCAGCATCAAAAATTGCTACAAACTCGGATGTTCCATGTTTTAGTCCGTTCGCAAGTGCCCCAGCTTTATAACCTTCTCTGTT
Organism: Candidatus Hodarchaeota archaeon; assembly: GCA_029856365.1. GTDB lineage: Archaea > Asgardarchaeota > Heimdallarchaeia > Hodarchaeales > Hodarchaeaceae > Hodarchaeum. Next base: position 5,961 of record JAHQWW010000094.1, read on the forward strand.
GCTCCTACGTATAATCTCGCAATTTAGTCCCTTTTTTTTAAGAGAAGAAACTTCTGCTTCCATAATTGTAGATGTTTGATCAGTAGAATCATCAAGAATTTGGATGTGTAATTTATTCCGAGGATATATTAGCTTGGAAATATTCAAAAGAGTATGTTGAATGACCCTAGACTCATTGAAAACAGGCAGTTGAATTGTGACACTAGGAAACTCAGATTCTTCATAATATTCTGTAACTTGAGGATCCTTCCATTTGTGCGAAGAAATCGCAAGTAGAAAGATATTTAATGGATATGGAAGAAGAAGAATCCCTGAAATGATGTTAATGCTTAGGATGAATAGAAATAGATAGTCCAAATCACATCTATCCTTTGATGCTTTCTATAGTTTTGAGATCTTTGAAAATTTATTGGTAGCAAAATTTTTCAGAAAGAATTGGTAATAGTCTAATCACTTATCATACTCCTTCTTTATATTCTCTCTGGTGATTTAAAGTGAATTCAGAGAAGATCTCCACGCTTGAAATGAGTATTGCAGATGTAAACTCCGAATATCTTGGAGTAAACCGCATTATTTTAATGGAGAACGCAGGAAGAGGCCTAGCGGAATTAGTTTGGGAGGTGTATAATACAACTAATAGATCTGCCATCGTAATATTTGCAGGGAAAGGTGGTAATGGCGGTGATGGGATGGTTGCAGCGCGACATCTTTCACGAAATATACCGATTCAATTGTACTTAGTAGGGATCCACAAAAATATTACAAAGCGGTCAACACTCCAAAATTGGAAAATTTTACAGAACATGGCGGAATCCGTTGAACTTTTTGAATTAAGACAAGTCGAAGACATTACGAATATTAAAATTAATAAAACAACACTCATCGTAGATTCAATACTTGGGACAGGGATAAAAGGTATGTTGCGGGAGCCACTTCCAACATTGATACAGTCAATTTCAAAATGGCAGGAAAAGGGAGCTATCATTATCAGTGCTGATACACCTACAGGGATTGACCCTAACACGGGTAAAAATTCAAATGTGTTTGTAACACCACAATGGACTGGAATATTTCACAAACAAAAAAATGGATTATCACCAAAAAATGCTGGAAAGATTAGAATCATCCCTATCGGGGTACCACCTGAAGCTGAAAAAATTATTGGCCCAGGAGACTTATTAGCGCTAAGACCCCGTTCCTCTTGGTCAAAAAAAGGGGATAATGGGAGAGTTTTAGTTATTGGGGGGAATGAAACATATTCTGGTGCTCCTGCGCTTGCTGCCATGGGTGCAGTTCAATCAGGAGTTGATTTAGTTACAATATTAACCCCTCAAAAGATCAGTTCAGCAATCAGGTCTTATTCACCAGAGTTTATTGTTTATGATTACACAACTCCTCATTTGACGGAAGATTCACTTTCAGCTGAGCTAATTCGGCAAAATGATGTTATAGTTCTGGGGCCTGGACTTGGAACACACGCTGATACTCGTATAGCGGTCTCTAAAGCCTTAACCTTAGTAAAAAAACTTGATAAATCAATCGTTATAGACGCAGATGCTCTTAAACTTCTGAATATGGCAGAAGTTTCTCCAAAAACTATCTTAACACCTCATGCGGGGGAATTTGCACTCCTTACAGACATTTCTATTCCAGCTAGTGCCCAAACTTTTCATAAACGGTGTCAGTTGGTTCAAGAGGTTTCAATAAAGTTTCCAAATGTCTGGGTAATAAAGGGACATTGGGATATTGTTACCGATAATTCAGGTTTGATTAAAATCAATAAAACAGGAACATCCCGAATGACTCGGGGTGGAACTGGAGATGTGTTAGCTGGTCTAATTGCTGGATTTGTTGTACAAACAGAAATCCCTTTTTATGCTGCTTGCATTGGGACTTACTTAAATGGCAGGGCCGGAGAACTTGCAGACAAGAACTTTAGTCTGTCGAATCTCCTTCGTCAAGTTCCTGTTGCTCTACAGGAGTGTTTTGACTTTATTCAAAATGATTCTGTTGCTAAAACTGCATTCCACTAACTTCAAAGGCATCTATTTCTTCGAGAATCCCATAGATCTTCTGAATTGACTGATATACATACTCCTCCTTTTTTGCACCAGTACAGACCAGCTTTCCAGATTGAAAAAGAAGAAGTACAACTTTAGGTTCCTGCATTCGATAGATCAATCCAGGAAATTGTTCAGGTTCATACATAGAATGTTCTAACAACAGTGCTGCTAGTTCCAAATTGATTCGTTTTCCGAGAGTTCCAGATGCTACAATATTCTGAACAGTTATTGTCGCTTCGTGTTTAACATTATGTCCAGCTTGTCGTAGCAATTCTGAAATTACTTCAACCGCTTCTTCGATCATAGGGACTGATTTTGCTCCTGTGACAACCAATTTACCTGATGAAAAAACTAGTATCGAAACCTTTGGTTTCTTGATCTTTACGACAACACCTGGGAATTGTTCGGGGATATATGAAACCTGTACATCTCCAGGTAAACGACTAGCAGCTTTTTCTAGTTTAATTTTACATCTTAAATCAACTGAAGCAACAACATTTTGAACCTCTGCAAACAGGTCATCTCTTTCTGAATTGTTAGACACGAACCTCACCAAGATAAATTAATCTTAAGACCACAAGTTCTATATGATAAAAAGAATGGAGAGTAATTGAACATTCAGTAATGATTTCTCCACAATTTAAATACTTTGGTTTAAATACTTTATAAAGGATTGTTTTTTGATAAACTAATCAGGTTTCAAATTAGGATTTTGATATACTTATAAAATGAAGAAGAAGTTATGACTCACTAGTGCTCCCAATAGACATTTAAAAGCTTTTTCACATGACCTATGTAAATTCTTGGAGGGCCCTCTTTTGCCGCCTCTTTCGTCACAAGAACCAAAATGTCCTGAATGCGGTAGCACTGATATTGTTGTGGACTCTACCAAAGGTACTTCTATTTGTGCATCTTGTGGCCTCGTCCTAGATATGCAAATTGATATGGGGCCTGAATGGCGGGCATATAATTCCAGTGAGCTCGCAGAACGCTCGCGTGCAGGGAGCCCTATTACTCCCTTAAAAGCTGAAATGGGATTACGTACGCAGATTGGGAACATCAGAAAAGACATTACTGGTAGAACATTACCTTTTTCCTCTCAAACTAAATATCGACGTCTTTCACGAATTGACAATCGTACCCGAAAATCAGAAATACGAAACCTTAGATTCGCATTGAAAGAACTAAAACGAATTAAGAGTCAGTTAGAGCTTCCTGAAGATGTTGCTGAAATGGGAGCAATGATTTATCGAAAAGCGTTGAAAAAAAATTTAATTCGTGGACGTTCTATTGATGGTATGATCTCAGCTAGCCTCTACTTAGCATGTCGAAAAAAGAAATTACCTCAAACTCTAAAGGACATTGCCTCTGTATCAAACATCTCATCAAAAGATTTGGGACGTTGCATTCGTATAATTCTTCAAAAATTAGATCTAAAGGTTTTTCCAAGCGACTATTCCGCGTTAGTCCATCGCTTGGGTATTAGTCTTCGTGTTACTATGAAAGCTCGGAGACAGGCCGTTGTCATTCTCAATATTGCACGATCAAAAGGCGCCACCGTCGGTAAAAATCCTATGAGTCTTGCTGCAGCTGCGCTCTATATCTCTACGATCCAGACTGGTGAACGAAGAACGCAACAGGAGATTGCCAATATCGCTAAAATCACACCCGTTACAATAAGGAATCGCTTTAAAGAGCTAGTGAAGATTCTAGATGCTGAATCTAAACAAACAGGGAACGATTCGCTTCGAACATTACTTATTTGATAATATAACAAAAGGAATTTAGTTCTTTTCTACAGAAACGATGACTCCATCTTTGATATGAAAAATCCGTTGAGCTTTTTTTGCAATACTTGTATCATGAGTCACAATTACGAGAGTCTGGTTCTCAGTTTTGTTAACTCTTCGTAGCTCTTCTAAGATTGCTTCACCTGTTTCTGTATCTAGATCACCAGTAGGTTCGTCTGCTAAAAGAATTAAAGGATTATTTGCTAATGCACGTGCTATTGCCACTCTTTGGCGCTCCCCGCCACTCAATTCATCAGGTTTATGATCTTTCCTGTCAAGTAGGTCCACTTTTCCCAGTAAATCGATTGCTCTCGCATGTCTCTCCGCTTTGGATTTTCCTGCGATTAACATTGGAAGCTCAACATTCTCCAGTGCAGTTAAGACTGGAAGTAAATTGTAAAACTGGAAGATAAATCCCACACTCTTTCTTCGAATTTCTGTGAGTTCACGCTCAGATGCATTAGATATTTCTCTACCCTCCAGGAGTACTCTTCCTGAAGTTGGTGAATCTAATGATCCAATAATATTTAGAAGAGTTGTTTTGCCACAGCCAGAAGGTCCTTGAATAGCAACCATTTCTCCACGCTGTATTTTCATATTGATCCCCCTTAATGCCTCCACTTTGACTTCACCTAGGATGTATGATTTTTTTAGATCCATACATTCAACAATAACATCACTTCCATTGGGTACTTCTTCTTCCATCGTTATTTCCTCTATTATTTCCTTTTTTTGCTTGATCCATCAGAGAATGTGCCTGAATGGCATGAATTGCTTGTAAGTGTAATCGTTGATAGTATCGCTTACTTTCTCTTTTCATTTCTCCATTTTTTTTGATATTTGCGCTCTATATTTAATTTTACGGCAATGTATTTAAATCATCTTTATGTAAACCAATAAAATTCGTATGAATATTTGGATCATATTTAAGATACTAAATTGATTTTTCTTTCGATTGATGCAGTTTCACAATGAGATAGTAAAGCTCTTGGATAATCCGCTTTCAATACCAATACTGAAGTTATTGACCAAAAAACAATTATCGATACCTCAAATTACTAAATCTTTACAAAACATTGATGCTGATATTCAAAAAGTAATTGCAGTCCTGGGAGAGCTTTATCATTTTGGTTTAATCGAACAGTGTAAAACACCTGCTGTCAGTTCTTCAACTCAAAATCAGCTTTCATCAGAACAAAGAATTGGATTTCTTCAAGAACCCTATCCAAAGATCTATACAACACCATTAGGAATTCCATTACATGATTATGTTTCCCTATGGGAAGAAATTCTCCAACATTCCAATCAATTGAATTCCGATAAGTTTGACAGTTGGATTTTCTCAGTTCCTAATTATCTTCGAAAGGAAATTGAGGATTTAACACTGGAAGAAATTCGTCTTAAACTACTAAACAAATCTTATTAATATTCTTTTTATTTCCCTTATAGTTCAATAAATCATTTAAAAGTTGTTTACATTTAAGTTATTCTTCTATAACCAATAAATAATCCCCTTTTCCTTATTTCTGACATGAGGATAACTTTAAGTTAAGATTCCTGAATTTAATTCACAAAAAACTGGAAGTTTCCAAGTGTAATAATGTCGACACCTTTTAAATGGCTAAGAATTTTCTCAGAATCACCAAAAGGTTTTTCAAGACTATATAAAAGAGCTTCTACTCGGATTCTGCCTATTGTCTTTTCATTGTCGGGCTTTATTCTGTATTCAAAGGGAAATGGTTCAAGTTGTTCCGGCAAAACACCGTTTTAAATGATTTTGTGAATTTCTTGAAAGCACGAGGACGATTTCGTGAAATCGAATTCATAGATAACAGTGTCCATGCAACGCCTAGGATTCCGGATTTTCCGACTCTTGTTTTTTACATCGAAGAAAACCGTCAAGAGCAACATTATACTCTTGAAATTCATGGTAATGAATCATCTGTTATGAATAGAGAAATTCGAGAATTTTTTCACCTAAATCAGTTGGGATTAAAAAAAATTAAAGGAAAATATTACCTTACTACTGAGGCTGGTGATTCTCTTATTGTTGAAGCCGAGGGAATTGGACCACCGTTTGAAACAATGATAAATCATCTTGTCAACCTATTTGACACTCAACGATATTCTATCAACTCAACTCAAAAAACACTTGTCTTTAGTCCTGATAGAATTGAATCAAAAGACCAACAATTACAGACCAAACAAATAATTAAACCACAAACTCGTACTCAAATAAAACCTCCTGAGATAACTACAATAACATCACAAAGCGTTATTTCTAAGAGTTTTGACAAGAAATCCTCCATTCAAGAAAAGAAAATATATCCTAAGAATCGTACAATTACAAAGCCAGAATATTTAGATCATTTAAACGAAACCTCTCAATCAGAAGATATTCCTATTTCAATGAAAGAAGTATCAAAACCACCTCCTCTATCTTCAAATGCTGATAGGAAAGCTTCATTGTCAAGCACGCCGAGCTTTTCAACGATTGATAGAGATATAATCGATAATAAAGAGATTGGTCTTGACAGTCCTCAAAAATCAGAAAACTTTCCGAATGATGAGCTCTATGACACCGAGATAGCAACTGAAGATCTAGAGGAAGATCTTTTCCATCCTAAACCACCTCAAAAAGCCTATTCAAGAAATATCAAACCCTATTTAAAACAAACAACTTCATTATTTAGACGTGACAACTGGGAAGAAGATTTACCTACAGAGATCGAGATGGAAATCCTTGAACGTACATATATGAGGATTAAACATCGGACGAAGCCAGAAATTTTAGCCAAGGATTTGAACATCTCCATTGATGAAGCAGAAGCATATTTACGGTCCCTTATATCAAAAGGTCTTCTTCGAACTCAAGTTGGATGGTATATCATTAAAAAAAGCCACTTACCCTTCTTTAAGAAAACTTTCAGCGATGGTGAGAAAAAGAAGAAAAAAAAGAAGTCTCCTCGTATCTCCCGAGTAGGTGAAGGATTGACACCCGAAGAAATTGCTACTATTAAGGCAATTAAAGCAAGACCAAACCTTAAAGCGCAATCGAATCTCCTCACACGTCCCACTGGATTAAAGCAGAGTATTTTAAAAGATGTGTTGAGGAATTTAGTAGAAAAGGGAATTTTGCGCGTTTCATATGGTTGGTATATTTTAAAAGATAAGAATATCCTTGAACACAGGAGAGGCCCTTCGCTTGATCAGGTTAAAGAGTCTGTGAAGTATAATATACCGAAGGGGTTAAAGCTAACTTCATCTGAAGAACAAGTGATCAAAGCTCTTTTACAGCGGCCCCATTATAAAGCTCAATCAAATCTTCTGACATCTGATGTCAAATTACCTAAGGAACAAATCAAGCAAGTGTTAAGAGAGTTAGTAGAAAAAGATATTTGCACCGTGAAGTTTGGTTGGTATTGTTTAAAAGATCCCAAGCAATTTCAGTCATCTTGAAGCTTGATACTACTTAGATTTCTTTGGCATAAATAACAAGACAGCTAAACTTATATAAGTGTTGGATTGATGATATTTTCTACTCCATTATTTATGACAATAGCTATACCAAATCTTATGCCTCTAAGAGTCTTGGTATCCGTAGTTGGCAGTATTAGCTGCTTAAAACAATATCTATCTTCGAAGAACAAATAATTTAAACAATAATCTTTTCATTCAGTCAGGGAATAATGATCTTTCTTGTAAATTGTTTCAGAAAAAGGTGTACTTATTTATAAGCTTTAAATTTTCACTGAAATAGAAAACTAGGAGAAGATAGAGCAATATGAAAAGTGATTCGCATACAACATCTACCCCTAGTTACCCCCTAGAAGTAAAGACTTCAAAAGAAACAGTATCCAAACCTCAAAAACATGAAACTTCCTCGAAACGACATCATAATGATAAACTCATGTTAATGACGTTGGGAATTGCAACACTCATTACATTTTTAATGTATACTCTTCCTGACTGGGTATTCTTAGAGATCCCCACTCGTGATATAATACATTCTTTATTGAGCCTAGTAGGTATTGAAAACACCCTTATCCCCACTCTGGATCCCAATACTGTTATCCCTGAGTCGTTGAGAGGAGGATCCTTTCCCTTCTTAGAGGCTACGGTTCACACCCCAGGAATAAAAATTCCATATCCCGATCCCTTACCAGATGGAGACTACTGGATTGTAAAAGCTTGTACAGGGATGCAGGCAGGGGGATTACTTATAGCCATCATTATGGTAACAGAGGCTCCGTGGATTGCAAAAATCCGTGCTAGTCTTGCATTTTTTTCCGCACTCTTTATAGGAAATGCTTTACGAATTACATTCCATTTATGGTGTGTTTACATCCTTATTATGCAGTTTCAAATGGATCCCACTGAAGCTTTTTACTGGGCTCATGATGTCTCATCAAAGGTCATTGGTTTCTTTGGAACCATTCTATTCGCTTTCATCATTGAAAGATTCGAGGTTCCAATCATCGATCAATTTGCAGACTGGTTAGATTGGATGTGGTGGCGAGTAAGTGGGATTTTTTCACGTTTTTTTCATTAAAATCATAATGAGATGAAAAAGCGCTATCCTCAGAGAACTGAACTAGGTCGCTCATAAATTACTTGATAAAATCGTGATTATTATTAAAATCAGGTAAGGTGGAATTTATCAAACAATTTTTATATAAAACTTTATAATGATAATTGAAGTTGGTTACAATAAGTACATTTAAATTTATATCTTAAAAAC
>JAHQWW010000095.1 GCA_029856365.1 Candidatus Hodarchaeota archaeon
CCTAATCGTCATAAAAGTGATAATTTTGAAGACCGACCCGTCCATCGTCGTCACAATTGGTAAAATTATTACTTTAGCTACTGATTATTCTTATTCCATGATCTTAATGTACTCTGTATTCAGAAAAAGATGACTAGATTGATCCCATCACTTACATTTAGGATTAAGTGGTGATCTGTAAGTCACTCCTGAATAGCTTTCTGATCATAAGAATCTTATTTCTATACAGGCCTCTCAGGATTACTTTTTTGTGTAGACCACATTCTATTGTATCAATAATAGTTACCTCAAAGGATTTTATTTTATTTTTTCGGTTTCTTCCAATGAAAAGACCACAAAACAGGATTTACTGTTACTTGTCTCCAAAATTAACAGAAAAACGTATTAAATCCTAAAATTAAGAAAATGAACGTGTTTTAAAGATTTGAAATTCGGAATTTTGTGGATTATACGTAGGAAGTTGGATGTTAAATCCTAGCAGGGACAATTAAAAGCTGATGAACGAGTCCACAACTTCCTGATTCTTAATTGAGAGAAAATTCCTTTTTCCTTCTCGGGTTCGAGATATTAAACCCGCATCCTCCAACAGTGAGAGATGATGAGACACCGTTGCTTGAGCAAGATTCGTTAGATATTCAAGTTCACAATGACATTTTACTCCGTTATTTATAGCAGTTAGAATTTGAATTCTAACTGTATGATTCAAAGCTTTTATTTGCTTTCTGAATTCTTTGAACTTTGTTTGTTCCTCTAAGGTATTTAGCTTGCTTTTAAGGAGCCTTAATTCCTCTATTCGATTCGAAACAGACTTCCAGTCTACCAATTCTGAGTCTAGCAGATCTTTTAATTTTTCTTTCAGTATAGAGACACTCATTTTAGAATAGGCCTCAATTCATTTCTAAATATCATAATTCGCTCCAAACAGATATCCTGATGATTATATCAAAAAATTTTTGCCTCTTTATAATTTTAAATATTTCGATATTTCGATATGTTTATATATCGAAGATTATCGATATGATATGAAAAAACACCTGAAGAAGGACGAACACATGGTTGAGTTTGTTAGAATGATTCAAGGAGCACTAGAGAGTGCTATAGGAACTCTACTGGATTACCTCTCTCTTCATGTGTTGCTTTGTCTTGTTCCTGCTTTCTTTATTGCAGGAGCTATGGCTTATTTTATTCCTAAAGACTTAATTACACGATATATAGGAAAAGATGCTGACCCAAAAATAGCCTATCCTATGGCCATGGCTGGCGGTTTCCTGTTAGCAGTCTGTAGTTGTACAGTTCTCCCGTTATTTGTGAGTATTTGGAAACGGGGAGCAGGGTTGGGGCCAGCGATAACTTTCTTGTTTGTTGCACCTGCAATTAACATTCTCGCACTGACCTACACAGGAACCCTTGTAGGAATGGACATTGCCATAGCACGAGGAATTCTAGCTATCTTTTTTTCGATCTTGATAGGGTTAATTATGGCGAATGTTTTTGGAAAGGAAATAGATCAAAATAAGAGTCATATAAATAATCCAGTCAGTATCACTACAGATCCAACAATACAGGAACCCAATATTATCAATAAAATGGAGGTTTCTAAATCAAACATTCTTTTAATTATTGGACTAGGAATCGCTTCGATATCTTTAGCTACCTTAGATTCTAATACAATTAGCACTATGGGTAATACTCTTTTCTCGGGTTTGACCATAATACTTCCATTTCTTCAGACCCCTCCTCTTCTTCAAACCATCATCTTTCTCTTGGGCCTGTTGATTCTCATTATTCTAACTTTCAAAATTCCTAGTAAGGAATTAGTACTGTTTCTCTGGTTAGTCTATATATTAATGACAGGCACATCTCAAATCACATATTTTTCTGAGGATCTTAATCTATTAGGTGTTGTCATAAGCCCCGTTATAAGTAATATGATGATCAAACTCCTCTTGACAGGCCTGGTGGTTCTTGGATTACTTCTTTTCGTATGGAACAAGTTTGATAAAGATGATATTAATGCTTGGCTCTTCGAGACGTGGATCTTTATAAAATCCATCTTTCCTTTAATTATAGTGGGAGTGGTCATTGCTGGTTTTGTTAAATTCTTTATTCCTCCTGAATTAGTAGTAACGTTGGTAGGACGTAATAGTCTTCTTGCAAATCTGATTGGAGTCCTATTTGGCGTGTTTATGTACTTTCCCACATTGATGGAGGTGCCTATTGCCCGAATATTTTTAGACCTTGGTATGACTCGTGGGCCATTGTTAGCATATTTATTAGCGGACCCAGAATTGTCCTTACAGAGTATTCTTGTTACTCGGAAATATCTAGGTGACAAAAGAAATACTTTCTACATTATCCTGGTAACAATATTTACAACTCTTGCAGGATTAATTTTTGGATTGGTTTTAGGTCAGGGAATAAGTTTATGGTGAATATTTGTTACAAGATTGTTAATTGAGGTTTAATAAATGAGTAAAACAAAAACTGCGACAGAAAAAATGTCAGTATTAGATAAATTTCTCCCTGGGTTCATTATTGCAGGCATGGTTCTAGGACTATTCATGAATCGGCTAGTACCTAACATTCAGGATATTTTCAGTCAAGTACAAATTGACACCGTCTCGCTCCCTATTGCTATTGGACTGCTTTGGATGATGTACCCGATATTGGCTAAGGTGCAATACGAGAAGATTCCTCAGGCACTCCAAGAATATAAGCTCTTTGGCACATCTGTTGTTCAGAACTGGATCATTGGCCCGATTTTCATGACACTACTTGCGTGGATATTTTTGGCGGATTATCCTGGGTATCGAGAGGGAATAATACTAGTTGGGTTAGCTCGGTGTATCGCGATGGTTCTAATATGGAATATGCTTGCAGGAGGAGACGCAGAGAAATGTGCCATCCTAGTAGCTCTTAACAGTGTCTTTCAAATCTTCTTCTATGCCATTTATGCGTGGATTTTCATTGGGATTACGAATATCGACATTTTAGATATTGTGCGAAGTGTCTTTATTTTCTTAGGCATACCTTTAATTGCTGGATTTTTAACAAGAGAAGTATTCCGTCGTCGAAAGGGTGATGATTGGTACACCAGTGTCTTCATTCCGAAACTTGGCCCAACTGCTATAATTGGTTTGTTATTCACGGTGGTAGCGATGTTTTCTATGCAGGGTGAAAAAATAATTGGCCAACCATTAGATATCTTGATTATTGCTGTTCCTCTCTTCATCTACTTCATCGGGATGTTCATGATAAGCTTTCTACTCTCCTTTTTCTTAAAGTTCAGATATCCCGAAACGGTTACCCTATCGTTTACAGCAGCCTCAAATAATTTTGAACTCGCTATTGCAGTTGCTATCGCCACTTTCGGGATCGATTCAGATCAGGCGTTAGCCACCGTTGTTGGGCCTCTGATCGAGGTGCCTGTATTATTATTATTGGTGTATCTGGCTCTTTGGCTTAAGCAATATCTTTTCAAAAGTGAAATACTAAGTACAGAGCCAAATAGTGTTTCGTGAAAATACAAGGTGAAATATAAAACAAATGACGGAGGTTTAATGGATATGACAAGAGTATTAGAAGTTTTCGGACTAGGTTGTGCAAAATGCAAGGCTTTGAAAAGAAGTACTGAAGAAGCGGTTGAAAAATTAGGCTGGCAAGATGTAAAAATTCTCTATACCACTGATATGGCTGAAGTAATCCAAAGGGGAATTACTGCTACCCCAGCATTAGCCATTGATGGGAAAATAGTGTTATCTGGTCGGTATCTTTCTGCAAATAAACTTGTAGAACTACTTCAAGAAATTGTATGAAACTCTCAAGTGAAAGAGATTAAAATGACATGTCCTAAAGTTGAAGTGTTCTCTCCTACAGGAGCTTGTAGTTGTTCATTTGCTGTGTGGATTGGAAAGGTCTGGGATATTCTTATGAAATATAAAAATCGGCTTGAAATTGTGAGTCTGACCTCAGATTCTCCCCGAGCACACGAGCTTGGAGTAGGGGGTCGAACTGTTGTGATTAACGGCGAAGTCACCCCAGTTTTCTTACTTGAGCGAAAAATCCAAGAACTACTCTGTTGAAATTATTAATTTAAGATGATGCCACTTAATGGAGATAATTACAAAGACCACTAGTTTCCTCCTTTATCTTCCACATAAAATCCTGTACAGAAATCAGGAACATCTTCACTTGATACGCTACCAAAACTTTAATTATTCCCTAGATTTTATCTTCTTAGTTTATTCTTATTTTTTGGTTGGACTCATCTTGTTGAATCACTCTCCCGTAATTCGAAGTTTTATTCCTTATCTCCTGCTTATATCGTCATTTATACTTGTCATCATTCTTTCTGGTTGCATTCAACCTTTGGACCAACAACAGACTCAGGAAAACATTCCTCCTACCGCTCCTGAGGTTTTTATCAAACCAGATCCTGCGTACAGTAATACCTCCCTCACATGTATTATTATAGTCCCAAGTTATGATGCGAATAACGATACTGTTTCATATAATTATGAATGGTTCCTGAATGAAAGCTTTACGGGTTTAATAAGCGACTCTGTGTTATCAACGCTTACTTCCGTCGGAGATGTATGGACATGTGTGGTTACTCCCTATGATGGGACTGATTACGGCCCTCCAGGGAACGATACCATTATGATTTCACAAGTTGAAGAACCTGCACCTGAAAATACCCCTCCATCGGCTCCTACGGTCCTTATTGAACCTGATCCTGCATATTGTAATGATACGCTTACATGCATAATCCTTATTTCGAGCTATGATGCGGATAATGACACTGTCACCTATTTTTATGAGTGGTTTCGGAATGGGAGTACAACTGGTTTGATGGAGGAGACAGTTTCTCCTACTCAGACTTCAATTGGAGATGAATGGACATGTGTGATCACCCCGTATGATGGGACTGATTATGGCTCTCCAGGGAACGATACTATTGTGATTTCACAAGTTGAAGAACCTGAAAACACCCCTCCGACTGCTCCAGTTGTCCTTATCTCTCCTGACCCAGTTTATAGTAACGATACGCTTATGTGCATCATCACAAGTCCCAGCAATGACATTGATAATGATACTATTAGTTACGTCATCGCGTGGTATTGCAACGAGGAATTAATTTACCAAAATGTCTGGGTTATTTTAGCCAATGACACCTCGGTAATGGACGTTTGGAAATGTGTGGTTACTCCTTATGATGGGAGCGATTTTGGGCCTTCTGGAAATGACAGCATTACAATTAAGGTCTTTGTTTCTGGTACTTATACTCTCAATCCGTCTATCTCTTATACATGTGCTTATGGTTTGGTTGATTTACAATATACGCAGTTTACCTTTGTAGACGATGATACAACCCTGGTTATCCATCCAGCTATGAATGCTGAAGGTTATATGACGGGTTCTTCGGCATTAAATGGTAATATCTACGCTAGTTATTATTCACCTGGATCCTGTTCTTATCTGTTCACCTTACAGGGGAACTTTATTGATAATGAAACCTGGCAGGCCGTATTTACAGTAGAATTTACAGGTAGCACATGTTTTGATTGTTATTCTCAATCGTGGGAAATCACAGGAACCAGAGTATGAGCAATTCCTCAATCCAGTGAGAGCTGCTGAATTATTTACAGCACAGAATCTTAATTTGAAGATTTATCCTTGAAAATCGGTGACTTAGGAATGTTTTTTTCTTCTCTTGTTTGTAAATAGATATAATACTGCTATTATTACGAATGTAGTGAAAGAGAACCCTGGAGAAGATATAGAAGAAGTGATCGAAGATGTGCTAAAACTTGGAGTGGTTGTCAGATCTGCTGTAGATGTTGAGACTGAGGTTGTATCTGTAGGAATGGTTGTACTTGGTGGAATATCAATCGTGAACCAAATAACTGGGGATGCACCCATATTTCCAATAGTATCGTTTGCGAAGATAATTATTCTATGAGAGCCTTCTGAAACTTTTGCTATTATCAAGCTTTCCGCTATCGTAATATTTTCAGCACTATCGAGAGAATAGCCAATCCAAGAGGTAGGTTCGTTAACCGTAAAGTTCAACCAAATATCACTCTCTGAATAGGTAATATTTGATGGGTGAGTAAGAATTATCGTGGGAGAATTCGTATCTATAGTGAACCAAATAAGTGCTGAATGCCCTATATTTCCTTCTGAATCATTTGCATAAACAATAATGGAATGGTTTCCCTCTGTAAGCGAGTTTAACGAAATATTTCCTGTGATAGTTATATTAGAAGTGCCATCAAGAGAATAACCAATCCAGCAGGTAGGTTCATTAACCGTAAAGTTTAACCAAATGTTTTTTGTAGAATATGTGATGTTAGTAGGATTAATCATCAAAATACTGGGTGAAGAGGTATCAATAACTGTGACTCTTACCATATCAGTCGCATTGTTCCCATCTTCATCATAAACTGCGCAAACATATATGAATATTCCTACATTCAAACCTTTTATGTCTATAACGATTTTATCACCCGTCCATGATCCATTGTCTATTAAAGTATCATTTTTGGTCACATTATAGAAATAAGGGTTATCGTCGGTAGGGCTCCACGTGATATTTTGGTCTATTACCCCTTTTTCATAAGTAATATTATCAGGACTATCGATGACTGGACCTTGAAGAGTTATCACACCTATTGTATCAGGAACACTAGCAATAAAGCCATCACTGACGGTTAGATTGAAAACATACTCACCTATTAAATCTGGGATTAAGCTAGGGCTAGGAGATAACGTGTCATCTAGTAGTGCAGTGCTTCCTATAGGATTTGAAATAATTTCCCAGTTATAAAACAATTCATCTTCATCTAAATCATAACTTCTGCTCGCATCTAGATTTATGGTATTTCCAAGAAGGATTGTATGATTAGCACCTGCATCAGCAATAGGTGCCCGATTCTGTTTGCGATTTATTAAGGGATAATTGTCGCTATTGTCTCCTCCAGGAATATTATATGGACTATCACCTATTCCGTCACCGTCATTATCAATATCACCATAATCTGACCAATAATTCCCTCCAGAAGGGTAGCTATTATCCCAATAATTTACACAACTATCGTTAACGTTTTGCCAATTGTCAAGAATGTTATTATGATAAATGGAATTGTTGTGTGACTCATCATAAATCCATATACCATATTGCGTGCTATTTGCAATTGTATTATTCTTAATTATATTCCCCTGAGATTGATCTCTTATAATAACACCATAAGAATTATTATTATATATGTTATTCTTGATTTTATTACCATTTGCTTGCTGAAAAATCATACCTGCAAAAAATGTTGAGTTAGAAACAATATTATTCGTGAATATATTATCATTAACTAAAGAAAGATAAAAGCCATACCTAGAGGAGTTATATATTATGTTATTTGAAAAAAAATTGTTGTTAGAACCACTGCGAATATACATACCATAATCGCTATTAATGATCGAGTTGTTACAAAGACTATTATCTATTCCAAAAGTTAGGTAAACACCAATGTTTAATGTATCCCCAAAATTCCCAATGATATTGCATTTAGAAATGTTACAATCATCACCCGTGATATAAATTCCATAATGTTGAAATCCTTTATGATGTATTGTGAAGTTTGAGATTGTTATAGCGTCAGCATTTATTGATACTACATGACTAGAATCATTAGTTATTATAGTATCTTGATTACTCTCACCGATTATTGTTAAATTGTTTTTATTAATGAGAATACTTTCAGTATAAATCCCGTTGGAAACAATAATAATGTCCTCCGAAGTAGCTGCATCAATTGCTGCTTGAATGGTTTTATAATCACCCTCAGGACCAACATACCATATAGTTCCCCCTCCTCTAACCTTAGTAATTGATAAAAAAGAATTCTCCGTTCCTGAAATAAAGGAATTAAACATTATAAGACAAATAACAATTATAAATAGATGTTTTTTACTCCACATTATTTCATCTTCTTCGTCAGATTGAAATCCTTGAAGTGTTTAGTTGAAATTTTAATCATCAATTATAGGAGAAGTTACTCGTTTCTCTTTAGCTTTTAAATTTATAAAATAGTACTATTGACAGAAAATCATTGCTAAAAATCAACAAACGTAGAAAATCATATTAGAGACTTAAATGACTCACTGATTTGTTTTAGTGATCAGTTATAGAATTCTGAACTTCAAGTTCAGATGGTATATCGGATCTGAGTGTCTCGAATGTAGATCGATATTTCTGCTGATAGTTTTGTTAAAAGTGTATGAGCTTGAGCAGTTAACCCCAGTCTAGTTATTATATTGAGAGCAAGACTATTTAATAGATCTGTCACGAAAAATTCATTTAAAATAGTTTCTAACCAGTGTAAGAAGAAAAGCTGGAAAGGGGGGATCTTATTAGAAGTAAACCAAACAGCATTTCTGTGTTCCATTTTATATAATTGCCTCATCATATGTAATCGCAGCAAACGGTTTTTCCCAAAATGAGTGTGATAATCTTGAGCATGTTCAAGATATCTTTGTTGAAGATTTGAAAGCTCAATATTCAATTCACCTGCTATTCCCCTTACAACATCAGATATCTTGAAACGAATTAAATATGCTTGTTCGATGGAATCAAGTAGGCTTCGGAAAAGTTTTTTTAAGTCATG
Organism: Candidatus Hodarchaeota archaeon; assembly: GCA_029856365.1. Taxonomy (GTDB): domain Archaea; phylum Asgardarchaeota; class Heimdallarchaeia; order Hodarchaeales; family Hodarchaeaceae; genus Hodarchaeum. The sequence goes on from JAHQWW010000095.1 coordinate 8,664, forward strand.
AATTGCTTCACTGGTTGAATCAGCATTATTTTGATAAATACATCCTCCAAATAAAATAAGGGGCTCGCGATCAGGAAATTGATTTTGATAATATAAAAAAGTTCTTGGTTCTTCAATGATACCCATCTTGCTCAATTTTTACTCCTTACTTATACTTTTGAAGCTATCTAAATAATTCATTAGCAATTTTCCAGATTATGAGAAAATAATTCGTTTTTCAGAATAAAATGCTAAAAAAGGAGTTAAACGATTATATATAGATAGGTATATCGAGAAGGCATTAACCTATCCAACGATCAACGATATTGTTTGACTTTTCTACTCTTCAGGTTCAAGAATCTTGATTCTTCCTCAAATACACATAACTTGGGTTATTTTTCTCTCTTTCATTAATGTATAATAAAATTAAATTCATAGTAAAAAGATATATTAATTAAATATTATATATAAAACTACTTATATAATAAATTCTAGATTACTAAGAAATGACACATTTCTAGAATATTTGACACAATATCATATCTTTGTGTTTTATTAAACATCACACATCTAACAAATTCAAAATACTATTTCATACACGAATTGAGAAATTTTGGAGTATTATTGGTGGATCAGCACAATAATATTATTTCGTCTCTTGTAGTTATCATTACTTTATCTTGCATTATATTGTTCTATTTCTCGTTTTATTCTGGGGTTAAAGAAGAAGTAAGTAGTTACCTAAATCTTTCTTTAAGAAATTTGGGAGATGTAAAAAACAATGGATCTTTTTCTTATTCATTTCCAATTGATAGGGATTTTTTGTCGAAAGAGGCTAAAAAAGATGGAATAAATTATAAATTAGAAAATGAATCCAATTTAATTGTACTAAAACCAAATGGTAATGGTAATAAATCCGAAATTCCTTCAGAAACACCTATCGGTGGAATTCATTGGCAATTGGTATCAGATAACAATGATAGTAGTTACATAATTGAGAATATAGCAACAGCAACATCCTTTACGGATACATATCAAGTCCAAAATGTAAGTAGTATCCCGGGTGTAATTCTTTCCGTATCTGTAAATGTCCGTGCTCGTACAAGTATAGCTTTTTCTAATGGACGAGTAATGACGATATTACGTACATATGATAATGAATATATAGGATCTACAAATGAGCCCACAGATAATTGGAAAAACTATTCGGATATCTTTTTCTCCAATCCCATTACTTTGTCAAATTGGACATGGAGTGAAGTAAATTCAATGGAGGTCGGAGTAACATTACGAGCATTACCACAACAAAATAGAGAATGTTGGTGTTCTGAAGTTTGGGTAGAGGTCAATTATACCCAAATAGACGATAATATTCCTCCCATGGTTAATGATTTTGGAATAAATGATTATGGTAATGGTAGTGGAACTTTTTGGGCAGATATTAAAGACCCCCTATCAGGTGTGGAAACAGTATTAATCTCAATTAATGGGTCTGAATATTCGATGATTAATAACGGATCTCATTGGATTTATCCTGTTTTAGGCGAATATAATGCTTGTTATGATTATCAGATAACGAATTCTTCGGATTTAAGTGGAAATTATCTCAACTCCACTTCCAATATTAAGGGTTATACTTTCAACAAAGATATTGTTAATCCAAAAGTAGGATTACCTGTTTATGATCCAGAGTTTGGAAATAATGGAACCTTCAGGGTAAATGTAACTGATTCTTGGGGAGAAATTGACATTGTCTTGGTAAGTATTACTGAATCTCAAGGAGTTCCCAAAAATGATCTCTGGACTGTAATGGTTCACACTGACACTGAGTTCATTACTGATAACTTATTAATAGATAAAGGTAGTTTTAAATATGTTATTATCGCAAATGATACGGCTGGAAATTTAAATTCATCCGTTGAAATGAGTTCCAATTCTCCAAATCATATTCCTGAAATATTTGATTTATTTCTTTCGAGGGACCAGGATAATCGAAATTTTTCTATTGATAGCAATTGTACCCTATATGCACATTATTCATTTTTTGATATTGATAATGATAGCGAAATAGGAAGTGAAATCCGTTGGTATAGGAATGGGATTATACAACCAGCTCATAACAATTCCTTCCAAATCTCATCTACTTATCTTTTGAAAAATGATGTGTGGTATGTCACCGTTAAACCAAAAGATGGTCAAAACTTTGGGTTTTTACAAGTGTCTGATTTAATTACAGTGAGGAATATTCACCCCTTTGTAAACAATTATTACTATGTCTTTGAAATGAATCAAAGTCAAGTTTTACCAGATCTCAGATCAAATTTAGCTACTCAGATATTTTTTGTAGAAGATGAAAACATTTCCATTTCCTATAAGTTTGAAGATTATGATGAACCTATCGATTTTGATCAATCAAAGATTCAATGGTTTTATCAATCTAATTCTGGTCCATGGGTCGAAGCTATTCCTTATCAAAACAAAACTTACATACCCTCATCTGTAACATCATCAGGAGATTATTGGAAATGCATTCTTACTCCCTTTGATGGCATGGATATTGGCAGAAGTGTGGATTTTGGAGTGATATATATCGAAAGCCGCCCTACTATCTTAATGTACTCAGTGTCATCTGTTATTGTTAACAATATAGGATTATATTATAATGAAGGTAATTATGAGTTTCAAATAGTAGCTAACAATCTTAGACCAATTAGTAGTGTGGAATTTCTAATTAATGATACCTATAATAGTCCTTATTACGCAATAAAAAGCAATGAAAACGATTCTAACTGGATTCTAGATTACAGAATACCACTTGAAGAATTTCAAGAAGTTTTTTTGAATAATGTTCTTACATCAGAAGTTAGAGTTTGTAGTTTAGTTGAATATGAAGGCAAAGAATTTACAATATACGCTAAATGTATATTTTCTATTACTATTGAAGATGAAACTCCCCCACGGGTTGTAGGAACCCCCATTTTCGAATTAAATGATGAAGTGAATCCAAGTTCTATTACATTTTATACAAATGTCGTAGACTATGGTTCTGAAATTACAAATGTATCCCTCTATTACTATTATAAAAGAGTCACTGAAAATGAGAAGAGTATCAGTGGGGGAGGAGCAGGTTATCAACAAGAAAATAAACCAAGTTGGAATATTGCTGATATGTCCTTTTTATCATTTGACGCGACCAATAAAATTCACACTTATTCTGTTACTGTTCCATTTAATTATAATGGGTCATCCAGAGCAATAATTTTCTATATTGAAACTACTGATAGTAGCGGAAACAAAGGGATTACGTATGATGTAACCAATAATCCTGAGATGATAAGAGAAATACGTTTTGTCCATCTACCCGTAGAATTTGATCCTTCTATAATGATAATATTTTTTGCCGTTGGAATTTTGTTGTCATTTTTTGGATCAATTGTCTACACGAAATTCATCAGGAAACCTGAAATTATAGGATTTGATAAAGAATTAGTTATTACCAAGATTTCTGAAATCAAAGAAGTAGAAATACTGGAAATACTAGATGTTCATACTTTAGGAGTGGTTACTTCTTTTTTTGATCAACTTCATGGTCCAGTTCCGATTATTGTCACCCCCGAGATATTGAAGGATAATATTACTAAGTTAATAGAATTATCTGATCGCTCTTTTGCAACTACAGGTTTTAAAGATGATACTGAAGGAGAAATTTGCTCATTTTTTGACTTTCTAATATCTGAGGATGTTCGGATAATATCATTATCTTTTGGTTTTGCTTTGAAACGCCCCAAAGCCAGAGGTGGTGTAGAAAATCTATCGTTGAACATTCTGATATATCATGATTTATTTAAGGTCATTTCTCATTTTCTTGACGAAATTCAGCAAAAAGTCCATAGTTTGCATGAACTTATGAACGAACATGGTTCAGAAAAAGAAATAATAGTATCAAAAGTAATTGAACTCAGAAAATTCATCTCTTATATTATCTTAGCATATGAAAAAACTTATGATAATACTGATCTTATAATACAAAGCATGACCAATTTAGAGAGAGAAATTAAATCCCAAAACTAAGAAACTGAATTTGGGATTCAAATGAATAAACTTCTTACTCAACTGTCAAAAATACATTCCTACTGTCTTTTTTTATGTTGATACACGATACCCAAAACTATCGATGTGATTACTAACCACACTTCAAAACCTGGGGTTATATCTGGAGTGGAAGAACTACTAAAATTTTGAGGATTAGAAATCCACCCCTTGGTTACAAAAGCTGCTATAATTGAGATTTCAACAGTTAATTCGGCTTCCCATATACTACTATCCCCTGTGGAGGCTAGAAAATCTAGCTTCTGCATACTGCCTGCTAATGATGGAGAAATGATGTTATACCAGCTGACATCAAGAGGATCGCTACTCCCCCCTTTTGTGGACCAATTAAGTTCCCCATAGCTAGCCCAGTTACCATCACTATTCTTTTCCCAAAGACGAAGATATAGAATCACTAAATCAGCTCCTGTTAATGTTGAAACATCAAATTCAACTATAAAGTCGTCATCGGAAGGATCAACTTCTCCTTTCCAAAGATCGTAGGAATAAGTAAGACTCTGGTCTTTAGTATAAATATCTCGAGCAGCTATTCCCAGATTAAAGATTGAGGATTCTTTAGCAGCAGTGATAGGATGAATGGTAAGAAAAAGTAGTATAAGCAAAAATTCATATAGAATATATTTAGACTTAATGTGCATAATTTATTCCTCCTTTTTAATAGAAAAAATTAAACGTCGCCTCAGTAGCAAACCAAAAGCAATCAAAGACAATAGGGGAAAGATAACCGAGAATCCTGTAGAAGTATCTGATTTATCTGTTCCTGTCTCTGGGGACTCTATCAGAACAGTTATCATTGCACTTCCACGATTGCCTGCAAGATCGTACACTACAACTTCAATGTTATGGAGACCCTCAGGTAAAGTAATCTCAACTATACAACATGGGAAGAGAACTCGAGTAACAATAGATCCATTAACAAGTACTTCTGCTTCTGAAAAACTAGAGGAATCAACAACACTCCAAACAATCTTAATTGATTCACTCTGCATTGGTTTTTCAAGGTTATTACTGGGCCTTATAATTGTAACAATTGGTGGGGTCGCGTCAACAGTGAAAGAAATTGTTTCATGTGCAATATTACCTGCACTATCAGAACTGTAAGCATGCAGGAGATGATGACCATCTGATAAGCTGACATTCACTGGTTTTAACCATGACTGATTTTGTATGTTAACCCCTTCGATATTGTATATCAACCATATAGTATCGTTGTCACCAGAAAGATCGATAAGAATCTCTGTTCCATAGAGCGCATTGGTGGGACTAAGAATGATTAATTCGGGAGGAGTAGTATCAACATTGAATCTAGATTGAGCATGAATGGTATTACCAGCTGAATCATTCCCATAAGCATGAAATACATATGTGCCATCATTGATTATTCGATCCAAACTAGCAGTCCAGCTCTGATTCACAGTGTCTAACCCCTCGATGAAGTACCAATAATGCTCCACGTTGCCAGAGAGATTGATGGAAATAGTTGGAGTTGAATAGGTTGTGTTGGTAGGACTTTCAATATTTAAAACGAGAAGTGAGGTGCCAATGACGACATGAGGAGAAATCTCTAGTGTACTGTTACTTGTTCCATCACTTAATTGAATAGTAAAATACCAATCTTCTCCATCAGCAGTTTCACTTGAGGGGATAATAACTAGGTTCATATACACCGATTGTTCAACTCCATTTTTATACCAGGTAATAAATGAGATAGTTTCT
>JAHQWW010000096.1 GCA_029856365.1 Candidatus Hodarchaeota archaeon
AGATCTGTATAAATCGAAGGATGGTCATCACCAATAACGAATAGTCCCCCACCGTTCTTCACAAAGGTTTGAATTGCTTTAATTTCGCTGGAATGGAAAGCGAACCGTGCTTGGGGAATAATTAGAATATCATAACCTTCAAGTAGCGATAAGGTTAAGCTGGAGGTTGTCAAGTCTACTATATGTCCAGTAGTAATAAGAGAGCTAGTCCATATACTGTAATTTAAAATTGAGTCTGTTCCATGACCTTGATCGATTAAAATGTGGAAATTTATGAAAACCACTACAGTGTTTATGGCAAGATTGTTCTTCACATAAGTTTCTTCAATCACAGGTAAAGCATAAACAGTAATATTAAAATTTCCAAACTCAGTTGGGATCCAAATGTAGTTTAAAGTCTCAATAGCTCCTGTTTGGAGAGAGGGATAAGTTTGGTTACTCACAAGGGTACCATCAATCCAAAGTTGTAATTCAACATGATTCTCAGTACTTATTCCCCTATTTTGGACCGTCGCATTAAGTATTACCATTTCATTTAATTGAAAAGCTTTTGGTGACTCTAAAGAGACTGCTAGATCATGATGTGGAGGTTGCCAAATTACCATATTTGTGTCCACCATATAAATTTCAGATCCATTCATATTATAATATAACAAAATACCTTTTCCCTTATGGTAATAGACGTAATCTCTGTATAGTCCAATACTAATATTCCATGCTTCTAAGATGTAACCATACCAGTTATACCACACTGTTCCGACAACAGTTCCAGTCGTATCAAACCAATTAATGGTATCTCCAACCCCAATATCGGTTTCAATTTGTCCAATATAATATGATCCCACCCAAATGCTTCCATCTTCAATTAATCTGGAGATAGTATTGACTGACAACCAATTACCAGCATTTATATCCACAAAAACATGAACCGAGTCAATATAATCAATGTACGTGAAATTGGTCCATGTCACCCCTTCAATTTCCAAGTCAATATAACTTCCCATATTGAAGTTTATGATGGGTTTCCCTACTGTTATTATCTCTATTATACGATTGTTTTTCACATATGTTTCATTGATTATGGGCACCGTGTAAGCTTTAACGTCATATATTCCTATTTCAGTGGGCATCCAGTAGTAGTTTAGCGTCTCAGTATTGCCTGATAAAAGAGAGGGATATATTTTGTTCATAACCAAAGTATCATTAATCCAAAGTTGAAACTCCACATTGGTCTCGTTCTTCAAACCTCGATTAGATACTGTTGCGTTTAAAGTTACAGAATCGCCATAACAAATAATTGAAGGGACTTCAAGATAAGTGACTAGTTCATGGTCAGGTTTAACATAAGAAAACAGAATAGCCAAATCATTCGATGAACTAGTGAGTCCATAATAAATATTGTAATAATTTTGATTAAGGCCATAATTAAGACCTACAGTGGGATCCCCAATAGTTTCAATATAATCATATTGAAAAACAATCTCTCCAGTCTCATAGAGAATTACTTGGAAGCTCCCTGCACGCCCTTCAGAGCCAAAATGATCTATTTTATGATATTCAATAATCAATCTATTCGGATTGGTGAGTGTTAAAGTAAAAATGTTGTTAGAGGGGTTAAGATCATCCCAGAAGAGAGCAATAGCATAATAGTAATCAGAGCTGGCAGATGGAAACTCAGAATTTGCTTCAGATAGGGGTTCAGAGTTATTAAACGAAAGCCAACCGTTACTACTTACGTAAACGACTGAAAATGCTTGACCATACATATGGAACAGGAAAGGCAATTCTACAGCTTCAGAATCATCATCATCGAGAGGGAGAATGGCTCCGCTTGTGGCATCAATCCAATTGTAAGTGATTCTATCATCCATTTTATAATTATAAATATCGGGTACTTGAACTAATTTAGTTGCATTATTATTTAAAATGATGGATTCACTGGGTACTGGAACAACGTACACTGTAATATTGTAAAAGCCTGGGATAGTTGGTGTCCATTGATGGATAAAGATCTCTTTGGTTCTTGTAAGAATTGAAGAAAAAAGATGACTCGCCACTAGTGTTTCATTAATCATTAATTGTAATAGGATCTCAGTTTCATTTTCTAATCCCCGATTATAGAGTATTGTATATAACTCACCTGTCTCATCTGGTGGTTGAGTTTTCGGAGTCTTCAAATATACTGCTAAATCATGTTCAGGGAGTTGATCATTGGGTAAAGATAGAATATTAGCAAACATTATTTCATTATCTTGACGTGTAATGTATTGATCAAAATCATCAGCTAATATACATAATAATCCAGAACCAACCTCAACAACTGCACCATAAATACCCTCACAAGTAGAGTCCCAAAAAATAGGTAGTGCTGGACAAGTAACCTCGAGGGCATTGTAATGACTCGGAATGTAAATAGAAGTAATATTTTCCATTAATGGGTGGAATAAATCGATAAATGTCGTTGGGCCACTACTACCTATCGAGGAACCAGTGAAAGTTATTCCGTAGTTAGCAGCAATCTGTGTTGGGCCATCTGGGGGAGGACTATCACCAATTGCCACAAGAACCCCCCCATTTTGCATATAATCTTCTATAGCGGTTATTTCACTGGCAGTCCAATCTTCTCCACCTTCTCCAACGAGTATTACTGGATAATTAAGTATTAAATCCGCTGTAATAGGTGAACTAATTTCTTTGACAAAATAATCCAATTCATTCATGTAAAAAGTCTTTAGACCTTGTAGGGGGCGTTCTCCATGGCTAGAGAGATATGCAATCATTTTAGATGTTGTAATTACTTCTTTATAAGCAAGATTATCAAGAGTACTATTTTCATCTTCAATAGGTGGTATAAATGCAGTTACATTATACACTCCTTCCTCAATTGGTTTCCAATCATAAGAGAATGAAACACTTGTCCAATTTACTATTTTTGCAAAAGTAACATCGTGCGCAATAGAATCGTTTATCCACAATTCTACATTCACATTTGTCTCATTTTCCCGACCACCATTAAATACTGATACATTAACCAATGTTGAAGTTCCTGGAAACATCCCTGAAGGAGCTTCTAAGAAAATTTTTAGGTTATGCGATGGAGGAGGTTGTACTGCTTTGTAAGCATTCAAAAGGCCATATCCATAATACTGATCCCATCCAGGTACTCCTAAATCATCAGTTCTATCCCTTAGATGTGATCGAACTTGTTCTGCTGTCCAATTTGGAAATTCAGATCGAATTAATGCTAATACACCTGATACATGCGGACATGCCATTGATGTACCACTCTTATTACCATAGCTCCCCGAGAGAATTGTTGAATAAATATTAACACCAGGTGCAGCGATCTCTATGGTATCCCCAAAGTTACTAAAGGAAGCTAAATTATCAATAATATCGGTTGCGCTAACGGATATAACTTCAGGATAAGCAGAGGGGTAGAAAGGTCTCGAACTTGCATCATTACCAGCTGCAGCTACTGTAATAACATCATTCGCAGCAGCATAAGCAAGAGCATCTTTTAAGACATTTGATGGGCTATTTCCACCCCAACTATTTGAAAGAATATCAGCTCCTGCGTCAACAGCATGAATTATAGCTTTAGCAGCATCATAATCATTTCCAATTCCAAAGACATTAAGAAATTTTTCAGCCATAATTTGTACATTAGCTGTTCCAGCAATACCTAAGCTATTATTGATTGTTGCTGCTATTATTCCTGCGCAATGTGTTCCATGAGAATGGTCATCCTTTGGGTCATTATCGTAATTCACCCAATCATAGCCTAGATCTACATATTGAGCACTAAGATCAGGGTGAGTATAGTCAATCCCAGTATCAATTACTGCAACAAGAACTGATGACGGATCCCCTTTTTGAATATCCCATGCAAAATCAGTTTTAATTCGTTGGGGGCCCCATTGTACGGACCAATTTGGATCATTTGGAGTTGAATCAATTGAATAAATCAAGCTTGGTTCTATATACCGAATTTCTTTTAAAGAAGCCGATAATTCAATGAAATCTCTTAATGAAGAGATAGGAATGCTCATTACCATAACATTTAGTTTTTCAATGACTTTTTCGATTTTATAATTAGTTTGAAACAAGTCATATTGAGTATTTTCATTAATATTCAGTGAGTGATTAAACCCGACAATGACCTTGATATTTTCATCGCTTATCTTTATTTTTGAATCAGCGGACGATTCAAAATAGGGAGTATCCTTGAAATTGGTTCCAATTCCACAATTTTGATAGATTTCATCCCATGTTGAGATGACTAGATCGTCTGATGCTTCATGAAAGGAGCTCCAATTTACCTTATTTTCCCCAGAAATACTTTCACTTCTATATCCTTCAAATTTATGTTCATTTATGCTATTAAAAATAGATTTATTACTAGTTAATGAGGGGTCATTACTGTCATAATATCCTTCTTCAGTATGATTTAACTCAAATATTTCCTTGTTGATATATTGATCATTTACTAATGAATCGATAGCTACAACTGCTGAGTCCAAATAATCATCAGGACTCAAAGTGGGTTCTTTAAATAAGGATACTACCAAAATAAGAGTTAACGTTGTTAGGACTAAATATTTTCTAATTAAATAAAAGGAATTGTTAAAATGGTACACCAACCCTGTTTTCTCCGCCAACCAAGCTCTAACGGTTGTGTATTGTGCATTTATTAATTTTAATAATTTAAATAGCTCGATAATTATGAATATTTTGAATATTGTTTCCAAATTGATTCAACTAGAATTCGAAGGAAGTTTTTCTAAATCAAATTTTGATCACTTAGCTTAATAATGAAGGTAATAGTTTTTCTTGATTAAGAGTTTTTACATGTATAAAATTTGAATGATCTCATGATTGGTCTCAAACGCGGAATAGTGACGCTTTCTCTCATCCACAGTAAAATAGTAACAAGTTCATTCATACCACTGAAGACAATAATTGGTCAATATCTTCTAGATATCCAACATATTGGTAGTACAGCTATCACTGATATGATAGCAAAACCAATTATTGATATTGTTGTGGCTATACATAATTTTAGAGGCTTTTATTTGTATAGAATCTATCAAAAGGCTAATGTGCGAAAAAGGAGTAATCAGTTCAAGTAAATAGGGCCAAGGGTAATAGAAAAGTAAAAATGCTTTAGATTAACTCTGGGAGGCTATGATATTAGTTTTTTCTGCTCTTCTTGTGTAAGTTCAATCAAGAGGTTCCAATTAATCGTTTTTTCTAAAAATTCAATTGCTTCGCTTCGTTTATATTTTCTCTCTAGATGGGAAATAATTTGTTCTGAAAATAAGTAACAGAGACCATTTTTTTGAAGATGAATTTCTTTAATTAATGATAACATTTTTTTATCTTTTCTCGACAATTTGATGTTTTTTAAGGTTAATATCCCCTCATTTAGGGCAAACGCGGAAAAGTAATGCAACGAAATATGTTTTCGAACCATTTTCCTAATAATAGAGGAAGGAAACTGTTCTGTTGTGAATATATCCTTTAATTGATCTTTGAAAGTTTCCTCCAATTCATGCCCTAATGCTGTCAATCGTTCTTTGAAATATTCTGGGAGTTGTGCTTCAGAAATGATAATTATACTGGAATATTTACCATTCCAAATTAACATATAAAAACCTTCACGGCTTATAGTTTCGATACTTTTCTTTGATGTACCTTCTTCACCTCTGGTTTGCATATTCCCAGCTACATCCCCAATGAAGCTAGATATTGCTGTAGACATTCCTGATAATGCATCTGGGTCAGTTTGAAATTCTGATAAAGTTTTCTCCACATAAAATTGCAATCCTGACTCATGTCGGGCGAGAATCAATCGAATCGATTTTATATCCTCAAAACTTTGTTCTACTGCCGTGTCATGCTTTTGGATAAGAGTTTTACGCGTTTCCCTTTTCCTTTGGATAAATTGAATTGAAGCTCCTATAGCTAAACCCCCAAATAGAAGAACAGCAACAACCATTAGTACAAATCCTATAATTTGAAAGATATCTATAGCTGGAGAGAGTATTCTAATTGTTTCTAACTCAGATGAGGGTATAGAATAACTAGATTGCAAGCTTGACAATCCTGCCCCTGATTGAATTGTTACGTTCGTGAAACCTAATGCTGCTTTTGTATTGTGTCCATCAATTATAAACACCGCTTTTCCTGATTCATCCGTTTGTGTTATGTGGTTTAAGATCTTTATCGTGCCATTCTTGTACTCAATTCCGATAGAGAACGAGATATTTATCCCTGCAAGAGGGGTTTGTTGATTTACTCCTGCTCCAAATCCCTGTTGATAATCTGTTTGATATCTAAGTGTTACAATAAATTTCACATCCTCTCCCTCTTGAATATTTTTCCCAGGTTCAATATCAACTGATATTTCTATTGGAATACCTTTCAATGTAATATTTAGCTGAATCTCTTGTGCTTGATATCCAAAGGCAGAAATTTGAATACTCATATTATATGATCCAAATTTCCAACCTACCGTGTGAAAAATGATTTTAAAAGGTGTTTGCTCTATCTCCATTGTATAGGTGCTGGATGGCACAGAAGAACTATTCAGCCATAATTCTATTGTATCAAGGTGTGTGATCTCAATTCCATGGTAAGTATGATAGGTATCAATAGTGATCTCAAGATCTTCTTCAATTTGAATTATACCGTTATTCGTCATGTGAACTTCTGCTAATGAGACATTTGCTGTTGGCATTTCAATAACGTCAAAAATTAGTATAGTGCTACTGGACTCAAATTCAGAATGAGAAAATGTGATGCTGACTGCCTGAAATCCAAGCTGAAGATTAGAAGAGTCAAATCTGAACCAATAGTAATTATTTGTAGAATTAATGAACGTTACTATTGATGTAGCATTTACATTGGGAGACCCACCAGTAATAAGCTCATTATAATCTGTATTGTTTAATAATAAGAAGAATTCGCTGGAATCAGTAAAAAAGATATTTTCTGGGGTGTCCAGGTTAGAAACGATTGATGTTGATGCTTTCAGAATTTCTAACTGAAAAACAAAATAACTAGAAGTATAATATTGTTGATCAAATTCAATACAAATATTATATACTCCTGATTGTTCTGGATCGAAAATATAACTCCACGAAAAATTAGATTCTTGGTGTGGATCATTCAATAGGGGAACTGGCGAATCAATAAAGGGTTCACTTGTGTTGAGTAGCTCACCATTGATAACATGGTAAATTTGAACATTTAAAGTAAAGCTATCGCTAGATCCTTGGGATAACTTTGTGGAATATCTTCCACTATTATTTTGAATTGGGGTCGTTCCAATGTTCGCTGTAAGATTTGTGTGAGCAGAAATTATGGTTAAATTGAAGTACCACTTTCGAGTATGGAAACCAACTTTATTTGCTTTAATGACAACGTCTGTATAATTTCCTGTCCCTGGAAATTGAGTAGAGTTTAGCTGAATGAAATAAACATCGGTTGATTTTGTAATGTTCACACCTGCCACCGTAATAGTAGCCCCATCTATGCCTGTTCCACCAGTTATATTGTACTCAACTCTAAGAGTGGTATCATCACACCATTCCAATACCACACTGGTAGCATTGACAATCAATGATGAGTTTTTAACAAAGTTGACATTAATGACTTTTGTCCAATTAACAAACCAAGCCACATGAGTGGTTATGGTGACAGTGCCTGTTGTACCTGGTATTTGATCTTTAGTTGTAAAAGAGGCATTATAAGAGTGGTCTGTGGGAATTTGGTTCATTTTTACATCAGTAGCAGTCGTCCAATTAGCATCACACCAGATCAGAGCATTTCTTACATCTGTATCATTATGAATGGATTTGTAAACCGCGGTGATATTTAAAAAATTGTCAACGATCACCTCGGTGTCAAATTGGATATTAAATGAAGTATTTACTAATAAATCTATAGTACGAGTGAATGTTCCAACTTTAACCTTATCTAGGCTAATCCAGAATACTTGTAGATCATATGTACCATTAATATTCCTTGTTTGATCCAATGTGTCGTTTATATCCCACGAATCTGATACTAGTGTATTATTATAACTGATATTCAGTTTCGAGACTACCTCTGCACCCGTGGATTTATACTCGATCCAATACGAAGCATTACCGAAGGGTTCTCCGACTTGATAATTGAGATCGATTATGTCAGTAACATTTGCTCTAAAGGGTAATGAGATTGGTGTGCTGTAATGTTCCAAAATGAAGCTAGAAATATAATTTGTCGCATTAAACAGAACGTGCCAAGTGACATTCCCGATTAATTCACTGGCATTAATTACCAATGTTGTTTTACCAAAGGTATATTTGTGTGATGGATTACCATCCCAAGTCACATTGGCGTTATTAGTTAACTCAGAATACTCTGGGGATTTAGAATCATTCCAGTAGATTTTTGAAGCATTCCAATCAGCTTGGATGCCATTAATAACTATATGACGATTTCGAATCGTATCTGTAGTATTGACTTTTATTGTAGAAAAAGTTAGATTCCAAAATGCAATTGAACCATTCTGGACTTGATACCTAGTAGAAGCAGTAAGTGGATTATAAGAGTATGAATAATTGACTTGGCTTTTTATGGCGAAAGACACTGAAGTATTAGTAGAGAAATCATGTGAATCCGTATTGTTTGCCTTGAAAGAGAAGGAATCGAGTTTATAATCTATATTATAAGTCATTGAAACTTCTTTAGGATTTGAATAGATCAGATTGTCCCAATTTGCATCAGTGGGAAGCACTCTAATCGCTGAAAGGATGTCAGTCGCTCCAAGAAAAGGGTCAACTGACCAGTTACCGTCATGTGCTGATTTTACAACCCAGACACCAGCATCACCATTAGTTAAGTCATCTTGGCAATACCATTCCCAGTACCCTTTCGTTTTGTCTCCAGTATCATTAAGAACCAACCAATAAAAGCCTTTAGTGACATTGATTGGTTTTGGAAAAGAATATGTAGCCCATGCAGGATCCCACACTGGTCCTGTATCCAAAAAACCAAACTCCTCTTCTAATAATGTTGTACTGAGTTGGTTCCCTGGTTTTCCAGAGTTATCGCTAAAAATTGATACATTTCCATGAGGGATTTCGCCATCAATAGCTACATCGATATACTTGAGAAGAACCTCAACACTAGTAATATTAGCATAATCATCTTTAACTTCAAATTTTTGCCCAACTTCGAGAAAACTAATCGATATTAGGGCATCTGAATCAGATGTTTCATTCTCTATTAAGCGCCAGTCCTCTTCTGCAGTGATATTCTGGATAACCATATCCAAGGAATTTCTCGAGAAATTCGTTAAGTTACTAAAAGTAAGAGTTGTATTATGCCGACTAGGATTGCCTTTCACCTCACCAATTGAGGCATCTATTGTGTCGACAGAACTTGAATTGATCTTGATTAGTGAATCATAAACTTGATAAATTCCCTCTCCGTTCCCTACTTGGTTACCAATTATAAAAGTAGGGGATTTCAAAGTCTTAGGACTATCAGAAGCATTATTTTCTGATAAAGATAAGGAAAAATCAGTTAATTTTTCCTTTAATCTATTTATTGATACCAACCTAATTTCCTCAGAATCAATTGAGGAATCCCCAAATTGGCTGAAATCTTGAATAAATAGAAATGGCCCAATAGATAGTAAGATGCTACTTAATAAAAAAAAAATAGTAATATGGCTGTGAAACTGGGTTAAGTTTTTGTACTGTGCAAGGGGATTCATTATTTCATCCCACTTTGAGTCCAGACATATTACTAAGGGGAAAGGAATGGTGACAATGTTCCAAGCTAGATCAACGACTAGATTGAGAATAGTATATCACAGTGGTATATAATCAATTCTATAGAAAGTACAGAAGTGATTATATTCTTAATGAATAACACTGGAATTCCTTCTCTAAGCACAGTTAATTATTTTGTTTACGCTTATTACTCGAATTACAACGACCATATGAAAAAACCATTACTACATCATGCGAATGGCATTCATTAGCATTATTATTTGTTACTCTGAAAACGATTGCTTCACATTGGAATGAGTCGATTTGGGAGACTTCACTGATAAAAGATTTGATGTTACTAGCAATTACTCCTAAGGTGACTTTATCTGAGCCATCACATTTCTTAGAGGAGCAAATTTCTATGTTTTTAATTTCTATAAGGAAAACAAAGCCATTTGATGCCTCTTTGAATTTAAGCCAATCAATTCTTTTGTTTAAACCACGTTTTTCACATGCTTTATGGAAAGGTTTTTCACTAGATTTATATTCAATACCTGATTTCTTGATAGTATATTTTTCAATTTTTAATGTTACAACGTATTTTACCTTTCCTTTACCATGACTTTCGAATACATGCGTATAATACTCGGGTTCAGGCTCGGGCTCGGGTTCAGGTTCGGGTTCAGGTTCGGGCTCGGGTTCAGGCTCGGGCTCTGAATTCATAGTGAGAATTCTGATCTCAGAAAGTAAATCACCTGGGGGAAATGGATTAAGTACCCAACTGCTATCATGAGATGATTTTGCTGCCCAGTCACCAGTATCTCCATTGGTTTGATCATCTTGTGTGTACCATTCCCAAAAACCAGCCGCTTGATTCCCAGTATCACTTAATACTATCCAGTAAAATCCTTGAACTACGTTTATTGGGTCCAAAAATGTGAAAGTAATCCATGTTGGCCCAATCGATACACCTAAATCAAGGGATGCAAATCCTTCTTCCAAGGTGGTCGTACCAAGTGGAGTGCCTGGTTCCCCATCAATGTCATTAAAGATAGAAACGGTTCCTTGAGGATATTCTCCGTCCTTGAAAAGATCAATATATTGTATATAGAGTTTAATTTGAGTAATATTAGCGTTTTCTTCTACTATTTCGAATTTTTGAGCTGCTTCAATATAAGTTGCAGAGACCCTTGTGTCACTATCCTCAGTTTCATTTTCAATTATCAACCAATAATCATAAGCACCACTGTTAATATCTGCTGTTTCAGAAGTCTCGTCAGCTATTTCAACAGATAATTGAGAAAGATCGGTTTCGTAAACATTGTTTGGAAAAGTATTGTTATCGTCTGTTTTATCGATTATTTGATTAGAAAGTAAATTTTCATGATTCACAGTTGAACTACCGAAAATGAAGAATGCTATGATTAATAGACTCATTTTATGTTGACTTATAATTGTCCTTATCATAACAAGTTACAGATGATCCAATGTAGTATATTAACTAAACTAGACAGTTTTTCCGAATTTCGGGGATTGCCTAACTCTTTTTATAATTTACTAGATAATTCTTACACAAATTCGAGAATAATCTTTGCTATGACAAGATCTAGATAGGTGTGTGTTGGAACATACATATATTTAGCCATGGTTTTTATGCAGTTTTACCTCCCTAGTATCAAGTTACTTATAATTCTCAGGAAATCCTTACGTTTCGATTTTGTTAAATTTTTCCTTTTTTTATCGGAAGTGTACCCAAATCCATGATCACCATAACGCTTTTAGCATTAAGGGTATTTTTTCCAATTCTTTTTTCTTTATTAGGACTCATTAGAAGATCTCAACCACTTGTTTCTTTTTCACTTGCCAAAAAAAGAAATTATTCTTATTAATGGTTAGATCCTTTACTAGTACTGATCATAGGTCGAGAATAAGTGTAATTTAAGGGAATTCTTACTATAGAAGCCATAAACTTTTGCATTTAGTTTACAAATAAGTCAAAAAATTGAACAAAACCAAGTAGTAAAATTTAAACAGTCCATAGGGAAATTAAGTATTAATTTTCTTCTCTTTATTTGAGGTGAAAAAATGACGACTGAAGCTGAAGAAAAACCAAAAAAGCTTTTACAAGAGTTTAAAGAATTTCTCAAGAATTATAAAGTTTTGGGATTAGCGGTGGCTTTCATTATGGGCATCTATTTAGGAGCACTCGTTCAAGCACTTGTTAATGATCTCATCATGCCCATTTTCGAACTCATTCCAGGAACGGATGTCCCATGGAACCAGATAACTTTTTCAATTAGTAATGCTGACTTTCTAATAGGCCATTTTGTTGGAGAATTGATCACGTTCATCATAATAGCGTTTGTTATATTTCTTATCGTAAAACTTGCTTCAAAATACGATATTGATTAATTACTTGCGATTTTACTGTATTCAACTGGTGTACACGCTTTTCCCAAAATAAATTAAAGATCTAATAATCTAGCCTTCTACATAATAATAAGTCTAAAGATTTTTCTCTCCTAATTTTAGGATATTAAGTTCTAGGAAGTCTAATGGCGGATAATTAGGATTTTTAATAATTGTTCAATCAATAGAGAAGTGAATATTGATAATCCAGCTTCTACGATCCTGATAACTGCAGATATTGTGGACGTGGGTGAATTTTTGCTATTATATTAAGAATGTTTGAAGCTAATGTGTGGAAGATCTCTATAATTTCCTGGCCACCCCAAAGAGCAGAGGTTTCGTAATACAAACTATCAAACTTTTTTGCCATTAATTGGGCTTCTTCGGAGGAAATAACTTGATCTTTGATCAAATCATTTTTGTTACCAACTAACACCACAATTGAATGTGGGTTTACTTTGCTTCTATATTCCCTTATCCAGTGTGGTACTGCGTTGAATGACTTTCTGTCATTCAGAGCAAATACTACTAAACATCCCAAGGACCCTGTATAATAACTTGAACGTATTTTACCAAAAACTTCCTGCCCAGCTGTATCAGCCAATAGAAGTTTGATATGTTTACCATTTACGATTACTCGTTTTATTGTGTAATCAACACCAATAGTGGGTAAATAATTTGTTGAAAATTTCCAATCAGCAAATCTACGGATAAGGGAGGTTTTGCCAACATAGAATGAGCCAATTGAGCAAATTTTTAACACTAATTCATTCATTGCCAAGTAATTATCCCCGAACAATTTTAATAAAAATTCCTTCTTAATTAATATTTTGGTATTTTTTAGAAAATATGGCAAGTCCTCCTCACAAGAGAAATAGAGGCCAATCCTAGGACTGTTAAGAGGCGACAAAACTTTTTAAATATTAATTCGCTAAGATTAATGCGGTATTTTTACTGATAACCGATTAAGATTTATTCTCAAAAACTTAAAGCTTTTACAGGAACATATGGGATATAAAATTTATCCATAAGGTGATCCATTGTACTTACAAATGGAGAAGAATCCCCAGTGTAAGTTACATCCTATTTTAAACTCCTCATTCTCGATTACTGATAAACTTCGGGTGCAATACTTATTAGGAAAAAAGGTACAAATGAAAATACTGCAAGATTCTTTCTAAGAACAGGTCTTGATGTAAGTGTTCCAGTTAAGGAAGACAATAGTTCTTGAATCTTTTTCTTCCAAAAAAGTATTCGTGCTAATCCAGCCTCTTTCGACAGTGTAAATCTAGAATATTCAGAAGTTGACTGGGGGTAAAAAGAGTTATTGATCATTTTTTACTTTATAGGCACCTGAATCTTTCATTAAAAGACTTACAATTGCTGCTATTCCAAAGACACCTGCAAACAGAATCATATCTGGCATAATTAGGAATATTATCCCTCCTAACTGGCCAAACATCATTAACACACCATTGGAGCTTTCTTCTGGTACAGGATGGGTTATTTCAGCTGCATAAGTTAGTCCAACAGGTAATGCTGGTACTAATATGAAACCAAAGATAAAAGCTAGTATTAATGTTAATACAAAATCTCCAGCACCAGTAATCCCCAGTAGTAGTGCTAAAGGTGTACTTACTATTAAAGCAACATTCAAAAAGATTTTTCGTTTGCCTAATTTATCTGATAATGAAGAAAGGATAACTGCGCCAAATATTCCGCCCAATATGATCAGTCCTCCAATCATCCCAGTATTAGGAGAAAATCGGCTGAAGATATCATCTATAGCACTCAATAAAGCGTTGAATATTCCTAAACCAGCAAAAAGTAAGAAGATGAGTAAATTGAAATCTCTATTCTCAAATAAATTCTTGATTCCTTTAGTATGGAACATTTTTTCACGAAAATATGGATTGGGTGGTTGTGAG
>JAHQWW010000097.1 GCA_029856365.1 Candidatus Hodarchaeota archaeon
ATTTTGACTATAACCAGCTTTTTCTAAGTTTCTATCAGTAAATGTGTCTTGATTTACTATCAGGATTCCTTTTGGTTTTAAATCTGACAGATTAACTTTTAATGCAGCAGGATTCATTACTACAAGAGCATCTAAATCATCACCAGGAGTAGAGATAGTCTCAGAAGAAAAATGAATCTGAAACCCCGAAACACCGGCAAGTGTACCTGCAGGCGCTCGGATCTCTCCTGGAAAATCAGGGAAAGTAGAAATATCATTACCATAAATAACTGATGCAGTGGTGAATTTTAACCCAGCTAATTGCATTCCATCTCCACTATCCCCTGCGAGTCGAATCACAACATGATCAAGAGTTGAAATTTCTTTTTCCTGATCTGTTTTTCTCTCCTCTGAGATTATTTCTTCCATAAAATTTCACCGAAATGTGCTGTTCAAGCTCCTTCTCTCTCTTTCTGGTCTGGTTGATCTGGTATTAGAGTATAAATGCTCTCAGCAAAATAATCTACTAAATAAGATACAAAATCTCGAACTGAAACAACACCTTTCACTTTTCCTTGGTCGATGATAGGCATATGCATGAAATTATTCCTTTCCATTGTCATAACAAGTTGGGAGATCGGTTCACTCCTCTCCATACAGCACTCTAATTCAGTTGACATTATAGTACTTATCGGAGCTTCCTCATTCAGAGTACTATCTCTCACCCAACGCACAATGCGCTGTTCTGTTACGATGCCCTTAAATCTCCCTTGATCGTCCAATATACAGACATAATCTATTTCCTTATCTAGCATTGATTTAATGGCTTCTCTAATACTTGCTGTTTCAGGTAATGTGTTAATCTGTTTGCGAATCAAACGTTCGCATGGATCCTTTCGGAATAAATTAAGAATATAGTCTCCATATTCCATTATTTAACCACATCTTTTTCAGTTCTTTCTAAAATACATGTAATTATGCGGTTGACACTCCATTAACTAATGGTTGAAACTAGATATTGCAGAATTCCTCCACGCTTATAGTATTCAATTTCAATAGCCGCATCCAAACGCACTGTGACAGAAAATTCGAGTGTAGAACCATCTGATTTACGTGCAATCACCTTGAGCTTCTTTTTTGGAGTTAAACCTTCGCTTAATCCTACAATATCGAATTTCTCTGTCCCGTTTAAACCGAGTTCCTGCCATCCTTGATTAGTTTCAAATTCCAATGGCAGTACCCCCATTCCAATAAGGTTACTTCTATGAATTCGTTCAAAAGATTTGGCAATTACTGCTTTAGTTCCTAATAAAGCAGGGCCTTTTGCAGCCCAATCTCTAGAACTTCCTACGCCATATAGATCTGAACCTAAAATGATTGTTGGAGCGTTTTCTTTATCGTATCTCATTGCTGCATCATATACACTCATGACTTCCCCAGTAGGATGATATTTAGTCCACCATCCTTCTTTTTCTGGTGTTAGCCGGTTTCTAACCCGAATATTGGCGAAAGTACCCCGCATCATCACTTCATGATTCCCTCTTCGACTACCATATGTATTAAACTCTGTTTTAGGGATCCCCTTATCTATTAGATATTTCCCTGCGGGGCTTTCTGTGGCAATAGCTCCTGCGGGAGAAATATGGTCTGTAGACACTTTATCTTCCAGCAAAATTAGTACGTTAGCATCCTTGATATCCTCGGGTTCCTTAGATTGAGGGGAAAAGAATTTTTTACTGAAAAATGGAGGTTTTTTAATATATGTCGAAGAGGGATCCCATTCAAAGAGAATTGTCGTTGGAGCTTCTAATTTTTGCCAATTAGGATCACCTATTGTTATCTTCGCATATTCTTTTTTATATATTTCAGCTGAAATACAACGATTAATAGCTTCTCGTATTTCAGCCTGACTAGGCCAAACATCTTTCAGAAATACAGGTTTACCATTTGGAGTGTAACCGATGGGCTCAGTTGTGATATTAATGTCAATGGTTCCAGCCAAAGCATATGCTACAACTAGTATTGGAGATGCAAGAAAGTTTCCACGAGTTAATTGGTGAATTCGTCCCCCATAATTCCGATTTCCACTTAGAATGGAAGTAACATACAGATCATTCTCTTTTAGAGTTTCTTCAATTTCTGTTCTTAATGGACCACTATTTCCGATACAAGTGGTACAGCCATATCCAACAAGGTGGAAACCCAAAGCTTCTAAATATGGAAGGAGGCCAAGATCATCAAGATAATCTGTCACAACTTTAGAGCCTGGAGCTAAACTAGTTTTAATAAAAGGTTTTATTCGTAACCCTAATTCGACAGCTTTCTTTGCTAATATACCTGCACCAACCATAACTGAGGGATTCGAGGTGTTTGTACAAGAAGTTATTGCAGCAATAACCAGATCTCCCTCTTTGATGAGCCAAGACATCCCATCCAAATCAACATTGGTTACCAACCGTTCTCTTCCCCGAGCTCTTGTATGCTCATCTAAAAACTTGTTTAACCTAGCTTTAGCTTCTGAAATGACAACCTGTTCTTCAGGATTTAATGGCCCAGATATGGATGATCTAATATTACTCAAGTCTACCTCAATAACCTCTGTAAATGTCGGATCAGGCGTATCAGGATATCGAAAGAGTTTATTCTTCTTTGCATAATTTTCCACGAATTTAATATGCTCAGGATCTCTACCACTTAATTTCAAATATGAAATGGTCTGATCATCAATCGGAAAAAATCCAATCGTAATAGCTTGTTCTGGAGACATGTTTGAGAGAGTTGCACGATCAGGAACAGTCAAACTAGTAACTCCTGGCCCAAAATATTCAACAAATCGCCCCACTAAATTTTGCTTTCGGAGAATTTCAGTTATTGTCAAAACGAGATCGGTCGCGGTGGTTCCTTCTAGAAGAGTTCCTGTTAGCTTAATTCCTATGACTTCAGGAAGCGGCATATAATATGGTTGTCCTAGCATCACTGCTTCTGCTTCTATCCCTCCAACTCCCCAGCCAATTACTGCAACACCATTTACCATTGGAGTATGCGAATCCGTTCCTACACAGGTATCTGGAACAGCAGTCAATTCTCCTTTAAAGTCTCGCATATCAACAACTGAAGCTAAATATTCCAAGTTTACTTGGTGGCAAATACCAGAACCAGTAGGGACAATTCTCGTATTATCAAAAGAATTTTGAGCCCATTTTATTAACTTATAACGCTCACTATTCCTTTCATATTCTTTCTCTAAATTTAATGGATAAGCATCATGAACTCCAAAGAAATCTACTTGAACACTATGATCAATTACTAAATCTGTCGGGATCAAGGGATTTATTTTAGTAGGATCTCCACCCAATTCATGGACAGCATCTCGAATAGCTGCCATATCCACAATCAATGGTACACCTGTTAAATCTTGTAAAAGGACACGAAAAGGCATATATGGAATTGTTTGCCCAGCAAAGTGTGGCCAATTCAGAATAGTATTCACATGTTCAAGAGTGACAAGTTTACCATCATAATTACGGATACTATTTTCAAGAAGCACACGAATCGAAAAAGGAAGTTTATCAAGATTAATACCAGTAAGCTTACTCAGTATTGGTAAGCTATAAAATGTACATTCACCTAAACCAAAATCTTGTTTCAGTTTAGTTTGAGTTATTATTTCTTCATCTAATTCATTCATAATATAAAGATTGAAATACACGAATTTAAGATTTAGGTTTGGTTTTTTCGTAATTTTTTCGTAATTTTTTATTTTATCTATAAGAGAAAAGTAAAGTAATTTAATCTCCAAAATTTAGGTTTTAGGTTGTCAGCTGCCAATTGTTTGAGGGGTTTCTTATCGGTCCTAATACTCTGAGGGATTTGTAAGGATCACAAAACTAGTTTAGAAATTATAGAAATTTTTGAGAGGAGGAAAGGTTCCCACCATAGTCCTGGAACTTTACTTTCAATTTTTTTATTAGCCTCTGATATTCATTACACATTGGGTATGTTAAAGTTTTTATATAAAAATTGCAGCTAGCGTTGGTTATTTCACATCTGGTATATAACCTCCTTGTATCCCAAGAATTTAGATTAAATGAATAGCCAATTTAAGATCATTTTAATATCAATAGAATATGAGTTGTCCAATCATGAATACGAGCATTCGGTTTGCTCCAACAAGTCGTTGGTATTACCCACGACCCTCTGTATATTGAAATAAAAGAGTTACAATAATAATTAATATTGATACTTCTTCACCTTTAGATTCTGGATAGATGGTAATTCCTTTTCTGTTGTATGAAGAACAAGTCTTTCATTTAATGCATATAGTTTTCAAGCTTTACTAAAAGAAGTTTTTACTTGATTGTTTTCTGTAGCTTTTTTGATCATTCAATCTATTTCTGAAAAATCTTCCTTACCTGCTCCACAATCAGGGCATGTCCAGTCATCTGGAAGTTCTGCAAATGGTATTCCTTCAACTTCTTCATCGTAAACATAACCACATATGTCACATTCCCATTTAGCCATTATAATCACCTTTTTTCAATTAGTTTCCCATTTTTCAGAGGCTGTGAATTTTGTATGTTAACCAGGAGGATTTAGAATAACCTCGCTAGGAGAACTCATTCTTCAAGTTCTTTTAATAATGATTTCGGTTTAATGTCAGAGAGATATAATTATTTCCCAAAACATCATTTTTTTAACATTTTTTTGATCTAAAATTTTCAAAATGTGGAAATTATAACGTAACAGTTTTTTACTTGTAGAGAATTTCATTAAAATGCTGAAATTCGCTTGTATTAACATTCTTTACACGAAAAATGGTATGAGTAGTTCGATTATGTCTTTAGATTCGATTAAAATCCCTGGGGACGTTGAAACTGTTGAAGGTACGAAAAAACAATATAGTGATATTTTTCTTTTTGCAATCTCAACATGTATGTGGTGTAAAAAAGGTAAAAGATGGCTTAACGAGCACGGATATAGTTATTCGTACCTTGATATAGATAAAATTATAGTGGAGAAAAAGAACCAGTTGAAAAACGACATTGAAAAAGTCTTTGGAATTAGACCAAGATTTCCGTTTCTTGTTGTCAATAAGATGCAATATGATTCGGGATTTAACCCAGAAATTTGGGAGGAAATAATCCAATGACAAAAAAATCATATGATGATGTTCAGGAATACATAAAGAAAATCTCAAATCGAAAAGGGTGGAAGCTGAATTCTGACCCTGAAACCCTGAATGATTTGATCAAAGGATTATTAGATAACTTTAACCGATTAGGATACTATAATTGCCCTTGTCGTGATAGTCAAGAAGACCGTCAACTTGACAGAGATATTATCTGCCCTTGTCGGTATGCAGAACCAGATATAGCAGAATATGGTTATTGTTATTGCACTCTTTATTTAAACACCGATTATGATCAAAACCAACTCATGAAAATGATTCCTGAAAGACGTCCCCCAATAATATAACGTTGTTAATAGGTTAAAAAGAAAATTAAAAATATGTGAATCCTTCATTATATCTAATGAGCTTAATTCAACTTACATCTGGTAGAACTTTTCTTATTTTAGTTTCATTGTCTGAAATGGATTTCTCTTCTGTAAATATATTTCTAATTAGAGGGATAGCTTTTTTGAAACCTAGAATGATTGCCGCTTTAATTTTATCATTGTGAACATATAATTTAACATATTCATTCTCATTAACAAATTTTCTTACGCTATAACCTAATTCAGGTTCTTTTCCAGTGTAACCAAAAGAACTCAAAAATAAATCAGTTACTTTGAGAGTTGAAGATATCTTCGAACCCTTATACTTTGTTTCCATATTAATCATATTATGAGCTGCGATTCTTGCTTGTTGAATACTAGGAGGAATAAGCCCATATACCATTCCATTATGTTCTGCACAATCTCCTGACGCAAAAATGTTTTTTTGTGATGTTTCTAAGTAATCATTAACAACAATACCACGATTAATTGCCAAGAAATCCTTTACCAGTTCTACTCTAGGCTTAATACCTGTGCAAGCCAGTACCAAATCTGTTGAGATTTCTAAACCATCTTTAGTAATGACTTGTTCCACTTCATTTTCTCCAGTAACTTTCTGTACTTCTTTTTTTACATAGATTTTAATTCCACGTTCTTCTAGTATTTTTCTGAGGATGTTTCCTCCTTCTAAATCCAATTGTCTTGGTAATAGATAAGGAAAGAATTCAATAACGGTTGTTTCTTGGCCTTGTTTGGCAGCTGCGCTAGCAATTTCAAGACCAAGAACCCCACCTCCAATAATCACAGCCTTTTTACTTACTTTAAATCGATCACGAATTTTTAATGCATCGCTAAGACTTCTTACCTCATAAAAATGATTTAATTGTCTTCCCTCGATAGGAGGGCACCAACAATCTGCCCCAGTAGCAACTAACAACCGATCGAATGGATAAGCTGTTTTGTGAGTTATAATTTCATTTGTTTTGATATTAATTTTCTCTACTTTTTCTTGAATATGTAAATCTACTTCCAATTTTCTGTACCAGTTAATATTATAAGCAATGGTGTCTTCCACAGTCATCTTATTATTTCCAATGAAAGCTGGGATTTTTGGGCGGTTATAATAACCTGGAAAAGGTTCATCTGTGAATTGGAGTATTGTCGAATTAGATGATTTTTCCTTCGCCAAGACTTGAATAGCAGAAACACCAGCTACTCCATTGCCTATAACAACGTATTTCATTATAATCGTGATTTATTGGCAATAAAATTCCCCTTAATAAGTATATAGCCAGATAAGCTGGTTGAAAAAATATAAAAAAAAAGGATTACTCTAATAATGACATAAAAATCATTATTAGAGAGTAAGGGGTTGCTCATTTCTCCAAAAGCCGTGGATATTGCAGAAAGAGAACGCAATTAACGTTCCAGGTTTATTGGTCTTAATAGAAAAGAATCCTTTGGGTTCCGTCCGGCCGGCTTCCCCGTGCGAATTAAATTCAATCTTCCCAATTTCAACTGGAAATTTCTCTCCTTCGGGGTGGAACAGGAGTTGAATCCATCGAATGTGATGTTCGACCGTATTTGGATGCTCAATTTCCTTTCCCACACTGACCTCAACCAATACTGGGTCTTTACTCTTTACTTCAATAACTGGAGCGTGTTTCTCCTTCTTCCAATCCGCTGACTGGAAAAATTCGTTATAATCTACCATATTTCACACCTTTATAACTATTAGTCTTGTTTTGTATCTATTTGTTTTCTGAGGAACCTAATCTTCGCCTCTTACAGTATGTTGATCGAAGAGTATGTCATTTTTAAACGCAGCCTGCCTTTCCACCATTTCAGAGGCGTTAGCTTCTTCCTCGATCTGTTCGGTAACAAACCACTGTAGTAATTCTCTTGGGTTGTAATCTTTTAACTCTTCAGCTAGAGTCACCAGCTCATGAATTTTCCCTGTTATATATTGTTCGTGTGCATAACCTGTTTCTACAATTTCTTTCACAGAGGCCCAATCAGATTTGGGTTCAGGGATTGTTGGGATTTTAGCTGTTCCGCCGACATCAATGATATAATTGATAAACTTGTAAGCATGAGCTAGTTCTTCGTTGTATTGTGCCCAGTACCAACTGGACAGTTTATTAAATGAATGTTCTTTCAACCAAATGCTCATACTCAAGTAAATGTACGCAGAATTAAGTTCTTCTCCAACTTGTATATTTAGCGCTTCATTGAATTTTTCACTAATTAGAACCATTTTTTTTTCCTCTTGACTCGTTATTAGACGTTTTTTTCTATAAAAACTTAACTCGCTCAAGACTTTTTATAGAATTAGTTGATGAAATCGAATCTAAAGATATTAGAGCTTTTTATGGCATAACCACCAATCGAAACACTCAAACTCGCCTGCTTTAGCTTTTACAAGGCGTTCTTCTGCAGATTTAACATCAGAAGCAGGTGGGACGATGACTCGGTCTTTGAGGTCGAGACTTGTATTATTGGGCCAATCAGCAGGCATAGCAACCTTGTGCTTATCAGATACCTGGATGGCTTTCACCATTCGGAGTAGTTCATCAAAATTTCTGCCCAATTCTGGAGGATAATAGATGATTGTCCTAACAATCCCTTTGGGATCAATAAGAAAAACAGCTCGGACTGTACTACTTCCTTTTGATGGGTGCACCATTCCATACAAAGCACCAATCTCACCGTGATCAGCAATGATTGGAAATTTAATCTCAACATTTAATTTCTCTTTTATCCATTCAACCCATTTAATATGACTAAACACTTGATCAATGGAAAGTCCGATCAATTCCGTGTTCAAAGCTTTGAATTCATCAAATTTCTTTTGAAATGCTACAAATTCAGTAGTACAAACAGGTGTAAAATCTGCTGGATGGGAAAATAAAATCACCCATTTTCCCTCATAATCCTTTGGGAAATTTACCGTACCATGTGTTGTTTTTGCCTCAAATTCAGGTGCAGGATCACCAATTAAGGGCAAAAAATATTCTTCTTCACTCATTTGTTTTCACTCCACTTGTGAATTTCACTAGTTTGGAAATTATTTTTCCAATATCAGAGTATTCTAAAATTATATTTTGCTTTTAGGTTCGAAAAAATCACCATTGAATATAAAAACAGTTATTCAAAGGAAAAATTAATCTCTACTTTTCTTCTATTCAATAAATATTGTAACTTTGATTGTAATTGTATTATCCAATGGTCTTTATGTTTTAAATGTATAGGTTTTAATAAAAACAAAGAATTACTTAAGAATATACCAAGGAAATATGCCCATAACCTTCATGTAGAGGTGAATTAAATATGAACACACAAGAACGAGTTGAATTTTATAAAAGGCAGATTATATTAGAGGAGAAAATTGTAGACTCCGCAAATACCTCAGTGAAAGATGTTCCAAATATTATGGTTAAAGAACTGATTTTAGGTATTGCAATGGATTCTAAGAAACATGCTTCTTTGTTAAATGCACTTATTGCTTTAAATACAGGAAGTACTCCCTTAATCCCAGAAGAGACTACAGATCAATTAAAAGAAAACATTTCAAAGCACATTGAGTTGGAACAACAAGCTATCAATACTTATAAAGCATTTTGGAAGGAATTAGAGGACGAGAAAGAAAAAGTTGTTGTTAAGGCGATTTTAAATGATGAAATTCGTCATCATCAACTACTAAAACGTCTTCATGAAATGATAGTAGAAAAAGAAAAACTTACTGAACAAGATATCTGGGAATGGACTTGGAAAGATTCACTCTTTCACGGATCACCCGGAGGATAGAGTAATAACACTAATAGCAAGAAAATTTAAGACTTAGTAAAATTCAGTTCAAGTTAAGAGGTGAGGTTTTATGATCGATTTTAGTTTATCACACGACCAGAAAAAACTCCAATTAAAGGCTCGAGAATTCGCTATTAATGAGATCATTCCAGTATCGAGAAAATATGATCAAACAGGGGAGTTTCCTCAAGAAGTTCTCCAAAAAGCTTTCGATCAAGGATTAATGAATACAATTTTTCCCCAAAAAATAGGAGGACCTGGTTTAGGGATACTAGACACTTGTTTGATAGTAGAGGAAATAGCTGCCGCAGATCCAGGAATTACCACAAGTCTTTTTGATAATTGTCTAGGAGCTGAACCCATTTTGATTGGAGGAACTGAGGAGCAGATTGATCGTTTTCTTAAGCCGTTAACTGAAGAATTAAAATTCATTGCTTTTGCAACTAGTGAACCAGGGATGGGATCGGATGTTGCGGGTTTAACTGCGACCGCTCGTTTGGAAAACGATGAGATTATATTAAATGGTCGGAAAATGTGGGTTACAAACGGAGGAGTGGCTTCTCTACTCAGCATATTTTGTCGTTTGGAAGGAACAAAGAGACATGAAGGCATTACTGGCGTTGTTGTACCTATGGACACCGAGGGAGTGAAAATTGGTAAACCTATTCCGAAAATGGGCCATAAAGCTTCAAATACTGTGATGGTTCGGTTTGATGAAGTACATATTCCTCTAGAAAACATCCTTGGAGAGCTAGGGAAAGGATTCTCAATAGCTATGCAAACTTTCGCGCGTACTCGTCCAACAATTGGAGCATTTGCGTGTGGAATGTCCAGAGCAAGTATGGAATATGCAATTGCATATGCAAAACGTAGAAAAGCCTTTGAAACGGAAATTGCCAACTTTCAAGCTATTCAATTCATGATTGCAGAGATGAAAATGAATGTAGACGCAGCTCGTTTACTGACATGGAAAGCTGCTTGGGAAGCAGATCAAAATCGTGATAATACTATTTCAGCAAGTATCGCTAAAGCTTTTGCCACAGATTATGGGATGAAAACAGTATCAGATGCCCTCCAAATCTTCGGAGGATATGGTTACACAACAAACTACCTCATTGAGAAATTGTTCAGAGATGCAAAGCTTTACCAGATATACGAAGGAACTTCTCAAATCCAAAGGATGGTTATCGGGCGCTACTTACTTACAAAATATAATCCGATTTTTAATAAAACTTTCACCTAGGAGATAATTTAATGACATTAAGTTTTGAACAATTAAATCCACACGCGTGCTTGTCATATTTAGTAAAAAAGGAAGGATCAGAAGAGTCTGTCCTAATTGATCCCGTCTTAGACCATGTCGAAGACTATCTCAAGACGTTAAAAGATAAAAATTTAAGATTAACACATATCATTGAGACACATACTCATGCAGATCATATCTCGGGTGCAGCAGCAATCAAAGATCGTATGGATAGTAAGATTATTATGCATAAAAACGCACCTGCTAGGTGTGTAGATATTCGTGTCAAAGAAGGAGATGAACTAGATCTCCTAGGAAGTCCAATTAAAGTTATTCATACCCCTGGACATACTCAAGATTCGATATCATTAGTTTTTGAAGAATCTAATAGAGTTTTCACTGGTGATGCACTATTTTTAGATGAAGGTGGAGCAGGGAGAGATGATTTACCAGGAGGAGATCCTGCTAAACATTACGACAGTATTCAGAAGTTTTTGAGTCTTCCCGAGCATTTTGTTGTATTTCCTGCTCATGAATATCGTGGTCGTCAACCATCCACGCTTGCTAACCAAAAAACTAGCAATCCGCACCTCGAACCACGAACCCGAGAGGAATTTGTTCATTATCTCGAAGATCTGAAACTTGGTCCTGCAGATTGGATGCGTGATGTTCTTAAATCAAATTATGCATGTGCTCGTGATCCAGGAGGCATTTGGATACCTGTTGACTCACCTGCGTGTGAAGTAAAAGGTACTCTAGAAATAGGTGTTAATGAACAGGTTGTTTCTTCAATATCAGTCCAAGAACTAAAGAATCGCTTAGATGGTCAACAGATACCTTTGATGATTGATGTACGAGAAGAAGATGAATTAAAAGGACCACTTGGCCAATTACGGGATATTAAACACATCCCATTGGCTCATCTAATTTCCAATCTTGAGGAATTATCCAATCTAAAGGATCAAGAAATTATTGTAGTATGTCGGAGTGGAGCCAGAGCTCATACAGCTGCGCAAATTATGCAGAAAAAGGATTTCTCTAAAGTATTTGTTTTGGAAGGTGGTATGAAAGCTTGGAGAAATTTTGCAGCTAGTTAATTCCACCTAAAGAGTGAATATCTTATGAATGATAGAAAAAAATACCCCACTGAAGAGGTTGAACCAGAGAATTTCTTAGGTAATGACGAGGTTATGAGGCTTTTAGAAACTCGTGAAAGTTATAAATTCAAACAAGAAGATTATCTAAAATTATTGAATTGTGTTCATTGTAATGCTTGTGGAACTTCAGAGGAGAGATGTCAGCTAAATCAAAAATTTTTAGAAGATGGAAATGAAATTGAGAGCCTTGCTGAAATGATTATAAGTTTTGAAAAGTATGGTACTCCATATTCAACTGATAAAATGCGAATCAGAAAACCTGAAGGCATTCCTGAAGAAAGTAAGACCCTTTATTACATGGGTTGTTTATCAACCATTAGAGTTCCTCGCTATACTGAAAATTCTTTGAAATATCTCCTAAGACACAATATTGACTTTACTATTTTAGATAAGGAAATTTGCTGTGGTTATCCGTTATATGTATCTGGTGCCTTTGAAGATTATGAGAAATGTAAAAGAGAGAATATAGAAATATTCAAACACTATGAAAAAATCATTTGCGCTTGTCCTGCATGCTACTATGTGTTTAAAACTCACTATCGGGAGGAACTTGATGCAGAAATCCTATTTGTGGTTGATTATTTAAAACCAACAAACAAAAAAAAAACAGGCCAAGTTGCTGTTCAACACCTCTGCCAATTAATGAATCGTGGACGTCCTGAAGTTACGAAGATTGTCAATGATGTCCTTCATGAATCGGGGTATAAGGTTCTTGATGTTCCTCATTGGTGTTGTGGAGGTGGGATTGGATATATGCATAGGCTAGATATTATCGACAAAATAGCAATAAAAAGAATGAGTGATTTTAAGGAAGGAGATTATAGCACCACATATTGTGTTTCGTGTTGGTGGATCCTCTCCCGGTTTGGTAGAAAGTATAAAATCACACCAAAACCCAAAGATATTTTTGAATTATTAATGTAACTTTTTTCCAATTCAGCCTTCAAAGGGGAGCCATATACTTTATAAGTAGAACTAGATATCAATTTTTGATACATATTAGTAAAGGAGGTAAAAATTATGTTTGGTCAGGTACCTATTAATCTTGAAAAACTTAGTAAAGAACATATAAATATGGAAATACTACGGATAGCCCTAATTGCTGAATTGGATGCCATAAACCTTTATGAACAAATGGCAGCTTATACTAACGATAGTGATACAAAGAAGGTTCTTTTAGAAGTAGCTAAGGAAGAGAAAGAACATGTTGGAGAATTCCAAACTCTACTACTAAGACTAGACAAGGAACAGGTAGAAGAGATGGAAGAAGGGAAAAAAGAAGTTGAAGAATTAACTGGGTAATTAAAAGGATCATCCTTATGAATTCCTTATTTGAATTATTGAAGTCAAGGCACCATTTAATTTTTACGTCGATTAACACATAAAAAAAACCCCAAATCTTTCAGAAATTTATATTCTTTAAGAATTAAAAACCCAGCATTATTAAGACCTTGATTGAACTCATCCCATGTGAAATAGGCTTTCTTAGGATGAAACACCTTTAGATACCTTTCGAACCAGCTTAAGGACCTACTATTAATTTCATTTATCAATAATAATCCTTTTGGTTTTAGAACCCTGTTGATTTCTTTTAATCCATCTCGCCAACCTTCAACATGGTGAAGTACAGTAAAAACAAAGACTATGTCAAATTTTTTCGAGGGTAGTTTGATTTCTTTAACATCCCCTAAAAAAACATTAACGGGGATTTTTTTCTTTTTTGCTTTAGCAGCTGATAATAATACCATTTTTAGACTTATATCGAACGCAAAGTACTCTTTAGGCTTAAAACTTCTATAAATAGGTTCTATTCCGTACCCAGCTCCGCATCCTACTTCCAAGATATTCTTCCCAGTCAAATTAGAATTACAAGACTTTATAAAAGATTTGAAAACTTTTAATTCAAGAAAGGAGAGCATAAACTTCTTAATTGGGCTAACCATTAATTTTTCTTCTATATAATGCAAATTAAATCTTTTTCTATGGATTTTATTGAAATCTTCGTCAAAATTACTTTCAAAATTCAATTTATATTATTCTCCTGATAGAGAATAAAATCCTAGTCAAATAGATGCTGTTTGAGTTTCATTTTAATTCTTAATTGAGCGAAACCATGAGATTACGATAAAATGATCGAAATAATGTAAAGATTAAAAACATTCCAAGAATCATGAATTTTCCTAGGAATAATAAGGATGAAAGGCTTTTTTTTAATTTAAAATCATTTCTTAAGGGTGAAATTAGTTGGTTACTAACCTAGAGAGCGTTGTTACGAAAAAAGAGGGATCAATTAACCAAAAAATATTCGGTTTAATTAGGTTAGCAAGACCCCAGTTTCTAATTGCTTATCTGATTGTCGGCATTGGTGGATTGGTT
>JAHQWW010000012.1 GCA_029856365.1 Candidatus Hodarchaeota archaeon
GGACGTTAGGCGCATTACTATGACGTTTTTTTCCTCCTGATAAGTGCAAATACAGTTAGAATTAAGGGTATCACCATGAATAAATCCCAACTGGCTGATTTAGTACTAATTATCGAATAAAACCGTAGTTCCGATGTATCTGAGTCGTATTTAAGAATTGAGAATTGTGTATGGTGTCCTACAAGGTAGGCATAAGTTCCATCATAATACAAGCCATGAGAGCTAAAATCTTCTGGAGTTATTTTAAGACGACTAGGCTGAGCGGGATTACTGACATTTAAAACTTCAATTCTACCATAAAAATTACCTACATAAAGAATATCATGGTCACCAGCGAGTGCATATACATCACCATCACTTGGGTATGCGCTGATAACATTCGGGATAGTGGGGTTGGTTATATTGATAATTCTGACTCCATTTGAATGGCATCCGAGATAAAGAAGGTTATCTACTCGCCATATATCCCATGCTCCTATGATTGGTAAAGTGTTGATGATTTGCGGATTAGATGGTTCTGTCCCATTAATTACTTCTAACCCTCTGTCTGGATCTGCTAGATAAAGTGTGGTGCCGACTACTTCGACATCCAAATCTCGATTACCAAGGTTGAACTGACCAACTAGAATTGGATTCATTGGATCCTGAACATCGATAATTTCTAAACCACCATTCATAAATGTAAGGAATGCAAGACTATTATTGATGGCTATTTGGTTACCTCCTCCTTTATTATACTCTCCAATAAGAGATGGATTTTCTGGATCATCACTTAAATCGAATATTTTCAGTCCAAATCCTCCACTCACGTAGAGGAGATCCTTAACAATACTTACACCGAACGCTGTTTCATCGAATGGGAGATGGGTTAATTTTCTTGCATTTAGTTCAGGGAGAATTTTATATATGGCTAAACCTCTAGTATTTGGAACATAGGCGATATCGTCCTTTATATCCACATCGGAACTTGGAATTGCTTTATTTTCGGAAAATAGTAAAATTAATCCCAAAGTAGATGTGATTAAAGTCATTGTGATAACTAACGCTATTATGATCTTCTTAAAGTCCATTTTATTCCACACAGAAATCGCAGTTAGGAGGTAATTTTATTAACATCTCTTCCTGCAACAAATACCCCCTCTCCTTAAACAACTGAGAAAAGAAGAGTAGGACGGGTCGAAAAAAATTAAAAGGGGTATTTAATATTAAAGAAATCCTAAGTATGAATGTGGTGACATAATTGGTATTGTTTGATACAATCTGGACAGAAGTACTAAGGGATTTGTTTCCTTGGGCAAAGGATATTCTCAAACTGATCACTGAACTAGGATCGAACACTATTTATCTGGCAGTAATTCTTGTGATTTTCTGGGGAATCAATAAAAGATTTGCCAAAACAACCGCCTTTGTCGTTGTAGGCTCGACAATATTAAATTATTGGCTCAAAGCTATCTTGAAACATCCTCGACCTAACCCCAGTCTGTGGTTAACTAGTACATCAAATTATAGCTTCCCCAGTGGCCATGCGCAGAGTTCAACTACATTCTATGGGTGGCTCAGTATAAAAATTAAAAAATGGTGGATGTTTATTGGGGGAACATCATTGATTATCCTTATTGGGATTTCACGTATCTATTTAGGAGTGCATTGGCTAGGAGATGTGCTACTTGGGTGGGGAATTGGAATAGCGATTGTCATGTTGGTTTGGCGATTTGAACATCCCATAAGGAATTATCTCTCCCATTATAATACTTATTATTTATATATGGGACTAGCTCTATTAGGAGGAGTTGCGATTATTCTTACGGAATTAATTCTCCCAGTTCCCACTGATAATTTTGGCGGAAGTGGAGGAATTGTTATTGGCTTAGCACTTGGATTAGCCCTGGAGAAGAAATTTGTTGATTTCAAAGTCAAAATTCCAGAGAAAAAGACATGGAAAATCATGTTGCGAATACTTATCGGGTTAATCCTAGTCCTAGTTTTGTACTATGGTTTATCTCCATTCTTACCTTCTGAAGAGGTGCTACCGACAGCCCTCCGCTATTTTCTTGTTGCTTTAGTTGGAGCTTTTATTTGGCCTCTAATTTTTTCAAAGATAGATCTTTAGGTAAATGTCACAGTATATTCTCCAGATCAACATAAAACTAATCAATTATTTTTAAAATGACATAAAGATTGATCTCAGCTGGTTTAGATTACAAGAGTATATAGTAAACATGTCGTGTTTTTATGAACAGCCGAAAAATCATTCAAACGTTAATATGGGAGTTAGAAAGGGGATTTCAAGAATTGATACAAACATTAATGGAAATTTCTAAGGAGGAGGCAAAATGGAAACCCACTGCTTGTTCTAGAACATTAGAAACAATTAGGCAATGGAATGAACAAGGAAATGAATGGATTTCATCACAATCTCTTGACCCCATCTCTAACATCGAATTTAAAGTAGTCCACTTAGCACAATGTAAGCAAATGTATGATGAATATGCTTTTAGAGAGGGAATACTGACTTGGCATGATCTCGAATGTCCAGAGTGGCCACACTGCATTGATTATTTGAAAGAAACTCAAAAAAGATTAGTTGAAAGTCTTCAAAATCAGACAGATGAACAATTGGATGACCTGGTTCGGACAAATTGGGGTGATATGTGGCCAATAAAACAAATAATCTCAACGATGACTCATCACGATATGTATCATTTGGGTCAAATTTGTACGGTAAGGAACCTCTATAAAATGAGGAAAAATGGTAACTGAAAAAAGCACTTAAACGCGTTCGGTCTCTTTTATCATCATAATGATAAAGTCTTAAATATTTAGGAAATCAAGTAAGTAACAAGAGAATTGAAGATTAATATCGAACAATAAAGTTGATGAGGAGATATATATGCCTGTTGTCCATGTCCATATTTGGAAAGGGATCTCTGAAGAGAGAATTAAGGAAATAATTGAAGGTATTACGAATGTATTCGTGAAAATGGGGATTCCTACTCAAGCAGTAGAAGTCATTATTCACGAAATCCCTAAAGCTCATTGGGGTATTGAGGGGAAACCCGCAACTGAGTCCCGAAAAGATTCAAAACCACCAATCTAATTCAGCTTAAGGAAAGATTTTAAACCGAAAAATGATTTTTTTAAATTCTTTTTAGAGCAGTAGCAGCTCTAACATTATAACTTGGTTAATAAGATAAACATAGTTTAGAAATTCTCAATTGATTGTTCAGAACGTATAGCTTGTATTACTGTGGCAAACTCCAGATCCAAATCTAATAAAGCTTTTTTTCCTCGCACTGTTAAATCGCTAATAAATTGGAATTGATCACGAGCATCAATAGGATAAGCTTTCAGTTTATAATGTGTTCCCCAGGGCTTTTCCTTGACAATAATCTCAACGGGTTTTTTCAACTGTAGAAAAGGACTTGTTATAGCCACATCATATAGTATTCGCTTGATTAATGTAGCATCGTGTTTTGGGTTTAAGTAGAAATCTGTTACAGAAAGTAGCTCTCTACTTCCACTAGTGGAGTTAAAGATAGGACTATCCCACATTCTTAATTGTGGAATACGTACAATATTATCATCAGGTGTTCGGAGTTCTAGTGATCTTAAACCGATTGAAACAACCTCTCCATAAATTCCATTGATTTCGATCCAATCACCAGGCCGATAGGGCATTTCATACAGTGTCACAATACCTGCAATCAAACTACTAATGTATTCCTTAAGAGCGAAACCAAGAGCAATTCCCATAGCTCCCAAAAATGCAATAAGGTTTTCAGTTGTAGGAATGATGATAAGAGGGAAGATGATGATAAAAACACCGACAATTATAATTAAGCGTAAGATTGGCATGAGAGCCAATATATACAATCTGCGTTTTCCAGAAAATTTATTAGCTAAAAAAGGGATCCAATAACGATTTAGCTTCATAACAAGCCATGAAATGGTTAGGATTGCAATGATGAAGAGAATTTCAGTGCTTGTCAAAGATCTAAAAAATAAAATTTCCCCATTTTGATAAATCATCCTATTTTATCTCCTAGATATCATCAATTAAGTAACCTTCACTATTTAAAAATTCTCTTATCCTTGGGTAAGCTATGGCTGATACAATCCAATTATCTCCCCTATTTTCAATCAATCCTAAACGTTTCAATTTATTGAGACTTTGTGTCACTTCTTCTAGCGATATAGGTAAGATCTGGGATAATAATTCAATCGAAAGACCGTTATGGAGCAATACCGCGTGGAATACATGGGATTCATTTCTTTTAACGCTTTCAGGTATGATTGGGAGTTCAACTTTTTCCCAAGGCAACACCCAGATGGTTCGCCGCTTATTCCTTGGATCCATTTCCAACTCGTCTTCTTTCAATAGTAATTCTTCATCAGGATCTGTACGTAGACTGGTACGCCAGATTTCCCAACTAACGAGTGGAATACCAGAACTATACCCTGCTAAGTTCTTTAAGAAGTTATTATCATACCTAGGTTGCTTTTTTGCATCTTCTATTGGAACTTCTGAACTCAATACATATTTTCCTGTAGTTGTTTCCCTGAAAAAAAGATCTCTTCGTGTTGATTGCCTGAACAACGATTTAAGCCATATATTCAATCTTTCATAATCAAGAGCTTTGAGTACCAATATTGTACGGGCATAAGTGTCAATTTTCATTGTATGTTTTAGATAAGTCCAAGCCCAACTATCTATTCCCATTACGCATTGACAAGAATTTGACCATAACCAGTCAAATAATTCTCGTATAAGTCTAAGTCCTTTTACATGACGTAAATAATAGTGTTCAAGATTTGGTAAGACAAATGGAGTGTCCTTACCTTTGATATAATGCTCAATCCAATTCAAGTCATCGTTTAGAATTTCAGTTCTAGGTGGGGGATCAAGGATTAACCAACATTGATCTTTTCCCCAAATTGTCAATATTTCTTGGGTGCCTCCAAATGGGTGACATAATACAACGGCAACATTACCTTTAGAAGCCCCAGATTTTACCCATTCGTCCAAAGCTAAGTTTAACGCATTTACAGCTCCAGTCCAATCTGGAGAGGGAACAATCCGGTCTAATTTCGTTAAAGGAATTACGGTCAATTCCTTTTGAGTCAAAGGTAGGTCTGTACTCTCTTTAGTGGGCCATAATTTCTGAAATACTCCTATAATTCCTTGCCTTACCGTCTCTTCGAGTGGTTTTGGGGGTTTTATATATTGATTTATAGGTATAAATTGCCATAACTGTGTTGGATCTATAATTTGAACCTTGGAGTTAGTCATCACGTAGGTTTCCCTAAAAACAACTTAAATAAGAAAAAATATGATAAGAACTTAGGTTAAGATTCGTTGTTACGTTTTCAGTCTTTTTTCAGTTTCTTTTCGTTTCTTCTCAGCTTCCTTCTTCACTTCTTCCTCCTCTTTTTTAGCTTTCTTCTCAGCTTCCTTACGTTTGTGTTCAGCTTCTTTCTTTTGTTTCTCCTCTTCTTTTTTAGCTTTCTTCTCAGCTTCCTTACGTTTATGTTCAGCTTCTTTCTTTTGTTTCTTCTCTTCTTCTTCACGTTTCTTGCTTGCTTCTTGTGCTTTCTTCTCAGCTTCCTTCTCTTTCACTTCTGCTTCTTTTCTTTTTTTCATTGATTTTTTCTCAAACTCTTCTGCTTCTTTCAGTTTTTTCATTGCTTCCTGCTTCTTTTTCTCCGCCTCTTTCTTCTTTTTTTCACTCATTCAAAAAACACCATCCTATTTAGTTCTAGGAAATTCATGTCATCATGGTATAAAAGCATTGTATATAATTTCTCGTAGAAAATTAAGGAATTATGATTCTATATATCACTAATAAAGCTCTTAATTTCGGTATAGATGAGAAAGAAATATATCTATTTCTAAAATGCTTTTCTAAACTAAAGGAAAAAATTTTTTATGTATAATTTATGAGATTAAATCCTTGCTAGGATAAAATTTTTAAGAAAATAACATCTACTAGCCATTATATCAAAGAAGGATATGAACTCTGTTGGTGACAAATAAATTATTAGAGATGTTAAATGAGACAATCTCAAAGGAGATGCAAGTTTCTATTCAATACATGTGGCAACATGTATTATGGAGAAGCCCAAAACATTATGCCATTAAGGAAGAGTTTAGAAAGATTGCTATTGAAGAAATGGGTCATGCTGAAAAGACAGCGGAAAGATTATTTTATCTAGGTGAAGAACCAACAACAAAACCCGCTCCAATATCCTTAGGGGGAAATCTAAAAGAAATGCTCGAAAATAATAGTAATGCAGAAAAAAAAACAATAGAATTTAACAAGCGAATAATTAAACAAGCCCAAACAAACAATGATGTAACAACAGCTTTCATTTTTCAAGAAATTTTAGATGAGGAGGAAGAACATCATGATACCTTCCAAAGTCTTCTTGAAGCGGATGATTCCATTTAAAGAGATGAGTATAATATCTATCTATGTACCTACATTTCGATTATGCCAAAATTATAATTGGAAATCGACAGATCGGACAAAAAGCAGGTCTCTTCTTCTTTTTAGTTAATTAAGAAATTTGATTTTGATTGAATGTTCTGACCCACAGATGAAGTTGAAAATAAATTTGGATAAGGAGATAAAATCTATTGTTCCAAGTAGTTCAAACAGGACCAAAAAGAATTCCATCAATTCTAAAAAAAAGAAAAAAGAAAGTAGGTCTTCCTCCTGGTACTCCCATTTTTATTGGTCGTATAAAAACAGAAGAGATAAAGATAACTGTTTTAGATTATGATGAAATTAAATGTGAAGAAAAAGAAGTTAAGACAGTAGAAGAATGTTTACCTTTTAAGGCAAGACCAACTATAACATGGATTAATATTGATGGACTGCATGACATTACTACTTTAGAAAAGTTTGGAGAACATTTTAATTTACATCCTTTATTATTAGAAGATATTCTCAACACAGATCAACGGCCAAAAATTGATGATTATGAAAATCATCTCTATGTAGTTTTAAAAATGCTTAATTACAACGAGGAACGAAAAAGTGTTATCATTGAACAAGTTAGTTTAATTCTTGGAGAAAATTACGTTTTGTCTTTTCAAGAAAGACCCGAAGATGTTTTTGATCCCATTCGTGAACGTATAAAAGGGAAAAAAGGGAAGATCCGATCCTATGGTGCAGATCACCTTTTTTACGCACTAATTGATGTTATTGTCGATAATTATTTCTTAATTCTAGAAAAATTAAGTGAGCGAATTGAATTTTTGGAAGAAGAGGTGGTTAAAGCTCCAGGAACTGAGACTTTACAAATAATCCATTCTCTAAAAACCAATATCATTTTCATACGTAAGGCTGTGTGGCCCTTAAGAGAATTAATTAGCCGATTAGAACGTGGGGGATCAGTATTGATACAAGCTGAAACCTCAAAGTACATTAGAGACGTTTATGACCATACTATCCAAGTGATCGACACAGTGGAAACGCTCCGAGATATTGTTTCAGGTATGCTTGACATTTATCTTTCCAGTATTAGCAATAAAATGAATGAAGTAATGAAAGTGCTTACCATTATCGCTACAATCGTTATTCCAATGACAGTAGTTTCTGGAATCTATGGAATGAATTTTCAGCTTATGCCTGAATTAGCTTGGCCTATTGGTTATCCTATGGCTCTTTCTTTGATGTTATTGGTTGCTATAATCATGTTAAGTTATTTCTGGAAGAAAGGTTGGTTGTGACTGACGTACATTGTCATGGAGTGACATTTGACTTTCTTTAACCATCGGAACGGTGGATAAAACTAGTAGAGTAACAAAAAATTGTAATGAGTCTTAATTCAATAATTTTTAGAATATAGGTTCAGGATAAATCCATTTAATTCTTTTGGGAATAATTCTAAAACGGTTTAGTTATAGGGAAATTCTTGAAATAACTATTTGGTATCAATGAAATATTTTTAAGGGTACAAATAATCTAAAAATGATCATGGCTAATCGTTTACGTGTCGCTTATTTAGAGAGATGTATAGGTTGTTATCAATGTGTGTTAGCTTGTGCTCGGGTGAACGAAAAATCATTATCTGTGGATAGATCATCCATAAAAGTCAAAACTATAGGAGGATATGAGGGTAGTTTTGCAATAATCGTATGTAGAGGATGCTTAGAACCTCCTTGTGTACCTGTATGTCCAATTGAAGGAGCAATTCGTGCTAGGAGTCAAGGTGGAGGAATTTTGGTGAATAGGAAGATATGTGACTCGACAAAATGCCACCAAGAATGCGTAACAGCATGTCCAATCCCAGGTGCCATACATATTGACCAAGAGCTTAAGAATGCGATAGTATGTCGACAATGTAGTACCTGTACAAAATTTTGTCCTACTGGAGTATTAATAATGGAGGAACCCAAACTCGGATTCTAGAGGATAAAACAATGTCTTCCATACCTCAGGATATTTTAGAAATAAATCTGACCACCCAAGAAGTACAGCGATACTCAAGACCTGAATTATTTGAAAAATGGATCGGGGGATTAGGAGTTGCCATAAATCTCTTGAATGAACATGTTCCTCCTAATGCGGATTCTTTAGGTCCTGAAAATGCTGTTATTTTCGCAATTGGTTCGTTAAATACTTTTTTTCCAATTATTTCTAAAACAGTTGTTACCTTTAAAAGCCCTCTTACAGGCGACTTAGGAGAATCTTATGCTGGAGGACGATTGTCTCTTGCCATGAGATTTTCTGGTCTTGGAGCTATCATTATTAAAGGTACAGCAGAAAAATCTAGCTATATTACAATCGTTGATGATCAGGTTGAGATTAAGCGAGCGGGTCCTCTTGCATATATGTATACAACAACACTCGGGCGTGTCTTACGGGAACTTATACCCGTGGGACCAGGGAGAAGATCATCAATTCGTATTGGGCCAGCAAGTGAAAATCTCGTAAAATATGGCAATGTTGTAGTTGACAGCTTTCGTCACTTTGGGAGATTAGGATGTGGTACAGTACTAGGTGCAAAAAAAATCAAAGCCATAGTGATAAGTGGTGAGAAAGATCTTTCCTTAGAAGAACTTATGCCTGATAGACGCGTCTATCTTAAGACCTATCAAACGATTTGGGATTCCTGCGTTAAAACTGATGTAATGAAGAAGTATCATGTCTTGGGGACTGCCCAAAATATATTACCACTAAATGAATTAAATGCTCTTCCGACGAGGAATTTCATGAAAGGGAGATTTGAGCATGCAATTGATATTTCAGGAGAAAAATTTGCTGAAGCCTATCTTGGAAGACGTGTCGCCTGTAATACGTGTCCTGTAGGATGTATTCATGTTGCCATTCTTCGTGAAAGATATGGAGTCGATTCACCTGCTGATATCCATTCTATTGCAGTTCCATATGATCACGAACCTATAGGTATGTTAGGATCAACCTTAGAATTAGGTAACGGGATTCAAGTCCTTAAATTGATAGAACAAAGCGAAAAATTTGGTATTGATGCCATAACAGTGGGAGTTATCCTTGGTTGGTTAGCAGAAGCCTATGAAAAAGGAATTATCAATGATTCTGATACAAATGCACAGCCTATTCGATTCGGGCATTTAGATGATTTTATTTCGGTTATTAAGAATATAGCTAATCGTGATCCTAATATAAAAGATCTTTATTGGTTGGCAGGAGAAGGACTGAATGCTTTAGTTGAGAGATATAGTGATGGAAAGCATTTTGCTGTTTGTTTTAATAATAATCCCCCTGCTGCATACTCTACTGGGCCATATAATGTAATTGGACATATAATAGGAGGCAGACATTCTCATCTGGACAATGCAGGGTATTCCTATGATCAAAAAACCATTGGAAAAACCGTTGAACCAGATGAAGCAATCTCTAAGTTATGTAAAGAGGAAGAATGGCGCAATATTCTAAATTCCTTAATAGTTTGTCTTTTTGCCCGAAATTTGTATACTCCTTCTCTCGTTTCCGAATGTTTAGGGAATCTGGGGATCTTAAAAACAGAGAGAGAACTACTTAATCTTGGATTGGAAATTCAAAAAATAAGACTAAAAACTAAATTTCAATTTGGATATCAACTTCAAAGAATACGAGATAGACTTCCCAGGCGAATTTATGAAATGCCAACTGGTCATGGCATTTTATCAGAAAACAGCATAAAAAAACTCTTGGATGCTTATGAAGATATGTTGAGAACACGTTATGAATTAAAAATATAGAAGAAATGAGGAAAATTATTAAAAATTGGTGAATTCTAATATCTTATTTCTCAGGATATAATATATCTAAAAATTAAAAATGATGCTTATCGTCATCTTGCGACTGCTTTCATTATTTTACCCTTAACTGTTACAGTTATGTTAACCTTAGATATCCCATTAGTTCTTCATTATTTTGGAACTTTGGGTGATATATTAATCATTGTTGGGTCATTATTCGGTAAACGGGCAAAAACAAACCTCATTCAAATTTTACAGGTCAAGGAAATTTTAGAGGCAAAATCAAAATTATAATAATAGCAATTAAAAAAATTTGGGATAATTTAGTGATA
Source organism: Candidatus Hodarchaeota archaeon (assembly GCA_029856365.1). Lineage (GTDB taxonomy): Archaea > Asgardarchaeota > Heimdallarchaeia > Hodarchaeales > Hodarchaeaceae > Hodarchaeum. The sequence continues at coordinate 10,561 of JAHQWW010000012.1, forward strand.
AAAATGAAAAAAATTGGTGTTTTATGTTCTGGTGGGGACGCACCAGGTATGAACGCAGCTTTACGTGCTGTAGTCAGAAGGGGGATAGCAAAAAAATTGAAAATAATAGCAATATACCGTGGTTTTGATGGTATCTTTCAAGAATATTTTGAAGAAATGACAGCAAGATCAGTGGGAGACATTGTTCAAAGAGGAGGAACTATTATAAAGACAGCAAGATGTGAAAAGTTTTTTATAGACGAAGGAGTTAGAGAAGCAGCAGAAATTTTAAAAAAGCATAATTTTGATGGTTTATGTGCTCTTGGAGGTGATGGAACCTTCAAAGGGTTATTAGCGCTTCAAAAACACTGGAATGGTCAATTAATAGGTATTCCAACCACTATTGACAATGATGTCTATGGAACGGATTATACCGTCGGATTTGATACAGCAATTGATACTGCAATCCAAGCGCTTGACAAAATTCGAGATACCGCAGAGAGTCATGAACGAATATTTATTGTCGAAGTAATGGGACGCGAATCAGGTTATATAGCGTTGGAAGTGGGAATTGGAGCAGGTGCAGAAGAAATATTAATTCCAGAGGAAGCTCCCGTTGATTTTGCTGCTTTAGCAAACCGACTTCGTTCTGCTAGGGAAAGGGGTAAGAAGAGTATTATCATAGTTGTCGCAGAGGGAGCTGATGAAAGAGACATTTTCACGTTTTCTAAAGAGTTGATGAAATATTTGGATGTTAAAACATATCTTTCTATCCTTGGTCATGTTCAGCGAGGTGGTGCACCTAGTGCTTTGGATCGATGGCTTGCCACTCGACTTGGAGCATTTTCAGTTGATTGTTTTCTTAATGGGGATACTGGGATAATGGTTGGCGAACAAAACCATCAACTTGTCAAGGTTCCACTTATAGAAACCCAGAAGAAAAAACCAATTGAGAAGTATGCCTTCAGTCTTATTCAAGATCTAGCCATCTAATATTATATCATCAATTTCTCTTTATTTTTACCAGATTTCATTATCAAAGATATCAAGAGGAATTTGACAGGATTTTTGCATACAACTTCAGAGAATATTCTTTTAGCATTCTTCGTGCCGAAAAAAAAGGCAGAGTCGAACGAACTGCTTCACGCATCACTTTGATCCAATTAAATGGGATATTTTCGGGTTCAAAATCATAATATAATGGAATTATTTGATTTTCTAGAATGTTATAAAGACTCTGAACATCGGTCCAATCTTGGGCAACAATATTATTTTCCTCAATATTTTGAGGATTTATTGCCCATCCATTCAATCCATTATTTCCCTCAGCCCACCAACCATCAAGAATAGAGAGGTTTGGAATGAAATTCAAGCATGCTTTCATTCCTGAAGTTCCTGATGCTTCATTATAGCGTCTGGGAGTATTTAACCAAACATCAACTCCTTGTAGTAGGATTTTAGCAGTTTTTAAATCGTAATTTTCAACAAAAGCAATGCGATATCCTAAATCGGGGTTTTTGGCATAATTATAGATTTGTTGAATATGTAATTTTCCTGCATCATCGTTTGGATGAGCTTTTCCTGCAAAAATAAATTGAATTGGTTTATATGGGTCTTCGATCAATTTTTTCAATCTCTCGAAATCAGAGAAAAGTAATGTTGCTCTTTTATAGGTAGTAAATCGGCGCGCAAATCCAACTGTGAGTACGTCAGGATCTAGGAGAGCGCCACTTGCTAATGCTATTTCAGAATTCCAATAACCACTTTTTTGATAATTTCTTGCATTTTCTCTAATGAATTTGAATAATCTACGTTTAGCAGCTAAATGATATTCCCAAATTTCATAATCGCTTATTGTGTATTTATCCAATATCTTATCCCAGAAAGCGGGTTCATCCTGATGATCTCGCCAATTATCATCAACTATTCTAAACATTCGTTGGTAAATTTCTGATAAAAAGCTCAGGACATGCACACCATTTGTAATAGACTCCATAGGTTTAAAATCGGAGTATTTTGTTTTTAATTCGCTAATAAGAGGTTGGAACATCTTATTTGCAACTTCTAGATGGAGTTTTGAAACTGCATTTGTATAATAAGCTGTTTTTATCCCTAATACAGTCATATTGAACCCATCTCCCCTTCCAGAACCAAAATCATAAGATCCAAGTGAATAAAAAATCTCCATTCCAAATTCATCTATTATTTCCTTAAAATAAGTATTGATCAACCAGAATGGGAAAACATCATGTCCCGCTGGAACTGGTGTATGGGTTGTGAATAGAGTCTTTGAGCGGACTTCGTTTAGCGCATTATCAAAATTTAAACCTTTATTTACAATTAATTGCCTTATCCGTTCTATTGACGAAAAACTACAATGGCCCTCGTTCAAATGAAATAACAAGGGTTTAATTCTTAGTTTGTTGAACAAACGAACCGAACAAATTCCCAAAACCATTTCTTGTTGTAATCTAAGTTCAGATCCCCCGCCATAAAGACGATCCGTTAGATCACGAAACCAAGGAACATTCTCAGAGATATTAGAATCAAGTAAAAAAAGTTTAATGCGTCCAACATTAACTTTCCAAACTTTTACATAAACCTCCATCTCATCCTTCATTTCTACAGAAATCAATAGAGGTTTTCCGTTCTCTAAATCTATTACTTCTTCAATCGGCAAATTATCAAAATCGTATTCCCTAAATACTTCTTCTTGCCAACCATTACGAGTAGAACTGATTTTTTGCGTAAAATATCCTTCTTGATATAGGAATCCGACTGCTACAATTGGGACGCCTAGATCACTTGATTCTTTAAGATGGTCACCTGAAAGAATCCCTAAACCTCCCGAATAAATAGGTAAGGAATTATGTATACCATATTCCATACTTAAATATGCAATTTTAGCAGTTTTATATTCAGGAAAGGTCTGATTCCACCATAAATGGTCTGCATCTTTTAACATCTCGGTTTTAAAATCCTTCATAACTTTATGATATAAAGCTAGAAAGCTTTTCTTGTTTGCCATTCTTTCTAAGCGTTCATCAGTCGTATAACGTAAAATAAAAATGGGATTATGATTCGAGTGCCAGAGAGGTGGATCTAGGATTTTAAACATCTCCCTAGCATCTGGATCCCAAGACCACCAGAGATTGTATGCTAGGTTCACTAATCCCTTCAAATTTTCCGGGACTTTTTTGTTAAGCTTTAAACGTATCATTTTTATCATCTTACAATGAATTTTTTTGTTAAAATTGAACTCTCTGATAAAATATTTTCTTCAATCCTTCAGAAGTTATTATGTACACGATAATTATAAATGCTATATATAATAAAAATAGTAAAGGAATCTTTATAAATCCTAGAAACTCCCCTAACGGTGTAAAAGGAATTATAAGGGTGATAATGGCTATTACAATGCTTGTGATCAGTAAAGACTTGCTTGGTAGACTCTCATAAAATTGTCTTTTAGTGCGAATGACAAAGAGAATGAATAATTCAGTTAAAATAGAGACCAAGAACCATCCTGTCCGAAATTCTGTTATTGAAGCTTGAAAAATCACCAAGAGAACGAAGAAAGTAATGATATCGAAAAATGCACTAGCAAGCCCGAAAATAACCATGAATTCTGTAATGAATCGTATATCCCATCGTTTAGGTTTTTGAACCATTTCTTCATCAACACTATCTGTAGCTATAGTCATCGATGGGAAATCTGTTAGAAAATTGATAACAAGTAATTGTTCGGGTAATAAGGGGAGAAAAGGTAGGAATAAGGATGCTATTGCCATACTTACCATATTTCCTAAATTGGCGCTGATTGTAATCCAAATATACTTGATCGTGTTTATGAAAGTTCGTCTCCCTTCCTGTATTCCATTAAGAAGAACTGTTAAATCCTTTTCAAGAAGAACTATTTGAGCTGCTTCCTTAGCTACATCCACTGCGCTTTCAACTGAGATCCCTATATCTGCAGCATGCAATGCAGAAGCATCATTAATCCCATCACCCATATAACCGACTACATTCCCAGATTTTCTTAAAGCCAGAATGATTCGCTCTTTCTGATTCGGTTCAACCTCTGCAAAAATATCTACATTAAGGGATTCTCTTAACAATGCTTCATTGCTCATCTCACGAATCATGTTGCCAGTAATAACATTTGGTTGTGACCAACCGAGTTCTTTCCCAAGACTCTGGGCAATAAATCGGTTGTCTCCTGTAATAATTTTAAGAGATATATTTAGTTCTTTCAAATCTTTGATAATATTTTGGATATTACTCTTCGGTGGATCATAAAATATTAGAAAACCTAAAAATATCATTTTAGATTCCAGTTCTTTCGTTAATTCCGTTGATGAATCCAAAAACCTATAAGAAACCCCTAAAGTCCGAAATCCACTACTACTGAGTTCTTTGTATTTATTTTGAATTAGTGCTTCTACTTTAGAAATATCAACAAGATTATCTTCAGAAATTTCTGTTGTTGTACATACTTGAAGAATATTAGGAACAGCTCCTTTAGTAACTATGAGTGATTGTTCTTTAAAGTCAACAAGAATACTTAATCTTTTACGGATGAAATCATACGGAATTTCACTAGTTTTTCTAATATCATTTAAGTTAAAATTATATTGAGAACTAAGAGCTTCATCAATAGGATTTTTGAATCCATCCTGAAAATAGGCGTTGATATAGGCAAATTTCAATAATCTCTCACTCTTCTCACCATAAATGTTTAATGCAGAGTGCAATTTCATTTTTCCTTCAGTAAGAGTTCCAGTTTTATCTGAACATAATATATTCATACTCCCAAAGTTCTCAATTGCGGTTGGCTTTTTTACAATAACCTTAACATCAGCCATTCTCTTTGACCCCCGAGTTAGGTTAACACTTATAACAGCAGGTAATAATTGCGGAGTTAGACCGACTGCAAGAGCTATTGCAAATAAAAAAGAATCAATCACAGGTCTAGAGACATAAACATTGATTCCAAATACAATTATTACTAATATTAATACTATTTCCATTAATACGTATCCAAAACGTTTAATTCCACGTTCAAAATCATTAATAGGTTCTTTTTGGGTCAAATGTTCAGAAATTTTTCCAAACTCTGTATTTAATCCAGTTTCAACGATAATAGCTTTTCCTCTTCCACTTACTACATGTGTTCCCATGAATAGGGAATTTATACGTTGATTCAAGGGAGTAGTTTCATCCAATATGATATTAGTTTTTTCAGATGGAAATGTTTCCCCAGTTAAAGATGCTTCATCAACAAATAAATCTTTAGAATCAACAATTCGGGAGTCCCCAGGAATAACGTCCCCTGCAGACAGGATAACTAGATCACCAGGTACTACATCCTCTATAGAAATTTGCTTCTGTAGCCCATCACGAATTACCGTTGTTTTAATGTGAACAATTGATAACAGCGCTTCAACTGCATTTGAAGCCATTCTTTCCTCCCAAAATCCAATAAAACTACTTGCAAACACTATTGTAATAATAATTAAGGTATCTAACTTGTCTGCTGTGAGAAATGCTAAGATTGAGGTAATTATGAGGATTAAGATGATTGGACTTTTAAATTGAGCTAAAAATAGAAATAAAGAATCAGTTCTTTTCTTAGGTTTCAATTTATTATATCCAAATTTAATTAACCGTTCCCTGGCCTCTGTTTCAGTAATTCCATTAGATGAGGTTTGTACCTTTTCCATTACTTCATCTATAGAAAGATTCCAAAATCCGTTGTTAACTTGAAACTTTTGGACATCTCTAGGGTTAAAATCTCCAGATTCTTTATTTTCTATCAATATTCTCACCGATAGAAGATAGATATAAATTCATATGTCAATTACTAAATCTTGTTTTGATAATAGTAGTTTTTTATCTTAATTAACTATAAAAAGTTATTCCCTTGAGAAAGGAAAGATTCTGAAAGAAGATAGTGTGAACTTCTCACTCTTAATTTTTATCAATAGCATAACATATAAGTGAATTCTATTCACCTAACATCGACTTCAATTCGGATAAATAACGCCGAATTTCCGTGTTTATCCAGTATATAGGAATGATATTTTCCACCCTACTAATTAACTTTTAATCATGTTAAGTTATTTCTGGAAGAAAGCTTGGTTATAACTGACGTAAATTGTCATGGAATGATAGTTGACTTTCTTTTACCCTAAATCAAGAGTATAATTTTAAAGCAACGCTTTCCCTGTCAGCTGGCTTCTTCAAGAATCATATAGCCAGAAACTCCTACAGCTATTCTACCAATACCAGTGAGTAAAAATCCCCACGCTAACAGAAAGATCAAGGAAAGGTACCCTAGAGTTGGGAAGACTATCACGATAAAAGAAAGAAAGATAGACAATACTCCAAGGATTATCAAGATGCTTCGGAACCACGTTGGTAAGTCAGTATCTGAGCCTCCAACCGTGATTCTGGCAATTCCCTGAAGCATCAATCCAATCGCAAGAATAAAGATCAAAATCTCAATACCTAAGTCAGGAAATATTACTACAACTATGCCCAATGTTAGTGCTGCTAAACCAACAATGATATTTAACACACGCATCTTTTTGTGAGATGTTCATCAAAAAAACCATTGAAAATTCTGGCAAGTCCTGCAAAAATCATGATGAGTGATAGAATGAAAATTAATGTTAGCGTGGCAAGTCCAAAGTTTAAAATTACAATGACAGAAAAAATTATGAATAACAATCCAGCTATAATGTTGAAAATTCTTAATCAAACCGGAATTTTAAGCGAAATAGTCATATTTTTCACCTACTAACCATCCTCTTTTCACATTATTTATTTAAAGCAAACCAGAGATTTTTAAAATTAATCTGATACTGCAGGGGAACATTGGGATATCATTCTGAATTATTCGTTGATTTTGTGGTTAAGCAGTTTTCATGTGATAAGAAGGAGGATTTTAAGACTTCATATTGTCATCCTAATTATTCTCTTCTCTCAAAGTTTGGATCCTCTCACCGAGAATAACATAAAAGACGTTCGATACGATAGAGGAGTCTGATAGACATGTGATCTTTCATTCCTTATAATTTAAGTAGCTAATATTTTAAAAGAAGCTGTGTCAAGAACGATTACAGTGATATTTGTATTAAAAAAGTGAGAAACATTGATTACGCAAGCTTCGATTGAAGAACAAGCAATTATTGCATTTGCTTTCATAATTGGGGGATTGTTTCTTGGATTAATTCTGGAGATCATTGTTTTTGCTAGATTTAGAAAAGTTATAGGTAAAGCAAAATGGAAAGGAGCCGAAATAATTGTTAAGGCTTTTCGTGGTATCCCTATCTTCTGGTTTATGATGATAGGCTGCTATGGTGCTATTCTAACCATCGATTTCGTATATTTATTTGGTGTTGATACCTCAGATCTATTTATCAAGATTATATTCATTTTATTTACTCTTTCAATCCTTTTAATACTCGCTAGAGCTACCAGTGGTTTTGTAATCCATTATGCAGGTAAAACAGAAGGAGCTCTGGCAGCTACCTCCATCGTGACTAATTTGATGAATTTCATTTATCTTTTACTCGGGTTTCTTATCATAATTCAATCATTAGGTCTTGATATTACTCCTTTGTTAACTTTACTTGGGGTGGGGGGATTAACTGTTGCGTTGGCACTTCAACCCACCCTTTCAAACTTCTTTGCTGGTGTTTATCTTCTTGCATCAAGAGAATTTAAGATAGGAGATTACATCAAACTTGATACTGGTGAGGAAGGATATATTACAGATATGACATGGAGACATACAATTATTCGCCCACCAGCAAGATATGATATAATTATCCCAAACGCTAAACTATCGACAGCTATAGTGACGAATTTTGGGGTTTCTGATAAAGAGACTGCGTTAACCGTACCCGTTGGTGTTGGCTATGATAGTAATCTTAATCATGTTGAGCAGATAACTATTGAGGTTGCTATGGAAACTATTCAGCAAGTACAAGGAGAACTACCGTCAATAAAACCGTATATTCGCTACCACACTTTCGCTCCTTCAAGTATTGATTTTTCTGTTAACATTTATTCTAAAAATTTACGTGATCGAGCCAGAATAAGGCATGAATTTATTAAAAACCTTTTTGAACGATACCAGCAAGAAGGAATTGATATTCCATTTCCTACATCTGTTATTATATCAAAGAAATAGGTTTCTTGCGGAAATGGCTAGTTTACAAAACTGGATAATCTAGACAGTGTATTCCGTATTTAAATTAAGACTATAAATCACATGAAAACTTTTTAAAAATAAAAAATCTAAAAAGCCTGAAAGGTAATCGTTCAAATAACCTTTAACTTTTATATTTCTCTTTAATCTCGTCATAGTTCTTCGTCAACGCGGTCATAAAGTCCCCTGTTAAATCCAATATTTTGGTTGCACTATTTGAAATTAGATTAACTTGATAAATTTTATCAAGTCTATTTCGTGAATAAACATACCATGTAGTAGGTTCAGTCACTCTTTCATTAAAATCTTCACTAGTTTTTTGGATAGCTTCGACAGCCCATTCATGTTTCTCGTCAGAATTAGCCCCCCACATCAAAGGGTAAACAAACCGCCTTTCTTGATCTTTTCTGAGGATTAAATGATCTTCGGTTGTTCTTGTATTAATGATTGACTGCCCTAAAAACTTACCATTAGATACTAATATGGTATTACCAGTAGGTAATGTTATTTTAGTATAATTCACTGTGATTTCTTTAACACGTCCTTCCACTTTGCTATCAGGAAGAATAATGTAATCACCGATCATAAAAGGGCGTGCAGCCATGATGTAAAGCCCAGCCAAGAAATTACCCATGGTTGTTGTTGATGCGAATCCTATTGCTGTTCCTAAAATGGCTGAAATTCCTAATAATGTGCCTTGAAACGCAGGAAAGTTGTTTAAGTAGGCGATAATACAAAATGGTACTATAATCATTCTTCCCAGTACTCTTAATGTGTTGATGACGGTTTTAGTCATTCTAGGAGTTAATGCTTCTAACATTGAGCCCCATATCAGTAACAACACCGTGGCAATAAATATCCAAATAAGTAATTGAATGAATAATGTGAAAAGGGTAAGATATGTTCCTGGTTCTTTAGTTGTATCATCAACAACGGTAGCTAAAGGTTCATCAAAGCCAAGGTTGTGTATAGAAAATAGAATTAAAATAAAAATCAAAAAAATAAAGGAGAAAAAGAGTTGCTTCTTATTTATCTTCATTTACACCACAATCTTTTTACAGGATTCCTACATTAAAGATGATTCGAACTGTATAGAGAACGGCTAGAAGTATAGTTGTGAGGAGGATTACCCTATTAAACTCATGTTCCTTGATAATGTAGTAAATGATCAATGCAGTAATAGTATAAACAATAACTACTCCTACAGGATAAAACGTTCTGTCTTGAAATTCTAAGACCATGGCAATCACACCTACCGCGGGAAGTATCAAGACTATCAACACTGCTGAAAAAAGAATCTTCAACAGATAGCCAGTTTCCATTTCCTTTCGCTTTAATAAATAATATTCGATAAGAACAAGCAAAAGCGTTATAAAAATAATTTCCAATATCCATATTAACACTTCTTCTGGTTGTACATCAATAATTATTTCTGCCATGATATCACCTTCTGACTACTTCTAAAATAGATTTATAAATTCATTGACAACAATATTGAAGAATTTTATGAGAAGTTTAAATAAGCTGACCCTAACCCTACTACACTAATTGAATCTATAACAAAGGGAAGATTCTATCATGATAAAGGATTCATCCTCAAAAAAAGCGTTTAAAAAACAAACAAGGAATAAGAAGGCAGTAATGATTCTTATAATATCAGGATTATTTGTTATTGAAGGAAATATGGTAGGGGGATCAGGAATTTTCGGTTTTCTGGGAGATATTATTGTAGAACAAGGATATATCACAGAAGCATATATGATTGATTTAATAACTACAGTTATCTTCGTATTTGGATTGATAGGAAGCCTAGGTGGGATTACTGTAATCATGGGGGCAGGATTCATATTTTTCTATCGCAAAATACTGGGAAAACTTTTAGTTGCTTTAGGAACAGGGATGGGGTTAATTGGGCTTTTCATTCTATTTTTAACAACTTTTATAACTGGAATTTATGCTTTTTTAGGTTTGATTTTAATCATAATTCATTCTATCGGTTGGATAGGTGTACTCTTGAGCATATATGGGACTAAAATCGTGAAATAATCTTAAGGAAGAGTTTAATAGCAAAATATTGGTTAAATATATGATCTCATTCAGATCATCACATTGAAATTCTCTCATGGCTCATTAAGACATTTAATCCTTGAAAACGATAGATATAAGGAATGTCTATCAAACTATATCTGAGCTGGATAATTAACGAATAACGAGGAAGGGAATAAGTAAAATCTCGAATGATTAGCAATATAAAACTGATTATTAATAAACTAGCAAGAAATATTATGATCTCAGTAATCTCAATTTGTAAATAAGTCATCATTGATTTTTTATTACAAACAAGATCAAAGCAAATCACCAATATGGATAAATCCTTAAGAACACTCCTCATAAATATAACTGGAAAGTCAATATGCAGATAGACTCATTATATCTTACTATTTCAGTACCAGAAATAAATTACTCCTCCTTATGGAGGAGTCTTTTTACTTCTGTCTCTAAGTTATTTCTTCCTAAAATGAATCCAATTATTCGATTTCTGGAAAGGAACTGAAATTTTACGAAGTTAAACACCTTCTGAAATATATATACCTGAATTTATCAATTTTTCAGATTGTAATAAAACTATAATTTGATGAAAAATTGATTAGTTCACGAACTAAGTATTTTGTCATATATTACACTAGTTATTTTCGATAGAACAGAAGTAATTACTGAACAATTTATCAATCAAAAACCTTATTAAAAAATCATGTGTATAATTCCATGTTTTCACAAATAAACCCTTTGGGAAAAAGGAAGATAACTGATGACAAATGAAGTTGAAATTCCTTCTTGGTTACGTTATTTAAACCTAATTATTGGTTTTTGTCTAATAATTTTATCTTTAATTGTTATTTTAAATTTCGGATTGGCAAAAACGACAATGGTCTTAATTCTTTCTTTTTCTTTAATAGCTATTTCTTTTACTAGGATAATAAATAGTCTGAAAGATGAATATCTTTCAAGTCATTTTAGAACTGCAAATGCTGTTGTGGGTGCCATTGGATTAAGTATTGCAGCAGTGGCAATCCTTCCCCGCGACATTGAGATAACAACTTCAATATATTTTCTCGCTATTGGTTTGGGTTTACAAGGAGTCATTCGAATTGCCATGGGAGGAGCTGACACAACTTTGTCTAACTGGTTACGAGGTTTTCTCATAAGTGTTGGAATTTTAACAATATTACTAACGCTTTTTGTCATGGTTTTTCCAAACATCAATGAGATGATCCTCATCGTTGTCTTGGCTTATGCATTTCTAGCAAATGGCTTAGCAAGAATTGCTAAAGGTCTAGCTGGACACGATCTCTTCGAGGGAACATTACTTGATCGCAAACAACCTAAAAGTCAGTGAATGGTCTCAGGATTCCCATTGAACTGTTTTTTATAAAAAATTTTTTCTCTATAAAAAATATATTAGTCAGATCTTAAATCTTCTTTATATTAGTATTGATCATTGTAAGAATTTTATTAAAAGAAGCATTATTAATCATAAATAACTTCAAATGAGAAAATAATTAGAGAATGAAGTTTTTTATGAGTATTTGACGTTATCATGATAGAGGAAATCATCAACTAGTACAAAAAGAAAGTTGAAGGAATTAAAACAAATGAGCTGAATTTTATTTATTTCCTACACAAAAATCTATCTTTTCTAAAATCTGATTGAAATATTTTCAAAAAAATATGATCGCACATCCAAAAAATTTTTATATTTTGATGACGCTGAAGTCTCAAACTTTTTCGGTGTGAATGAAATGGTAGTGAAATTAATTCTTGGGACTGCCTTTTTTCGACGATCATCAGTCGAAGAGATTGAACAAACTGAAACATTAACCAAATATGCATGGTTTTTTCTAATTATCGAAGCAGTAATCATTTTTCTCTCTGCATATTTTGGGCCAGGAACAGGATTGAATCCCCCCTTAAATGAGGTCATTCAAGAGACTTTTTGGGCATTTGCTACTACTTTAATTCTTTATTTTAGTATCGCAATCATTGGTAACCTCCTTGGAGGTGAAACATCATTTGGTGAAATTTTAAGGGTCATGGGATTTACAGTACCAATTACATGGATTATTGCCTTAATATTCTATTTACTACCTGACTTGTTGATAATATGGGTTATAATTCTATTATATCTTATCGCGGTCACGATTTATGTTTTAATGGTCGCGATTGGAAAAGGTGCTTTTACAGCGATTATTAGTGTTATTGTGGGAGTGATTATCACAATAATTCTGAGCTCCTTACTTTATTATGCCCTCACATTAATTATAGGATAAATCTTTTAATAAAAAGAAGGAATGAAGTTTGTAAAACAAAATGTTAGAATTATGGTGAAGAGATAAAAGATATGGCATTATTATCCCCCATATCTTTGGACTGATCATCTATTTCATTCCTACTCCTGAGGGTGTAAATCAGACCGTTTGGCATCTACTTGCTATCATTCTTTCTTCTGATCCTTGAGCTCTTTCTTTCTCTCTATTTCTGCAGATTTTCTTATTTTATCAGCTTCTTTTGTAGGGGGGACTTTTTTCCTCTTAGGAAACAATTTTTCCAAATCTGCATTTAGATCGGAACCTGGTATAAAATCAAGCTCTAATATAAGATCTTGAGTATAACGACTTCGAGCTAGTTGGATCTTTTTATTTTTATGGTGAAACGAAATTTTTATTTACGAATTATACCCTCCATTTTTTTTATTCCATTTTGAAACATACGGCTGTTTAGAACTAATATTCGTTGGATAGTTTACATTTGCCATTATGTTCTTGGCTTTTTCTTCTCTTCTATCTTTTTCAGAGCTTTTTCTTTTTCTTCTCCTGTTTTCTTTTTCATTTCTATCTTCATTGATGTAATTTTTTTTCGAATTTTTTCTACTTCTTTCTGTTTTTGAATAACCTCAAGATCTAAGTTTTTAGCTTGATTTTCTAATTTTTCTATTTCTCTACGGAGTTTTTCACTCATAAAGATTCCTCCAGAAGTAATTGCTTTGTTGAAATTATGATTTATAAAAGACATTTTCTCTTAAATTACTCCACTTTTTAGTCTTTTCTAGATATTCATTGTCTTTTATTTAATCTTCTAATCACATCTAAATCCAGAATTCATCGGAGCTTTTTCAAAGAAATTAGAAATTTGTTGTTACGAAAGGTTCCATACTTTGATGGCCAAGTTGATTATTCCTGAGTACTTTATTGGGGTAACTAAAACAGTTTAGACTAATATCCGAAATAAAAATTGTAATAACATCTAAAGGTCTATCTTTAAATTAAAAATACTACAAATAAAAATATTTTTACATTCAGAGAATAACTGACTGAAAACCTCCCTTATGGTTATTGAAAATGATGCCCTCGATTCAAGTTTTAAAAAAGCATAAAAAAAGACCCTCAGTTAAGATTCGCCGACCTTTTAAAGATTTCATTAAAACAGAAGAATTCAGTGGAATCTTATTAATTATGTGCACAATTATTGCCTTGATTATAGCAAACACGCAATTGGCAAACCAATATTTTGAACTATGGGAGACATATCTTTCATTATCTTTAGATGGATTTAACTTAAGTAAACCCTTGCATTTATGGATAAATGATGGATTAATGGCTATTTTCTTTTTTGTTGTTGGCTTAGAGATTAAAAGAGAACTACTTGTGGGAGAATTAAAAAGTCTGAAAAAAGCAATCCTTCCTGTTTCAGCAGCTCTTGGGGGAATGATTGTTCCAGCTTTATTATATATGATCGTTAATATTAGTAATCCAAGCGCTTCACGTGGGTGGGGTATTCCTATGGCAACTGATATTGCTTTTGTTATTGGCATTATGGCTTTGTTAGGAACCAAAGTTCCTTTTTCACTGAAAATTTTTCTTACAAGTCTAGCTATTGTGGATGACATCGGTGCTGTATTGATTATCGCACTATTTTACTCTCATAATATCGAATTACATTATTTAATAGTTGCAGGTTGTTTTTTGGTAGGATTATTTCTAATTAATCGGTTAGAAGTTCAAAATCACATGGTTTATGCCATAATTGGCTTCATTTTATGGTATTTTATCTTCATAAGTGGTATGCATGCTACCATCGCTGGGATATTGATTGCAATCGCAATTCCTGCTAGAACAAGAATAAACCCTGATGAATTTGTTGCAGAAGGACAACTGATATTAGAAAGATTTAAGGCAGCTGGGCCTCGTGAAAGAGAGATTCTACTCAATCGTCAGCATCTTGCAGCACTTAAGACACTTGAATTATCATGCTTAAATGTACAGACTCCCTTACAACGATTTGAAAGAGGTCTTCATTATTGGGTGGCTTTTTCGATTATACCACTATTTATCTTTTCTAATGCTGGGATCGCTATAGAAGTTATTGAGCTGAGTATGTTTCTCCAGCCAATAACTCTAGGGATTATTATTGGATTGGTTTTTGGTAAACAAATGGGGATCTTTCTTTTCGCCTGGATTTCCATTAAATTAGGTTTAACGGAATTACCATCTGGCTTGACGTGGGGACATATTTATGGAGGAGCATGGTTAGGTGGTATTGGATTTACAATGTCCCTATTTATGGCAAGTCTTGCATTAATTGATCCGAACAATCTTATCATGGCAAAAATCGGGATTATTACCGGGTCATTAATTTCTGGTATTGTTGGATATTTAATTTTAAGATATGTTCATATCAAATCTCAAAAATCAAATCCTACCCCCTCTAAGAGTACTTAACTCAAATCCACAAGGAAATAAATTAAATCCTGCCACCAATAAAAAAATAAATATCTTATTTTCATTTCCATGGCAAACTAAATTACTTTTAGTAAATTTTACTAAAAGTAGATTTGAGTAGATTTGATTTTAATCTTCCAAGGATTTTTCCCAAGTATGCCAATCAAATTTCTGAAAGGTATATACCTTCCTAATCGGCTCAATCACTTTCCAAGTGCATTTCAAACCTTTAGGAAATTGAACCAATGACCCACCTTTTACTTCAACCTCCTCAATGGGTGTTTTTACGATGACCTTACCCTCAAACACATAGGCAGTTTCGTCTTCCTGATATTCCCAATCAAACGTAGATGGTTCACAATCCCAAGATCCCCAGTTTGTGGTGTCTACTTTTTCTTTTTCAATTTTTTTTTGTTTAATTTTCATTGCCCGTTCACCCTCAAAAACTAATCAAGTCAAGGGTCTGTTAAAGATATCAAATCGAGAATAATGTCCACTTATATCAAAGTTTTGGCGCTCTTGAATTGCTAATATTGGATCGACATCAGCAAATATTATTCCTTCTTTGTCTATTAAAGAACCTGCAACAACCTCTCCAGTAGGGTCAACAACAATAGAACCTCCATCTTGCCAACTTTTCGAATGAGATTCCATAATGTCCTTCATTGGGAATTCAGATTCATTTAAATGTGAAAAATCTTCGGGTCGTAAAAGACCTGAAGTTGAAATAACCCACAAACGTCCTTCAAGAGCAATGAAGCGGGTAATATCTTGAGTCAATCCAAGTGAACCAGGCCAAACTGCTACGTGGATAATTTCCTCTTGCAAATGAAGAGCAGCTCTAGCCAAAGGCAACCAATTTTCCCAGCAGTTTAATCCACCGACTTTTATACCTTTAAAAGGATGTGTTTTGAGGCCTGAACCGTCCCCATCTCCCCAAACTAAACGCTCCTCGTACGTAGGTTTGATCTTTCTATGTCGTCCCAATACCTCTCCATTTTGACCAATAGTAAGAAGAGTGCAATATATTGATCCTCCAGATTTTTCAGCAACTCCTCCAATGAACATCATGTCTAATTCTTTGGCTAATTCCTTCATTTCATCAATAATCCCACTATTTTCTATATAGATAGATTGATGCCAATATTTTCCATAAACAGTTTTTTGGTGTAAATCATTGAATTTAGATCCACATGAAGGAGAAAGCCAAATAGGATAACCAGGTATTAATGTTTCCCCCCAAGTTACTAAATCCGCACCTTTGGACTTAGCTTCCCGAATATAATGTGCTAATTTTTTCCAAGTCTTTTGAGCATCAAGGAAAATTGGTGCAATTTGAATCCCAGCAACTCGAATCATAACGGGATAAAAGTAAGAAGAATATAAAAATCATTACCAGAGGTTTCTATCAAAGCGAAATCCCTATACATAACCAAGCAGCTGAGAAACAATCTCCTCGTAAATAGATGAAAATTTTTTCATTGAAGCTAAATCAATAAATTCATCAGTTCCATGTATATTTCCACCTCTTGGGCCTAAATCAATGACTGGAATATCAGAGGCATAACGTGCGTCTGATGCTCCTTCCTGTTCACAAGGATCTGAAGGTAATGAATGCTTTTCTAATACTTCTGACGCGATTTTAACAAGTGGATTTCCTATTGGAGTATGAAAATATCCTGATGTTCCTGGACAGGAAATTTCAGCTTCGGTAGCTAACTCATCCAATCGTTGTTTGAAGCTCTTTACTAAGATATTGGTCTTTTCAGAGGAAAGAAATGCTCTCACATCAAAATAGATTTCGGTTCCATTAGTATCAGAATATGAAACGACATTGGGATTGACAGAAATACCAAATTCACTAGGGATCTCTGTAGGTAGGTCAAGTAATATTATACTCCGTATTTTCAGTAATATCTTTGTTAGATTTTCATCATATGACACTAGTGGAGATTCTAGTTTTTTTGTAAGCTGAACAATATTAGCTTCAACATAATCTGGTATCACATTTCCTTTTATCCAGGGTCCATCAATTTCTTTGACCATCCAGTCTCGATGAAGATGAAGAAGCTTGGAAAGAACAACCATTGCATGGGTGTCACAACCTTGCACAAAATAAGCACTGTGACGATTGTCATCTCCGAGTATACGCGTGTGACATGTTTGATTTTGTAAATGACCAAAAGATTCGATAATTTTAGGTGGGATTTTTACTTTGATTCCAAAGCCAGCACGCCGTTTGTAAACTACACGAGGGCCTCCATCAACGTTAATTACATATTTAAGTGGAATATTATGCTTTGTAACATAATTGAAAAAGATTTGGGCACCATTTTGACCACCAGTTTCTTCATCAGTAGAAAAAAAGAATCCAAGATGTTCTACTAGAGGATTGTTTTCTCTGCAAAACTTCTCTAACATGAGTAATGCTGAAACTACTGAACCTTTACAGTCTTTTGAGCCTCGACCATATCCTAACCCTGAACCTGAATCAATTCTAAGAGTAAACGGATCTGATGTCCATCCTTTACTAACAGGAACTACATCAAGGTGCCCCATAAAGAGGATGTCAACATTCTTTGGATCCAGTGCCATATAGAGAGAAGAATATCCTTGATTTTCCAATATTTGAGCTTGGAAATTTGGGATCCAACCTTTTACTACTTTTTGAATAAAATCCAAAATATTGGGATCAGGATGAATATCCTTTGTAGGATCATTTATTGTTTTATATTGTATTAATTCCTGAAGAAGAGTCTCAGCTTCCATATTAGTTTTAACTCCTTGAATACTAACCAATTTCACCGAATACGGGATAAGTATCGTTCTAATCGCTTCCCAATGCGATCAGATACTCCCTTCGGAATCGGATGGTCACTTTCAGACCCAATCGCCATTAACGTTAAATCTAAAGCAGATTGTTGGGCATTAAAACCCTTCCTGATCAGTTCTTTGCTGAAATGGTCTTTGGTTGAAGCCCACCACGTTTGACATGAATGTTGGGCTTTAGCAACAGCTTTTAGTGCCATCTTAACCTCATAGTCTGTTTCATCCTTTTTCGATAACAATAATTCAAGAGTTTCAGAAAGTAGATCGGAATGAAAATTCAATAACTCGTGAATACTATTACCTGGGTAAGCCCAAAGAGGAAAAGGAATATCTCGATACAGATCCTCTTCAGAGGTGCTCCAACTGCTACTCCGGAACTCCACAATGGGTTGTTTTGGTAATTCCAAGATCTCAGAAACAGCCCTGGGCTCAGTTGATTGGAGGATTTGAACTAAGAATTTTTCGTATTTGTGATGATGTTCCCCAAAAGTCTCTAAATCTGTTGCAAGTACTAATATCCCATTAGGTTGTAGTGCTTTTAACCTGTTGAAATGCTCTAAAGCATTTTGGATTGTAGCATATCGTCGAAAGGAAATATTATTTGAAACCTCACGATTTCGGTTAATGAGAAAAAGGTTTGGTGCACTTGGATGGACAAGTAATCGAGTAAGCAAAGGAGTTGGAAAAGGAGAATTTGAGCTAATAGAAACCTCTGGAACAATCATATACTCGTATCCCAAGGATTCCACAAGAGTAGTAAGGGTTTCAGAAACAGCAAGTTCAGGTGGCCATAATCCACGAGGTTTCCAAACAGAGCCAAAAATACGTGAGTTGATCTTTCTATTCATCTTAATCTGTTTTCGTGCTTCTCTTTGAGATATTAACGGGAGGATTGGGTGATAAGCTCCAGAATCGAGAAATTCGATCTGGTTATTTCGAGCTAACTCGGCATATTTCTCTATTACTATTAAATAATCGTCTTCTAGCATCTCTGTGAGACTAGCATTCATGTTCATGGTTATTTTAAAGTCAGGATTATTTTGTAAAACCTGTGCAATCGGTAAATAGCATAGTTTCACGATGCGATCTAGAATGCTAACTTCTTGAGTGGGAGGCTGATAAGCATGCAATACTGCTACAAAAGGAAGTGAAATATTATCTATAGACAATGTTCTTACACCTATTGCGCCAAAATATATTTTCTCTGAATGATTTCAAGTAAGTTATTTAAATCACCTATAAGCTCAAAATTCTCGCATAAGAGTCCTGATGTTAATGCTCCTTTTATTTCCTCAGGATCATGAGCGATGAATAAAGCCTTATTGGGTTGTATATTTAAGGTTGATAATATTCTGGAATACATCTGCTTATGAGGTTTACCCCAACATCCCGCGAAGATACTATTTTATGAACATATAGAGATAATTGAGATAGTACCTCACGAATGGTTCTAGAAGAAAGAGCACTATCAGTTAAGAGGCCAATCTTGTACCCAACCTGCCATAATTTAGATATCGTTTCAAAAATACATGGATCAGGGTTTTCCCACCATTTTTCAATTTCATATTCTTCAATTAATGAAATCTTGAATTCTGGTTCGGAGGATGAATTGAGTGAAACATGTTTAAATTTAAAATCAAAGCCCAATATTCGAACTTTTTCATATACTTGGGTATTATTTTTTACAAAAACTTTTGACCGTCTATTTTTGAGCTGCAAAAATGAGTTAAGAACTCATTCCGAGCTTTTACTTGATCATCTGGAATCTTATGGACAAGACTATCCCCTGCATCGAAAATTATTGCAGAAATGGGCGTTCTAGAGGTTTCCATTTTTAAAGGAGCTCTTGTGTTAGTTTAAGGGATTATTAAAACTGCTTTTACAATTAGAATCCACGTGTCAGTTCCCACAACCGTCGTCTTCTTTCAGCCCTCTCTTTTTCAATTGCAGCCCTTCTTTCTGCTTCAGTTGTCATTGGCTCCTTTCTAACAAATTTTGGTGTGGGTTCCAACTCAACTACTCGTTTAGGTTCAGGTTTGGGTTCAGGTTCAGGTTTAGATTTAGGTTTTTGCAAAAGATCCACAGTACGGTTTGTATCAAATTTACTAAAGAAAGACTCTGTTTTTAGGTCATCAGGAGTATAAATAACTTTAGTTTCTGGGTATTGTTCTGAAATTTCTTCAAGTTTTTGTTCTGATAAAGGTGAGCTATCTGTAGCGACCATCTCTTCCTTTTTCTGATCTTCTTCTAGAATCATTTCCAGAGGACTCTTCGAAACAGATTTTTGAAAGAAAGATGCTGTTTCAATATCTGTTACTAAATCCTCTAATGTTTCTCGGATCGGAACCGAATCAGGGGTAACAGGTTCCTCCTGTATCTTTTCAATATCAATTTCATCAGGAAGTTGAGGTTGTTCTTCAAATGAATCCTCAGTTTGAGAACTAGGTGTGATTTCAGCGTAAGTCTGCTCTGATTGTTTTAAGATCTGTATTATTTCCGAAGAGTCGGGGACTTCTGGGTGTATAATTTCTGCTGTCTCTGGTACAACTTCAGGTTCTACTGATTCTGCCATCTCAGATGCAATTTCAGGTGAGATTTCAGCTTCAAATGGATATTTCTCCTCAATTTCAGGAACTTCATACGTAGGATATTTAGTTATTGGTTTAACTGGACTTGCAGCTGTCATCTGACTTAATATGTTAAGAAAATCTCTAGCTTCTTCATCCTCAAATTCTAAAATGAAATCCTCGCTAATGATCTCAATTTTTCGATGTTGATCTTCTCTAGCAATAACTCGTAGACAAATCCGAGACCCATCCCGATCCAAACACCATGTAACTACATATTTATTTTGATATTCTATTTCCAATAAAGTTCAGCTCCTAATAAATTCTAAATGCTTTCTAGAAAGTCATTGAATAGCGTTATAAAGTCAGATATTTCCTCTTGTTCAAGAGAAAGACTTTCATTACCTTTCTCTATTACTATTCGATTTGTTCCCTTATCCTGGCTTATCATGTGGATTTCAATAGTTGTTCCAGATTTCAGCTTTAATCGTGTTATTGAATCAATTGATTTTTCAGCAAGTTTCATTTTGCTATCACCCACTGTCACTAATTCATTTCGTCTAATTTTTCATTTTTTTCAACACAAATTATTATAAAACCCTCAGAAACCACGAGATGTCTATATTAAAAGGGAATCCTTTCTGGGTTTCATGTTCACGGAATAGTATCGTTTTTTAGTTAAAATGACATATTGTTACTTGATTAAGTAAACTATCCCTTAAAAAAGCATGTTATATGATCTTTCTATTAATATTATTCTCTGGTTGAAAAGGAGTTGTATTTTTTAGTTCTGGAATTATAAGGGGGTTACTTCCATTTGATAATATTACTAAACGACTAATTTTAGATTCTCTAACGATTTTATAATTTGTTAATTTTACTAACTCTTGAGTAAAGGAGTAAATGCTATCATGGGATGGCATAACAGATCTAGGGAGCCTCTTTTCCGCAGCACCCACATGAACAACACCTTTGACCTCAATAAAGGATGGATTCATTGTTTCAATCATTTGGGCATAGCCTTGGGGATCTATGAGATTGAGTCCCTCAGCAACTGTTAAACGAGCAACAGTACGAAAAGGAACTCCTTTCCCAATCATGAAGAGTGTTTCCCAAATTTTCTTTAAAGCCAAATCTTTTTCTAAAGGACGATGTGTGCGAATAAAATTCTTAATCCCTGGAGCTGGAAGGGTAATGTAAAGTTGAGTTGGATATATTTTGGTGTCTAAAATGGATTGTAGTGTTTCAGGCACGCTACCATTAGTAACGATAAAAACTGTCATGTTTCGCTCTCTTAATTCCTGAATTAATTCTGGAATCCACGGATAAAGAAAGGGTTCTCCTGTTAAACTCATCGTAGCGTGTTTAGGGTCCATAGCCTCCTTATATTTCTTATCATCAATATAGGGTTTATATCCACAGATAATCTTACGTTGGCCTATTAAGATACCTTTAACAACCTCCTTAGGTGAATCAAAGACTTCTCGTAATTTCTGGGAATTTGTAGCATCATAATCCTTGTACATGTTTCTTAAACCGAGATCAGATTCATGAATACGCCAGCAAAACAGACAAGAAAAGTTGCATATTAGTGTGGGGGAGAATTGAACACATCGATGGGATTGAATTCCATAAAAACGTTTAAAACAGAAACGATCCTCCCTTAAAGCATTATGCGTCCAAGTACACTTCTTGACAGCAGTATTTTTCCCATAAAGTTGATACTTTTGTTTCTTAAGAAGTGCTTGCATTTTATTTGGAGCAAATGACATGAATAAACCCCTTTAGAGAGAGGTTAAATTAGTTATTCGGAATAGTGGTCGTTGGCAATAGGAACTGGTCATGTCTCAAACTTACAAAGAACCCAAAAGTTTTCAAGAATGACATCTTTCTTGAAGTAAATACAGTCAATAATCAGAAAATTCTCAAGAACGACCCCATTCTCGAGATAAATCCCTAAATGAGATTTCAACATTGGAAATTAATCCCCTCAAGAAATTAGAAAAGGAATATTCTCTCCTGATAATGCAATATCTCCATTTAAATCCCAATGGTAGAACATTTGAACAGATTTGTTCATCTATAGAACACCAAGCCTCTCCAAGTAAAGTGAAGTCTCGGTTGGAAACACTTCTTGACCTTGATTTAATCTTCAAAGTTCAAGGGAAAGAATCACTTGAGGTTCTCTATGCTTTGACTGAACGTGGACGATGTGCAAGTGAAGTCGTATGGGATCTTTTCAGAATAATCTTAAATCCACGCGACGAGAATAGGAATGGTAGTAATCTCCTTGATTTCTATAAATAAATGTTGATGGTCTCATTTTAAAATCTTCCACTTTATTTAAAGGTCATATCACTAGAGTGATCATGGAGTTAATTTACTCTCGTTAGGAAGGAATCATCTTTTCAAAACTAAGTTTTTGGAAGTAAAATGGTGACTATAGTTCCTTTTTTCCTCCCTGGTGACATGATCTTTATTGTGCCCCCATGAATAGATTCAACAATTTTATGCACTATTGATAGTCCTAACCCAGTCGAAGTTGAACCTGGCTCGAAACGGGCAAATGGTTCGAATACTCGTTTTAAATTCTTCTCATTGAATCCAAATCCGTTGTCCTTTATAGTAATTTTAATGGTCTTGTTACCCTTAATGGTTTGTTCTTCAGCAAACAGTTCAATTTTCCCTTTCTTTTGAGGCGAGTATTTTACCGCGTTATCCAACACATTTTGCAAAACTCGTAACAAAAGTTCACGATTACCAACCATCTCTAATGAATCAGGAGTATAAATCTGCATCTCCTGATCCTTATGAATCATCTGTGGTAAGATCAACATTTTGGCGTCATGTATTATCTCGATTAAATCAAAAGTTTCTCGTTGAGTGACATAATCAGATTGATCATATCTCTCGTATTCCATAATGCTCTCTACCATTCGTGAGAGTCTCTTTGAGTTAGATACTATCATTTCCAGGTGTTTTTTCATCTCTGGAGTTACTTCCCCAGCTAATCCGTCTCTTAATATTTCAGCAAAGCCCTGAATCGCTGCTATAGGAGATTTTAAGTCATGACTAACAGTTGAAAGCATCTGAGTTTTTTCATCATATCTTTGTTTGAGATCTCTATAATGTGATAAGGAAACTAAATCTGCTGGAACGCTTCCACGAGGTGTACCGTCAAGATCACTATCCATTTCTAGGAAAGTGGCTAAAGAAGACTCAAGAACATTGTTATGTGTAGTAAGTATAAATAATTCCTTATTTAAACGATCTTGTTCAAGTGAACTCTTCTCTAGCTCCTCCATTAGGAGTTGAACAGGTTGATAAAGGTCTCGTAAGTTTGTGGGAAATTTGCCGCCAACTTTAGAATCATAATAGAAATTAGGGTGAATTTGAGAATTTGTCAAGCATAAAAAAGGATAATTTAAGGCTAGTTGGTTTACCAACTTTTTTTCAATTTTTTTTTCAAGAAAAAGAGAGAAAATAGAATATTTTTCTATGTTATAATTGATAATCTTGTTCTCAAATGAAGATTCAATAAAATCAACAAAGCTTTTCGTTACATTTAAGTTTGTAAAATCAAGAAAGAAGTTTTGACGAATGGATGTTTTTGGAAACTCAGTAAAAAAATTATTCAATTGAGTTACAAATTCATTCTTTTTCCATTTAGCTGTAACCTTGATCGGAACCTTGATCGTTATAATTTTAAATCCATTTGTTAAAGAAGAATGTAATTTTGTGGAAGGTTTTTTTGAAGTTGAAAAACTGATTAGATGACGCTGAGCTTCAGTTTGAGCCAAAGCTGTATTCAAAAATGACTCAAAGTCATGTTGCTTCTCACAGAGGCAGAATACTCTAAAATTTTTCCCTATTTTCTTCATTGAAAGACCCCAATAAATCACAAAACAATTTTCAGTTGTCAGCAACTAATAAAACATATTTTTATATCTTTTCTGGTAAATAATCTTCTAGCAACTTCTCCAATTGAGAAAAATCAAGAAGTTTCTTCAAGTTTAATATAGGATATGTCTTAGAATTGATCTCGATATATGAATTTATTTGAAAGCAATTCAGCTCAGATGAGATGAGAATTTCTGAATTCGTCTCTCCTTCAGAAGTTTCATCTGGATAAAAACCTATAATTGCATCTATACCCAACCCTATAGTCATTGTATTAGAATCGAGGCTTGTCTCCTCTGAACTGCTTAGAAAAAGAATTCTGGATTGTAATGTTGCAACAAAAACTGATTTCGGACAATGAAGATACTTTTTCAAATTAATAATAGGGATGATTTTAGTATGAATGTAATAATTTCCCAAGTAGAATTCTGATCTCTTTCTTTCTTGAAATTTATTGTTGAATTCCCCTATTCCATCAATTTGCCTAACTGAAACTGAAAATTCATTTGAATCCAATTTAACGATTAAATAAGCCTTTTTTTTATTGAATGATTTTACATCAAGTGAAACCATTAATGGTTCCCTTATCCTGGGCTTCTGTTACTTGATCTTCTCTAAATTGCTTTTGGGAATTTATTCATTGCTAAAAAGAGTAATTCACTCGAATATATATGGTTCTCCAAGCTTGTTATGATTACTTAATTCCGCTAAGGTTCTCTTATACCCTTGTGAACCCTCATCTGAAGTTTTTCCAACAGGGATCAGACCCATCACTGTCAAGCGACTATCCATTACGCCTAGAAGTCTAGCAATAGTATCATGGTCAAAATCTACAATGAAATTACAACCCAAATTATTAGCAGTCGCAGCCATCATTAATTGTGAACTTGATATAATAGCATCAATAATATTAACATCATCATCTTCTTCTTCAACAACTACAACAGCAAAAATTGCAGCAGCGTCTTTCATCCACTTAAATCCCTCCGTTTTTGCCGCAACTTCCTGTATTAAATCTGAATCAATAATAATGAAAGTATAATTTTGAATGTCAGATAAAGTGGGAGCTAATTGAGCACACGCTAATAGCTGTTTAATTTGTTCAGAAGTTAATGACTGATCCGGTTGAAACTCTTTGAACCGCTTATTCCTGATAATAACTTCAAAAAACTCCATATCAAAAAATTCCTTGTATTAAGGGCTTACAAATTGTCAATTAAAACATTATGAGATTTAAGGGACAACCTCTTAAAAATAGTCTGTATCTTCCTAATATGAAAGTAACACTAAATTAACATTTTGTATTATTCACTTTCAGCTCTATTTCATCTTCCCTTAATCCTTTGGGAGACAATGAATATAAAAACCCAGAGTGGGCTGATTTTTTTGGCTACTCACAAAGATCAATTAAAATTGCATTATACACAGCGAAGAAATCTGATTGAAGAAATTAAAATAATGCGAAAAGAACTTCAAAAGGAACAAAAACTAACTACACGTTTTAGAAAACAACGAGATAAATTTAAGGCAGAACGGCAATCTCTTCTTGCAAAAGCCGCCCCAGAGATCGAATCCCGAGATTCACAAAAAGATTTACTTGAGAAACTAAAAAAGAGGAGAGGATTTCTCCGTCGGCAAGCTCAGCGAGCTGAAGGACCAGTATTCAAGATTCTAACTCCGACACAACTAGATCAGCTTACCTCAGTAGAGTTGAAATTTCACTTGTACGAGTTAGAGTTCAATCAACAAACCAGTTCCCTTTCGCGTGAAGATGAAGAAATTCTCATTGAAGAGATTCAGCGGGTCGAAGAAAGAATTGCATTCCTAGAAAAAAGGAATGAGGCTATAGTAGCTGACTATTTAGGAAATGTGCCTGAAACAAAAGAAAAAATAGAACAAGAAATTGCTGAAATTGACCAAAAAATTTCACAAGAAGAAGCTGGCCGAATGGAGATTAGTGAAAAAGTCCAACAGATGTACATTCGCATCAAACCGCTGAAAGAGGAAGAAGATAAAGCTCATGAAGATTTCGTGAAACATCTTCAGCGAATAGAAGAATTAAGAGTTGAAATCCAAGCAAAACAGGAAGAACTTGACGCTTTGAAAGGAAAAATTGCCAATGTTAAAAAATTAATTGCAGATGAGACATATAAGCAAGTATTTGGGGAGATTGAAGAAAAAATTGGCGCACTTCTCAAAAAACGTGATGAAGGGGAGGAGCTTACCCCTGAAGAACAGGAATTTCTAATGAGCTATGGTCATGTACCATTCTGAAAATAAAATTGAAAATAAACCTCATTTTCTATCAATTATTTCATTTAACTTATCGAATAATAACGATTAAGAAACAGAAAATTAAAAATAAGAATGATTCTGATATTAATCGTGACCCCTTTGGGGATTGACCATTTGAATTTAAAACATTTAGAATACTACGATGAATTCTTCACATGCGCATACTGTGCTTATTGCGTTAATAATAACGCAGCATGCCCAACTTTTCTCTCAGTTCGGCACGAAATTGTGACTGGGAGAGGAAAAATGATAACAGCACGAAACCTCGCACAGGGGTTACTGAGAAAAGAAGAAGGCTTGAATGCTTTAGCTGAAGGTTTGTTTCAATGCACATTTTGTGGCGCATGCGAACAAGAATGTGTTGTAGACATTCCATTAATGGAGGTTTATACTGAATTAAAAGGCTTATTACAGGATCGCTTACCTGTTGAAACTAGGAAAATCTTTCAGAACTTATCCAGTAAGTTCAATATATATGGAATGGATCAGGCTGATCGGAACTTCTGGAATTTTGACGTTGAGGATATTTATGAAAGGATGGTAAACAAACCTGAAGAAGTTGGGTATTTCATTGGTTGTGTAGCATCATACATGGGGCGAGCTGCGGGAGCACCTGTAGCGATTCTAAAACTTGTAAGTCATGCAAACGAAAAAATCTCAATTTTTTCTCCAACAGAGAACTGTTGTGGAAATCCCTATTTATTAGGAGGATGTCAAGAGAAAGCTAAAGAACTTGCTAAACAAAATGTTGCTGAAATCAAAAAGTTAGGAATTAAAACACTTTTTGTTTCATGTGCTGGTTGTTACCGCGTCTTTAGCCAAGAATATCCTAAATTATTGGGGGAAGAGTTACCATTCAAGGTAATAACTCATATGGAATACATTTTGGGATTAATTAAAGAAGAAAAACTCAACTTATTAAGTCTTACTCCAATTAAGGTCTCATATAAAGATCCTTGCGAGTTAGGCCGCCACTGTGGTGTGTATGACATTCCCCGAGAATTAATCGACTCTCTTCCAGGGGTGGAAAATCTAGAATTACCTGACAATCGTGAAAATGCTCTTTGTTGTGGAGCAGGAGGGCTAGTCAAAGCAAATTACCCAAATATAGCAAAAGATGTTTCGTTTAAGCTTATTCAACAAATGGAAGAAACAGGAACAGAATTATGTCTTAATGCCTGCCCTTCTTGCCAATTAAATATTGATCAATTTCTTCAAGAACAGCATTCAACAATTTTATCCATTGATATTTCTCAGTTAGTTCATAGATTATCACAGAATTATATCAATTCTTTGGCAATTAATCAATAAGGGATAGGAGCGTTCTTTATTTGAAGTCATCTCACTTAAGAATTACGACTCTTCAACCAGATTTAAAAATTGATGAGTTTAATAATAACCTAAACCAGTATCAAAATCTTTTCACTGAATTTTCTACCACTCTTAATATTTCAGATGTGATTTGTTTCCCTGAATATTGGAATGGGATGAGAAAGGGAAGTTATACGGAAACTGTGCATGAGACATCCTTAGATTTTTTAAAAGAAGTAGCTATTCATTATTCAACATGTGTAATTGGTGGGAGTCACTTAGTTAATGATGAGGATTCTTATTTTAACAGAGCGCATATTTTTGATCCATCAGGCCATTTAATTGGAACATATGATAAACGTCATCCTTTTGGATATGAACAACTTCAAGAAATAACTCCGGGGGATAAGGACTTTATTTGGCAAATAAATGACTGGAAAGCAACAATTCGGATTTGCAGTGATCTGTGGAATATTAACGATTATTCCTCATTAATCAATAAAGATTTTGACATCATTTTTTCCCCAATCTTGACTACTATCCCCGATCGTTCCTTTACTAACTATGGTCGGTTCATGTGGCATCATTTAGCAATAATTCGGGGAAAAGAAGCAGCGGCGGCTGTCATTGTTAGTGACACAGCTATGCAAGTCATTCGCGACCCATATTGGTCTGCTGGAGCTAGCTGCATTGTTGACCCCTCGTGGCGCTTTACAAATGAGGAACCAATAGGAAAGAATATATTATCTTCGATTCCAGATGGTAGCAAGGGAGTAGTTACAGTAACCTTAGATTTAGACAAAATTCGTCAACAACGGCAATATCGAAAAGATATGGGATTACTCTTATCCTAACGGAGAATATCAAAAAAAGAAAGAAAGGAGGGGGATTTCTAGACAAAAGAAAAAGCAAATCCAGAAATGATGAAAATAAGTCCTATTAGAACAACTATCCACATAAATAGCCAGTTAAGGCCTGACCAGCGGTTTTTATATGTCCTTCCATCTTCAGTAACAATCTTCCACACTGACATGATTGGGGTAGGAGCTCTATGATACCATCCATAAGCTTTAACCATTCTTCCTTGTAAGCCAGGAACCCTGAATAGTGCAAATATCCATGACATGAACCCTAAAATAGGACTATAATCCAACGTGATTATCCCAGTCTTATCTTGAATTACTAGATCCTCACTTAACCAATATCCTGGTGTTCCTCGTCCCACGACACGTCCCTCAAAGACTGCTTTCTTACCTCGAAGAGGGGAAGCTTCATAATATGAGTTCTTCGTTTGATCAGTTAAACAATGAACAACTGTAACAGGTGGATCACTATCTCTTATCTTGGGGTATTTTTCATGGCGTCTCCATTTCCATATCAAGGCAAATAGGAGAAGACCAAGTCCTACAGCAATAGAGATCCAATCAAAACCTCCATAATCAAATCCAGTAAAAGCAACTATAGCAACAGCGAGGAGCGGCAAGACAAAGAAGAGTAGAGGTGCAATATAAGATAAGAAGAGATCAATTAGGAATTCATCCCACAAACTTTCAGGAAATTTTACTTTACCAATTCCAGGAAATTCTGGTCGTAAACCTCGTTCTTCCTGCATCTTATTCAGAGACCTTATCCTTTTGGCTGGAAGAGGATGAGTAGAAAAGAGTTCAAGAAAACCACCCCATGGGTTTGAAAGATCCCACTGGGCAGCTTTTGCGACAGTTTCTTCATTTAAATCGGATATCCCGCGTCCATATGCAGACATTGCTAAGTTCCGTGCTCCACTAACATCAAAAATTCCTAACGAGCGCATTCCAGTGTTAAAAGCGTGTTGTTTGGAGGCCTGTTTTCTCGCGGTTGGAGACACACT
The DNA here is from genome assembly GCA_029856365.1 of Candidatus Hodarchaeota archaeon. GTDB lineage: Archaea > Asgardarchaeota > Heimdallarchaeia > Hodarchaeales > Hodarchaeaceae > Hodarchaeum. Next base: position 40,303 of record JAHQWW010000012.1, read on the forward strand.
TTCGTCACGCATTCTTTCTTGAGTTGCTGCGTCCTCCTTAACCATGCCATAAGCAATTTTTACTAAAGCTCTTGATAATGCCCCTGGATCGCCTGTCGCTTCCGCAGAGAAGCTATCAGCATAGTATTCTCGGACACGTGAAAGAAAAAGGACTAGAAAATGAGACACATAATATGCAATCCAAGCTCCAATTGCAACAACAAGTGCAACAGCACTAACTTTAGCTGCGTCATCGTCTCTACTAGTTCGGGCTGAAACACGTGCAAAAGTCCAGAGACCTTGATAAAAAGAGTAACAGATCAGTGGAATTGCGGCTGCAACAGTCATCCAGATGAAATCTCGATGAATTATATGCCCAGCTTCGTGAGCAACGACAGCAATTTGCTCTGATTCATCTAAGTAATTTAGAATTCCTTCAGTTATAGCCATACGTGCCCTTTTCTTGGTGTGTCCATAAGTGAACGCATTAGGATTGTTATCATGGATAATGGCGACCCATTTGAGTGAGAAATTGTGCAGTTCCATTTGTTGATGCAGAAAATCGCGAATATGAGCTGGTAATTCGTCAACTTGATATTTGGTTGCTTGATATACCCAAGAAATTGTGATATCCATTATCCAAGGCGAAATCAAGAACTGTAATCCTACAATAAAGAATGCAAAGATTACAGGTAATATAATAATTAGATATTCATATCCGGCAGGGATAAATCCAGCTACCGAGATAAAATATGCTAAAACCATAGCAAGTACAAAAACTATCCCCCAGAGGAATGTTAAAATCCAAAATGATCTTAGATATAATCTTGCAGGCATTTTTTTCACCTTTAATTTTATTCTTATGCATTAGGAGCTTTTAAGTATTTAGCTCCTCAGGGGGCGTTAGGCTAAAATACTTTTAGTTTGCAGAACATGATTATTTATCACTAGATATTCAATTTGGACAACGATTAGGTGATTTAATGCTTCTAGGAATCAAAAATAGCTTACCTCCAATGAATATACTTAGCAATAACCAAATAGAAGAAATACACGAGGCAACGTTGAAAGTTTTAGAAAAAACCGGAGTACGTATTCTATCTCAACAAGCACTAGATATTCTGAAAGAAGCTGGATGTACGATTGAGTCGAGAAAAGCATTTTTAGATTCAGAGCTTATTGAAGACGCGTTGAATAAGTGCCCTTCTTCATTTACATGGTATAGTGTTCATCCAGAATCGAAAAAGCACATTAAGTTAGAACCAGGACATGTTAACATTTCCATTAGCCATTCCCCAACCCATGTGATCGATCTTGAAGGAAATAGGCGGAGATCAACCTTTAGTGATGTCGCAGATATGACTCGCCTTGGAGATGCTCTCGAAATGATGCATCTGGGAGGCTCAGGGCTTTCTGGTACAGTTGAAGAGATCGATCTACGATTGGATCTTATGACAGCTGCAGCTTATCGCTTTGTACATGAAGTTAAGAACACAGATAAGCCATTATTCATTCCACCTAGCGGAATGAGCCCTGATGATGGTTTTGAGTTCTTCAATCTCTTTCGTGAAGATCTCAGTGACTTGCAAAAGAAACCATGTTCGTGGGTTTGGGTAAACACTGTTTCCCCTCTAACGCATAATGAAACTATGACGGAATACGCACTTGGGTTTGCTATGTTTGGCTTACCAGTTCTTTTTCGTCCAGAAGTAATGGCCCATGCTACTGGACCTGCAACATTAGGTGGCTCATTAGTTCAGCATAATGCTGAGATCCTCTCAGGTGTTGTGATGTGTCAATTAGCAAATGAATCTTATGGAATTGCACCACCACCGCCCATTGTTTATGGAACAGCCTCTTCAATTCTGGATCCTAGAACTGCTCAAATAACACTAGGAGCTCCTGAAGCAGGATTAATGAATGTCTTAACGGCTCAGATGGCTAACTATTATAACTTACCAACGAGGGGTACTGCTGGTTGTACTGATTCTAAAGTGCTAGATGCCCAAGCAGGGCAAGAATCAGCAATGAATGTTTTACTTGCATCAATGACTGGAATCAATCTCATAGTTAATGCTTTAGGAGGACTTGGTCCTGGAATACAGGTTGGTTCATATGCAGCAATGATTTTCCACGATGAGAATCTGAAAGCTATAAGTCGAGTACTAAAAGGCATTGAAATCTCTGATGAGGCATTAGCAATTGATGTTATTCATGAAGTTGGTCCTGGCGGTGAGTATTTTAGTCATCCCCACACGTTGAAACATTTCCGTTCAGAATTTTTCATGCCTAGATTATTTGATCGAACTGATTACGATGTGTTTGAAAAATCACAAAAGAAGGATATTTTAACTCGTGCTAATGAAAAAGCACATGAAATTTTGAAGACACATCAACCAGCAGAATTAGATGCCGATATTGTTAAGACCCTAGATGAAATCTTGAAAAACATTCATAAAAAGTATATAGGATGAAAATCACAACGAATTAATACGTTCTTTTTTACTTTGATGTAGTTTGATAATTCTTTCTTTAGTCAGTTTCACACGATCTTTTGTAAACAGATAGAAATAGAGATAAATAAAAGTAACTCCCAAGGCAATTGCTGGAAACAGAAAAACCAATAATCTAAGGCCTAATATTACGTCAGCTTGTTGAAGAGTCTGAATCGGTTCATATTCTTCCCATCCTGTCGACACAAAGACAAGGGATACTGTAACAACAGACAAAATCATCGCGAGCCGCATAAAAAAGTTGGTGATTCCAAAGAAGGTACCTTCTCGACGAACGCCAGTTTTTAATTCATCTTCATCGATGATATCTGCAATGATCAAATAAATAAAATATAACATACCCCCAAAACCTACACCCATTGTTATTACAGTTATGAACGCTGTTTCAAACGAATCAACTAATAAAAGGGGAATACTAGCAAAAAAATACACAATAATTGCGTAAGCATAAGATTTGCGGCTTCCAAACTTCACATCTAATTTCTTCCATAAAAACACTGTTATTAAACCAACAATAAACAGCATTCCGAGTAAGATTGATGTAAGGAATGTATCTGTTATATGTAGTACCTCTCTAGCAAATAATGGGACGGTAGTCCCTAGAAGAAGCAGGACATATTCATATAAAAAAAACATTACAGTATACAGGACGAATCCTCTGTTTTTAAAGGTGTATTTCAATCCCTGGAAAAAATTAAACGTATGTTGAGAGTCTAATTGAAATTCAGCACGTTCTATAACTCCCCACTTCAATGAAACTACGAGAGTAACAAGAATAATCCCCGTAGTTACAATACCATTTATTAAGTATCCTTCCATTTCATTCTGATCCCCGATGAAAATCCCTGGTACTAAAAACGCAACTATTAAACCTATCATTGAGAGGATTTGTTTAATAGTGTTCACCTCGGCCCTTTCTTCGACTGAAGTATACAATTCTGGGAATAATGAATCATATGGTAGACTCACCATTGTGTAAAAGGTATCATAGCAAAATAGCATAGTTAAAAGATATAAAAAGTAATAAAATAATTATCTCCAACAGGAATAGGAGGAACCCATAAGATAATCTCAATAATCAAAATTGGTATTAATCCAATTATGATATATGGTTTTCTTCGACCAAAACGCGTATTAGTTCTATCTGACAAATATCCTATCAATGGATCATTAATAGCATTCCAAGCTGTCCACAATACAAATGCAGTCATAATGTGTTGGATTGGTAGTTTAACAGCGGCAAAATAGAATGTTAATACCAAGTGTTGAAAGCGCTATTAATGAACCACTGAGCAAAACTTCCTAGACCAAAGGATCATTTCTGTAAACTCCCAAAGGACTGTCCCTGATACCTCTCATCCATTTTTTATCTACTCTGTATATTTCGCTTGCAAATTTTGCGGAATTTATATATTCAACGGTTTCGGTTTATAGAAATGAAAAGAGTTCCGAATCTAACATTCATCTTTTTAGTAAATTCCATTAGTGAATCATAATGGCACGCGTGGACTTTCATTGTCACACAAAATATTCAAAATGTTCTAACCTTGAACCAGAGCTAATTTTAAAACTCTGCAAGAAACAAGGAATCCAAGGAGTCATGATCTGCGATCATGACACCATTAAAGGCACTTTAGCTTTTAAAAAGGTTCTTTCACTTAATGAAGATTTTATTTTCATTCCAGGTATTGAAGTTCTAACAGATCGTGGGGAAATCCTTGGAGCATGGATTGAAGAGGAGCTTTCAACCTCTTATTTTCCTGAGGTAGCGGAAGAAATCAAAGAAAAAGGGGGAATAGTTGTAGTACCTCATCCATATGATGCAATTCGAGGTAAGAGATTTAGAGTGACTGAACCAGATTTGCCTTTTATTGATGCCATTGAAGTTTTCAATTCGCGATGTATACTACCTAGAGCAAATAAAAAGGCTCTCAAGTTCGCTGAAAGATATGGCCTTAAACAAACTGCAGGTTCTGATGCCCACTTTGCTCCTGAAGTAGGCCAAGCATGGGTCTCTTTCAATGGTTCTACTATAGAGGAATTTCGGCATTCTCTCATGAGAGGAGAGACAAGAGTAGAGGGAAGACGCTCTCCATTTTCTGTACATCTCCACACCATTAATCACAGATTAAATAGAATTTTTAGAAGAATCTAATTAGGAGAGACTGAAAAACTAGACATTAAACCGAGAAGAATAGTTCTTAATTAAAATAGTTCTACGCAACAAAATTATGCTAAGTAAAATACAAGCAAGACCGAGAATTTTTTCGATATATATTTGTTCAGTAAATATAAAATATGCCCCTATAACGGGAATCAAGACCGAGATAGAATTTGTAATCGGGCTAACAATCGAGAGTCGCCCATTTTGAAATGCAAACTGTTGAGAAACAATAGCCACAATGTATGTTAGCGAAAACATCACTATTGTGAATAACAATAAAGCAAAATTTGCATTAGGGGGGAATAGAATAAGGATGGCTTTAGTAAAAATCGCTCCCAGGCCATAGAATACTCCTGCTGATATTGAATAGAAAAATTCTTGATTCTGAACTCGTTCGGTTATGATAAAGATACCTAGAAAAATAATTCCAGCTATCGTAAGAGGTAAAAGGCAGATTAAAGGAACTAATTCAACTATACCTGTTGATTCCCTTGTTACAATCCCCAAAAAGATCATTCCAATGATAATACCAAGTATTCCCATCCATTCAGTCAATTTCAGTCGTTCTTTGAAGATAATATAAGCAAGAATGAATGTAAATGCGAGATTTGTGTTCACTAATGGTTTGACTATAGAAAGTTCAAAGTGTTGTAGTGCAAGTAGATACACACAAAATCCAATAATTCCAAGAATAGCCCCCGTAAGCCACACGGGAGTTGACAGTAATTTTAGAAACGTTTGAAGAAAGATTTTCCATGAGCGTTCAACTTTTAATCCACCAATTTGAATAATTCCCTTTTTTGATAAAACAGCAGAAACTCCTCCTAGTATTCCATAAAAAGTCATTAACGAGATGATTGAAACAAAAGAACCAATTTCAAATTGCATTATACCCATGGAAAAATAAACTCCATTACATAGAAACTTAAAATATTTTTAGAAAGGGAAGTAATCTCATAATAATGATTAACCATTCAATAAGAAAGAAGATGATCACAAGATTGTGTAATTTTCCAATAAAGATTCCAGGCTTTGCGACTTGCCACAAAGAAGAAGAACTAAGCCAAATATAAAGAAATATCACGAAACTTAATGGAATGAAAAGTAGAAGATGCCAAGTTATCTGACAAGACAGAAAAGCTATAAAAATAAATGTAGATGCCATTATGACTAAAAAACTATCGAAAATGACGATTCCTCGTAAAGTAAGATAACTCTCTAATCCTCGATACCCAAATTGGTCAGCAATTTCTTTATCTTGGATCTTATAACTCAAATAACCTATTGCCAAAAGGAAAACAATCCCAATCAAAAAGAAATAAGGGGCATCCAATAATGGAAGGACTAATGTCCAACCAATAAGTATTCTGAAAAAATGGTTCATTGGCCCTGAAAAAAATAAGTTCAAAACTGTTTCTTTCAAACGAAATGGGGGAAAGGAGTACAAAATCTGGAATCCAACCATTACAAGAGCCAAGAAGAAACCGATTGGTGAAATGAAAGCTATTAAAGCAAGGCCTAAAAGAACGTGGATAGTAGCGAAAAAAATGCCCATTCTTTTTGAAACGCGTTGGGCGGCAATTGGACGATCCATTTTTGTTGGATGAATTCGGTCGAATTCAGCATCAAACACTGCATTAAAGGTGTATAACCCACCCCATAATAAAGGACCTATCGCAAAGCCAATCAAGATGTATTGAATAATAATTGTAGGAGCTTGGAACACCCATATGTTTGTCAAAAGAAGGCCAAATCCTATGGACACAAAATTCGAGACCCAGCCATAAGGTCGTATTAAGTTGATATAATCCCCAAATTCAATTTTTGGAAGCTCAAAAGCATGTAATGCTTCCAATGATTCAACCTGTGAAATATAGAAAAGCATTACGGTCACAAATAATTGCGTCTTGATGTTTGAGAAATATTGAATACCACTTTGAAAGAATATCTTTACAGAATCAAACTTCGGTGAGCTTCTCATCAGATTCCCCAGAAAGAGCCATTTTTGTGGTTTTTTTAAAATTTATTGTTTGATTTGACTGATATTTTCTTTCAACTATTCTGTTGAGAGGATGTTGAAGTGATCATGTTTTTACTATTTAAAAGATTTCATATAGGTTATCAAGTATTTTTTTATTCCTTTTTGTCGGCTATTTGGTGGTATTGTACTTTTTATTTTAAATAGGAAATGCAAAAGATTAAGTAATTATTTGAATACAATATTATGGGAGAAATATATCAAATCTGGCTTAATCCTTGCTCAAGATCGTTAATGATATCATGAACATCCTCTATTCCGACACTAAGTCTAAGCAACATTTCAGTTACGTCTGTAGCTACTTTAAGTTCATATTCGAGATCATAATGGGTCATAATATAAGGCCACTCAATAAGTGATTGAATATCACCGAGATCCATTGCTAATCGGATGATTTGTAACTTATTATTCAACAAATCCCGAACCTTATCGTCATTCTCTAATTCAAAAGCCAGCATTCCCCCAAACGGATTCATTTGTTTTTGTGCAATTTTAAACTGAGGATGGCTTGGTAAACCTGGATAATAGACCCGAGTTACCTTCTTATGCTCCTCCAGAAACTTCGCTACCGCTAGAGCATTCTTTGATTGTTGTTTTATTCGTAGACCAATTGTTTTTAATCCTCGGAGTATTAAATAAGAATTTAATGGCGATGGGGTTTGACCAAGGGTTTCACCTAACTGGCGACGAAATTCAGAAAGAGTTTCATTATTATTGGAAGCAATCACCCCTCCAAGAGCATCACCGTGCCCATTGATGTATTTAGAACTAGAATGAACCTCAAAATCAACACCTAACTTCAAGGGCTGTTGACATATAGGAGAGGCGAAAGTATTATCAAAAGTAACCATAGTTTCCGCATTATATTCATGAACCAGATCACATATAGCTCTGATATCATAACAACGCGTTGTTGGATTAGCTGGAGATTCAAAATGTACCACTGAATACATATTTTTCTGTAGTTGTTTTTCAAGAACATTAAGATCACGAAAATCCAAATAATCGCAACTAATACCTAATTTTGGTAAAATTTCCATCACGAATGAATTTGTACTTCTATAGAGAGAATCAGAAGCTAAAATCTTCGTCTTTGGTTTATAGTTCGCCAAGATAGCGAATGTAATTGCAGCCATACCAGAAGAAGTTGTTATTGTACCCCTACATCCAATAATAGATGCTAATTTGAGCTCAAGAGCATTTGTAGTAGGATTAGCAGTTCGTGTGTAAAAATAAGTAAATTCCTTTGGGTCTATTCCATATGCATTAACAGCTGCCTCAAAAAATTCCTCCATGCTAAGATAAGAAAAAGTATTGCTAGCATATATTGGAGTTTTTAGCGCGTGTGTTGACACATCTACCTTTTCTCCCCTGATTACTGCACGTGTATTAATACCAAATTTGCTTTCATTTAAATTCATTAATTATTACTCCATTTTTATTAATCATTGTTTTTGCTCGTCGTCTCAAGGTTCCCTGAATTTTCAAATTATCGTCATTAATATGAGGTATGCTCATAGTCCAACAAATTGATGCGAATAGATAAAATACAAGGCTTAAAATGAAAACATCACTAAATCCATATGATAGAAGTAATACTGTTGAAAGCACAATTCCTATTACCTGTCCAAATTGGTCAGTTATAGAGAAAAACGCTCCTAAACTTCCTCTATGTTCTGGTAACGACACATCAAAAAGTAAAGAGGTTCGATTAGGACCTGAAGCTGCCCCAATAAAGCTACCAAGCCAAAAGAAAAGACTAAAGAGAACAAAGTTTAACAAAGAGGAATCTACAGCCATAAAAGCAAAGAAAAAAAATATTGCCTGACCTGCCATACAGATACTTGCAATTACTCCTCTTGCTTTCGATCCGTGCTTTTTTGCAAAATAATCCCCTAATCTACCAAAGAAGGGGTACCCAACAGCTCTACCACTGGCAATGACAACAGCAATAACACTAGCGATTCCAATACTTGCTATATTAAGACTTTCTGAAGAACTCAGAAAAGCAACAAGCCATAATGTAAAGATAGTACCTGGAATAAGAGCAAAAAATCCTTGAACCAGAAGCCAGAAGATTGTTTTTGATCTTAACAATTCAGGTAGCTGTTTGAGTTGTATCCGCCACGGATAATTATATTCTGTAATAAGTAAAAAAACAGGCTCTTGTTTCCCTCTTTTAGGAATCTGAATGAAAAATTGCCAACCGAGAATTAAAAATCCTAAAAGTGAGAGAAATCCAAAGGATAAGTTCCATTGAAAGTAGAATAAACCACCCAGTAAGATTCCAGCAGCACTTGATCCAACCCAAACGATGTTTAATCCTGCTGAAATCAATCCACGATCTTCATACTTTGCAAAATCGGCCAAAATTGAGTAAGCAATGGGAGAAAAAGCAGAAAGACCTATCGCCATTCCCATTCGCCCCAAAAAGTATATAAAGAGAAATTCTGGAAAGACAAATATCAATAACGCAGGAAAAACCCAAATAAAATTAGCTATCCAAAGTAACTGCTTCCTTTCTAGTTTATCCACATAAAATCCCCAAACAAATAAAAAAATGGTAGAAATAATTACAAACATAGCTTCAATGAGACCTATTAGTTGAAAGTTATAGTAATCAGCAAGGTGAGTTAAGTTAGGAATGGGGAGTGTTGCGCCAATTCCATTTACTAAAATCAAACTAAATAAAAAGAAGAGAGATAAAATGGAGTTTTGATGAAAGAATTTCATTGCCTTACGCCGTTTCAAAACCCAAATAATCCAACCAATGATCCCATACCAATTCCAATGAATGAAAGGGCTGCTCCAGCGTACCCTAACGCCTTAGCTCCAACTGACTTAGCATAATAAGCAATATCACGATGGACTTCAATGACCACTGAACGACCTATTATTATCCCTCTATCCGATTCATCAACAGAAATATTCAACACATGAGTACCAAATCTATTTGGTCGAAATTGGAGGTTAATTGCATCACCCACCTGCAATATATCGCTTACTAACCTCAATATGTCAATTGGTACGGTAGTAGAGGAAAATTCTAAGACGGAACCTTCAGGAGGAAGCGATATTCTCCCTTCATCTAATAATAACGTTTGTGACGCATCATCTGGATCTAATGAGCTCATAGAGGTTTGAACTTGGATTCGAACTTTACGTTGTACGTTTTGTAAATTCAAAATGAAGACAATGATCTTAAAAGGATCAATATTTCCTATATGTGCAGCAGGGTGACAAACAGTCACAAATTCATCTTTGTTTTGGATGGAATTCAAATTATCCGTAACCAATACAAAGATTCGTTGAACTAATTCGAAAATTTGAGGAATTTCATCCTCGATGTCACGTATTACAGCTGATAAGGTCTGAGAAGAAATACCAGAATGCTGACCTTTCAGAAACTCAATCAGATAATTAGGATCGATAATCTCAGTTAATTCTCTTTGAAAAATCTCCTCGGTCATTAATTCTGGAACAAATTCCTTAAGGTAAACTATAAGTAATATCTTTTCTCGAGCACGTTCTAATCTCGTTTGTATATCTAATTCGTTCAGATAATTTGGATTAAAATGTTCTAGAATGGATTTTGACCATTCATCCATGCGAATCCGAGTAATTGGGTCAAGATGGGTGAAAATAGAGTCAGATAAAATATTATCCAACTTCAAATCCTCACTTTTTGGAGAATAGAATTTCATTAAGCCCCCTGGTTGTAATGCTGATTTATCAGGAAGCCGTAAGAGGATTGATGCACCACTCGATATGGCTAAGAGACCAATACTTGCCACAAAAATAAAAATTCGTGCAATAATTGGAGCTGTTTGATTTACTTCATCTGTTGGAGTCAATAAGAGAGCGGAAATAAATACAAGAAAAGAAATAATAACACTAATGGTTATACTATATGAGCTACGATAAAGTAATTTAATAGAAGATTCTATCTCTTTAAATCCTTCTACTCCACGAATTAAGAGTCCTGTACTTGAGATTCTTTGAATCTCCGCTTCAAATGTTTTTTCCATAAAGAAACCATTAAGAGAAAACGGAAAAGCGATTATTATCAGTGTGATGTAAAGGATGGTTGTTATTAAATGGACAAATCTGTATAGATCAGTAATTTCTAGAGGCGAAAGGGCAAGAATGATTAAAGTACAAGCCAAAACAATGGGTAATAGGCTTAAAAGCCAAACTCCAAATTTACGACAATAAAGATTTAAAAAAGAAGCGAGATCCATACCAACCAATCCTACAAATCATTCGGTCAATAAGTCTCATATTAGTTTTAATCTTCTTCGTTGATCGCTGATGACTCCCCAAAAATTCCAGATTTTGGGGAGTAACAAAGTGGAATAACATCTAAAGTAGATTTCGGAGCTGCTTGAGGATCAACATGTACCACTTGCACCTCTCCAATAAAAATTGAATGTGTTCCGATATCAGTGAGAGTTTTCACAACTATGCATTCAATGTTAATCGGACATTCTTTTATAAGAGGTACAGAAATTTTAGTTGCTTTTACGGGAGTGAAACCACAAGCAGCCCATTTATTTGTGTCTTTTCCTGTTTTACTCCCACATAATTTGGTTTCCTCTAATTGGGTGGACGTTGGGATATTTACAACAAATTCCCCAGAGTTAGATATTAATTTATAACTAAATCTTGATGGGCGAATAGAGACCGAAATTAACGGTGGTTGAGAACAAACAACACCAGTCCACGCAATTGTGATAATGTTCGCTTTTTCTCCGTTAGTACAGGATACTAAGACGACTGGAGCTGGAAACCATGCGACAGTTGGATCATGAAGTTCTTTAATTTGATTCATTTTCATTTCTTTCCATAGAAATAGGGTAAAAGTTTTTCACAAATGTTTCATAACTATGTGTGATGTTGTCACCACTAAATATTTTAGGTTCTTATTACTTTATAATATGTTATTCCTATAGCATCATTGGTGATTAGAATAAGCGTCTCTCACACAACTCATTAGTGTTTGCTGGAAATGACCAAAAAACATACTAAAATAGTAAAAGCAATGAAATAGTATCATAGGTGATTAGAATAAGCAACAAGTACATTATTGTAACAGGAGGAGTCATGAGTGGATTAGGCAAAGGATTGTTAGCCGCGTCTCTCGCAAAACTCCTTAGCGCTTCTGGTTACTCTGTTTGCCCGATCAAATTTGACGGATATTTAAATGTAGATGCTGGTACAATAAATCCCTTCAAACATGGGGAAGTGTTTGTTCTTGATGATGGCACTGAAACTGATATGGATCTTGGAACATATGAAAGATTCCTAAATATTTCACTCGATTCTTGGTCTTCTTTGACTGGTGGCCAAATTTTCCAAAATATAATTGAAAAAGAAAGACAAGGAGAGTTCCTTGGCCAAGATATTCAGTTTATTCCCCATGTCACAAACGAAATAATTTCATGGATACGCCAGAAAGACGATGTTGTAGATGTAACGCTTGTTGAAGTAGGTGGAACAATTGGAGACATTGAGAACGCATATTTCATTGAAGCCCTACGTCAATTGGCGTTAACTTGTGATAAATCAGACGTCTGCTGGGTACATGTGACACTAATCCCATTCTTACAAGTAGTTGGAGAGCAGAAAACGAAACCCACACAAGCAAGTGTTAAAACCTTGCAAGGAATGGGAATACAACCTGACATTCTCCTTTGTCGCTCAGAGAAACCGTTGAATCCAGATGTACGCCAAAAAGTTGCTATGTTCTGCAACGTTTCCGTTTCCGATGTTATTAGTGGACACGATGTTCAGGTAATCTATGAGTACCCTTTTCAATTGTTAGAAGAAGAAATTCTGGCAAGTGTGTTCAAGAGATTACAAATGGGACCCAAGAAATTACCCTCTCTATCAACTTGGAGAGATCTCTTAGATAAAATCAAGAATCCAATAGGAGAAGTGACTATCGGTGTGGGTGGTAAATATACAGCACTCGGAGATGCTTATGTCTCAATTGTTAAAGCACTGACTCATGCAGGAGCTCATTTAGGTATAAAAGTAAATCCAGTATTTATTGAAACAACGAATATAGCTACTAAAGATTTGGATCATCATATCAAATCTTGCGATGGTATCATCATTCCTGGAGGCTTTGGATATCGGGGTATCGAGGGGAAGATATCACTGATCACAAGACTACGGGAGAATAAACTACCATTCTTAGGAATTTGTCTAGGGCTTCAATGTGCTGTTATTGAGTTTGCTAGAAATATCTGTGGTCTTGAAAACGCCAACTCTACAGAATTCGATCCTGATACTCCTTATCCTGTTATTGATTTGTTACCTTCGCAACGTAGTGTATATCGCAAGGGAGGAACAATGCGACTTGGACTATATCCTGTGATAATTAGAGAAAGAACCCGAGTACACGCTATATATGGTAAGAATGAGATAAAAGAGCGTTTTCGACACCGTTATGAAATCAATCCTGATTATGTTTCTCAGATAGTGGCGAATGGTTTTACATTCTCAGGAATGTCTTCTGATAGTTCCGTAGTTCATATTGGAGAGCTGACAGATCACCCATTCTACGTTGGAACCCAATTTCACCCTGAATTTTTATCACGTTTTGAACAACCAGCTCCACTGTTCAAAGCTTTTGTAAAGAGCTGTTTGAAGAATCAAAGTGGAAATTGAAAATTTACTCCTCTTCTGATATAAAAGGTTCGGGCTCAAACTTAGGTTCAGGTTCGGGAAGTGGTTCACCATCCGCATCTGTTAATGTTACAGATGTCATACCAAATCCCACTTCAACCTCTTCAATGATCATTTGGTAAAATTTACCTTTGAAAAAAATGTTATAAAAGAATGAAACGAGAACCACGATTAAGGAAACGTTGATTAAGCAAAAAAGAACGAGGTCAATCATTAGTTGGGCTCTAGTGTTCCAATCACTTAAAGCGTCGGCTCCTAAAGCAGCTAAAGAACCTAAAGTGATGAATCCACTAGTTAAATTTGCAACTTTCTTTCCAATTAACCAATTGAGTTTACTTGCTGAATTATAGGCCTTCAATCTTGCATCAATAAGCATCCACGCCAGTGGATATATTAATGTGAAGATAACGGGCACAAAAAAGAACAAAATGAGTGTCCGAAGTAGAAAGAAAAGTATATTCTCGCCAGGATTTAGTATTTGAGTGGGATCACCATCTGCTAAGAAAACTGCTAGAGTGTTCATTAAGAATGCTGAAACTGACACCCAAGCAAGTAATAATGCAATATATTTATTAAATATGTCAGGCATAGCTATTTTTCCTTTTTCAGGAGGAACATATTCGAGATAATGAATGTCTCCTCTAGTAAAGAATAATTTCAGCATTTTATTATCTACAAGTAAATGAGCTGCCTTAGGTGTTACTTTCAAACCAAGGAGAAACCATAGAAAGATAACCAAGAATGCTATAACAAAACTAACTATAATTCCAAACCAGTTAAATGGGATTACGAAGCTAGCAAGTACAATTTCCTGATTCTCATCACCTAAAAATGCTGGTGCAATAAAAAAGAACAGGGAAACCAAGATCAATATTACAGTGATGACTATTCCAGAGAATGCAAATTTGAATTCGGGATGTCTAAGGGTACGGAACATTTCTTTCAATGTTTCTTTCATATACCCTCCTAAACGCTTCATTTTGCTTTCAGGTAGCTGATCCGTAGGAACAGCTGATGTTTCATCAGATATTGGTGAACTCTCTTCCATATTAAAGCTTCCTTTTGTTTTTCTTTCTCCTTTTAAAGTCTAATCCGCTTATTTTGGTTTAAAACTCGAAGATGATTCTCATATTAAAGAAATGACTTGGATATTAATTCTCTCTCCAAGAACTATTAATGTTTTCGTTTTCCCCAATCAATACCTGTCCAGTCGGATTTTCTCTCTCGAGGGGCTGTTTCCTCAACTATTTCTTCGATCTCTTCCTCGTCATCACTGTATTCTGCTAATCGATTCTTAATGTTCTTCTGCACCTCGCCAAGTGAGTTTTCTAATGCTCTAGTATCAATTTTAAAGGATTGCAATTCTGGCACAACAAGTTCTTTGATTTGCTGAGTAACTGTTGCTAGATACTCAGAAATTTTCATTAGATGATCGACATCAGTTGAGGAAATGACTTCAGGAGCAGATACCTCAGTTCCGACTTGTTCTGGTTCAATGGCAGTTGGTGGAACATCGCTTGTTTCTATTGCTTCTAGCTCCTCTTCCACTGCTCCTGGGGCGAAAACTACTGTTGATGAAGGTTCAGCCACTTTCCCATCGATTATTTTTATGGTTGGAGGAGGTACCAACTCACTTTCCATAACAAAAGTAGTTTCATAAATTTCGGTACTGTGAGCTACGGTGATAATTTTTTCAGGTTTTTCTTGCTTATGAATACCTCGAATAGGTTCTGAATGTTTACATATTTCTTGGACACGAGTTATATGATGACCATCCATTTGCATAAGATATAAACGATTTTGAGCAGCAAAAAGCAGGAGTGAATTATCGATGACGTTTATTCGCTGGATAGAGGCATCAACTTTATGACTTGTAATTCTACGATTTGAGATTTTCTCCCAAAAGATTAGATCACCGTTTGCATGACCAGTTACGTTATAATCGAATTCCAATGTTGTTCCAATCGA
Organism: Candidatus Hodarchaeota archaeon; assembly: GCA_029856365.1. Taxonomy (GTDB): domain Archaea; phylum Asgardarchaeota; class Heimdallarchaeia; order Hodarchaeales; family Hodarchaeaceae; genus Hodarchaeum. The sequence continues at coordinate 55,658 of JAHQWW010000012.1, forward strand.
TTTTATTGGTGATTTAGTTTCAACTGAGCTTATTAATTTTCCATTACGTTTCCAAAACTTTATGAACCCATCATCACTCCCAGAAATAATGACTTCATCATTCATGAAGAACACTGAACTTATAAAATCGTCATGAGCTGCCCAAGTTGTTTGTTTTTTACCCTCTATTGAAAAAACATGTAATGAATAATCTCCACTACACGCTGCGACAAAGATATCCTCAGAGGGAGAGCATGCTAATCCTGTGACTAAAGGTACTTTTTTGATCCGTTTAACTTCTGACTGGTTTGTAAGATCCCAAATACTGATTGTATCATCATATGCTCCAGCAATTACAACATTACGTGATGGAATGAACAAAACGGAGGAAATAGTTTCCTTATGCTTTGCTAATGTCTGATCGTGACCGGTTGAATAGTTTAAGTAATGGACTTGCTTATCTCCTGAAGCATAAATAATCATATTATCTCCCAAGAAGGAAACAAATTCTGCTGTATGAGAGTGGCCATCAATTTGAGATATTTTCTCTCCTGTAGGGGAGAAAATAGAAATATTACGCTCTCCAGTTCCTTTAATAATTCTGGAGTCCAAAGTAATAATAGCATTACACCCAGAAAGACTGTGATCATGACTTAAGAGCTCTCCTGTACTTGTATTGACAATAAGCATCTTTCTTTCACCAGCCACCACAACAAATCCCGCTTGGGCACTGTAATCTACAGAAAGGGGTGTGAAGTCGATTTTAAAACCAAATTGTGGATTAAAATCTAAATCCAAGATTTTACCTGTACCATCTTCAGATACAGTTACAATTCTATCCCCATCTCTACAAATAGAAGTAATTAATCCATCATGTACAGGGA
>JAHQWW010000098.1 GCA_029856365.1 Candidatus Hodarchaeota archaeon
AAGTTAGGAATTATGCTTTTAAACAGAACTTGAACGATATTATTCCACCTGTTAACTATTTAACGCATAATCTATACTCTTATCCTGCGAAATTTATACCCCATGTACCATATTATGTTGTATCAAAGTTCTTAAAAAAAGAAAATAGTGTTGTAATGGATCCCTTTGCTGGAAGTAGTTCAACTGCAATTGAAGCGTTACACCTAGGTCATAATTCAATTTGTATTGATATTAATCCTCTTACAAATTTCCTCACTGAAGTAAAAACCCAACGAATAACATTTAATTTATCTCAACAAACTTCAATGAAGTTAGATGGCTTCTTGGGAGCTAACGATGACAAAACAAAAAAAACTAAAAATAAAACCATCGATTTAAAGATATTCATTAAAGAAATGAGAAAAAATGATGATAGTTTCTATCCTAAGTGGAAAAATATCGATCATTGGTATCCTGAGGAGTTTAAATACATACTTTCGAAAATTTGGGGTTATATTTATTCTATTGACGATAAATATCCAAGAGACTTCATGAATTTATTAAAATTAAGTGCTCTATATGTTTCCCGGTACTTGTCGTATGGAGCACGTGATGTTCCTAAATTATTCCGATCCAAACGGAGAATAGCACAAGTTGAAGAATTATGTAAGAAAGTAGAAATTAATCCCAATCTTCCGTATGATATTTTTCGCAAAACACTCCTTAAATATCTCAGTCAAATGAAACAACTAACAAAAATTCTTGAAAAAAAGAATATTACTCCCAAATATGAATATGAAATAACATCCAATAATATTCGAAGTAATGCAATTAACACGAGGAAAATCGTCTGTCTGGGCGATACAGATGTTTTATCCTATAATTTTCCTGTACATGAAGAATTTATTGATTTAATTATTACTTCTCCTCCATATATTTATGCTCAAGAGTATATCAGATCAACAAAGCTGGATCTCTATTGGATGAACCTAGTTGATGATGCCCGAGTGAGAGAACTTACGAAAAACGAATTAGGTACTAAAAAGGACACTGATATCGAATTAATCAAAACCAAATTAGGAAATATTAACTCTTTTAATTCAACTGCTGAAAACCTTGAAAAGAATGAGAGAAAAAAATATGGTAAAGTCGGGAAATATACTCAACAGACCGATAATTATTTTTATGACATGTATCTGATTATTGAAAAACTAAACAGCTATATTAAGCAAAATGGAACATTCGGTTTGTTTATTGGAAATCCAACAGTCTTAGGATACCAAGTTCCTTGCCATGAAATTTTCTATGAAATATTCTTAGATTTGGGATTAAACATCATAGAATTCGGATATGATGAAATAGTCTCTCCTCGTCTGCTAAAAGGCCGACAAAATTTATCACCAGACGGTATGAAATCTGAGTGGCTTATTATTGCCCAGAAATTGTGAATTATCCTAATATACTTTCAGGGGGAAATTAAATCATTCTCTACTGCAAATGACACCCGTTTTTGAAATACAATAGTCACAAAAAAGGAACAGAATATTAATAGTAACATAAATGCGAATCCTGCGACTGGTGATTGAAATAGATCCAATAACGCACCAAATATTGTTGGGGAAGTGGAACTAACCACTAACCCCAACGAAAATACAATTGAATAGAAAAATGTTCTACTTTCTTGGGGTACAATATCACTCATTAGGGCTTGGAGAGTTCCCCCAGCAAGATAGAAACAAATAGCAAAAAAGGAAAATCCTAGAAGAATTGCCCATATCTCAGGGAAGTGTTCTGTGAGAAGAATAAGGCTTAAGATTGCTAAGCTAGTGCCAACAGCAGAAATCAAAATGATTTTCACCCTTCCATAAGAACCGGATCTATCACTGATATACGCTCCGTAAATATCGCTCCCAGATCCTAATAATAAAATGAAACTGGTCATTACTCCAGCTTCAAAGGATTGGACTCCATAGAAATCTCGCAATAATGTAACAGTAAAATAACTTATCAATCTGTAAACTCCTCCCCGCAGCGCACTCATAATGATAATTAAACCTAATGTTACTAAAATCCAATTTCTAAATTCGCGTCTTGAGGTATTGTTTGTTAAATTCTCCTGAACTTCACGATCATTATTATTTTGGATTAGAGATGAATACTTGGGGATTAATTTTTGTATAACGACCCAGATAGTCATAAGAATCAAGAGAATTAAGCAACCAAAGCCAAGTAAAGAGAAAGTTTGCCTCCAGTCATCCAGAACATAGATAGTGAGTCCAAGTGTTCCTAGGGGAGCGAGAGCTGTACCAATTACACCAGCTGCATGATTCACAGCCATAGCTTTCCCTCTATTCTCCCCTCTGAAAGAATTTGCTGCCACTCCTAACCCTACTGGGTGAAAAGTAGTACAACCGAGTCCTAAGATTAAATTTCCAATTAAAAGATAAAAGAAATCTAAAGAGAGGGATATTATAAAACTAGAAAAAGCAAATAGGAAGATACCGAGTAAAACAATGACAAACCCTAATCGAGCATTTTTACCTAAATAACCAACCACTGGTGATGTTATTGCCATAATTAAGATGGGCAATGATCCGAGTATCCCCATTTCCAAATAACTCATTGATATTTCTTGGGAAATCAGTATAAGCATTGCTGGAAATGCGTAAAGTTCAACGTGATGGATAAAATGAGCAAATGACATAAATGAGAGTAACTGTAGTCGCACTGATGACATGACTAAAAGCAGATGAAATCAAACTAAAAGTTTTGCTTAATCATCTGAATTTAAAGGACAAGTCAAAGAAAACTGAAGCCCTTCTTTTGGTAAGATGTCGGTTATAGTTAATTTCCCATGAATTTCTCTAAGCAATACATCCGCAAGGTAAATATCCATCAGAAATTTCGATTTTTCAGGTGATTCTGGGGTTTTAAGAAAAGTTCTCCCATTATCTGTGATAGTTAATTTCATGTTCTTTTTTGAGGTTAATTCAATATCAATTTTGATTTCATTACATGATCTCTCAAGAGAATTTCGTATAATTTGTTCAATGGCAATTATTAAGATTCTAGGACAACTGTAGAGGTTGGGATATTCCACCTGCAAGTTAAAGTTGATTGTGCTACCTTTCGATTCAACAAGAGGTTTTATCAGTTCATTCAATTCATCAATTAATTCTTCAATTGTCACAAGTAAAAGTGGAAACTCGAGAACTGGCTTCAAACTTTCAAATTCACTAATTTGGCGATTAAGTCGAATAACTTTTTCGATAATTCCGATTAACTTTTCCACTCGTTCGTGTTGCTCGGGTAACGAAGCTTGAAGGATATCCAGCCAACCTCGTGTGAGAAGTAATTGTTCTGAAGTCTCAGACATCATCATCTTGAGTAAAACTCCACGAGTATCAGCTGATCTATCACTTTCGAGATATCGATCAGTGATATCGACGCAAACAACGATTACTCCATTATAGAGCGATTGAGAATCATATAGTGGAGTAGTTGAAACTAAAAATGTTTTATCACGGCCAAACTTTGCTTTCAGTTTCATTTCATGATGTCTAAGTGAGATTTTCTCTCTACCTATAATCTGAGCTTCTATTGATTTGAATTCTTCAGGGTGAGTAATCTCAAAAAAATCTCTGTTCATAAGCTCTGTTTTGTGATACTTCAATACTCCGCATAGAACTGGATTCACAAAAACAATTTTTCCTTGTTTATCCAAGATCATAAGACCTTCGTGAATGTTTTCAATAAAAGCTCGATACTTCGCTTCTGATTCTTTCAATCGTTTCGAACTTACTTGCTCTTCAGTAATATCTCTGACGAGTCCAAGGATAATATTGAAGCGTCGAATGTCAAGAATCGTAAGATCAAGCGAGATAATATCTCTCCCCCGTGTAAAGGCTCGAACTTCACCTTGAAAATATCCCTTTTGTTCTAATGTGTTTAAAGGCAATTGGATATCCATAGGAAGAAGAAGATCCCAAAGAACTAACCCATTGACGTCTGTACTTGAATTGTACCCGTAAATTTGGGCAAAAACATCATTAGAAGTAATGATTTTAGTTGTTTTACGATCTAATACGAATACTCCAGACGAAGAAATTTTTTCGATAATTTCCTCTATAAAGTTGATTGCTTGTTCTTGAGGGTACAATTCATTGCGATCTAAAGCTTTTCCCCTCACTGGTTCATCTTTCTAATGAATATTCTGAGCATCCCACTATCTAGAGAATGCTAAGGAATAAACCAATTTATATAATGAAATATTAATTTTTTCAAGCTCAAAAGGTTATCTAGAGAATATTTCCGCAAATAATGAATGAAGTATGCTTTCTAGAGAATTCCTCCGCATATTATTACATGTGAAATCTTAATTATTCTCGAATATCCTTTTTTTATCAATTTATACTAGTTTGAAATGTTAGTAATTCAACAGAACCGCAAAAAATAATGTAGAAATCCAATAGAGAGATTAGTATTGAGAATAGAAAATAAAATCGTATTTTGGGTTAGTAATGGTCTTTTTTGTGACCACTGTGGAAATTATTTAACTCCAGCACTCTTAATTTATCTTCAAACTAGTATTAAACTTACTAAGATAGAGCGGGGACTGTTGGGCTCTATCCCAATGGTATTATTAGTTATTCTTTCATCATTGGTGTCTACATAGAAAGAAGTAAAGTAAAAAATATATAATATAAGTCTTTAATAAGATTACTAATGATATCTAATGATTTTATCCCCTTTTATAATCCCATTTGTATTGAAGTAATTTTCTCAAGTTCTGCCTTAATCTCTGGCCTAAGTCCCTCAATATCAATACTTAAGAATCCTCTCACGATCATATCTGTAGCTTCTTCTTCTGTCATACCCCGAGCCATTAAATAATAAAGTTGATCCTCGCCAATACGACCGATGGATGCTTCATGTGACATTTCAAGATCAGGACGATCAGCAATAAGTTCGGGAATGGCGTGAATTACCCCTTTCTTGGCAAGAATGAGCCCATCACATTCCAAATGTGCCTTAATATTTGATGCTTTACCATCGAGAATCCCTCGGGCAACAATTTTTCCTCCGATAGTAGCAGCTCGAGAAAGAACTTCCGCACGTGAACGAATACCTTGAAGTACCACACGTCCACCAATATCCATTGTTGAACCTGGATGACCGTACAAGATACTATTGTAACGCGCAGTTGCATCAGCCTCAAGATATGTAGATGGAAAAAGTTGAACAGATTTCACGGGGTCCATTATAATGTAATTGTTAGTAAAATTCCCTCCTTTTTTAACCGTGGTTACCGAACGTGGTCTCACCACAAAATCTTCTCCCCAATTATGGATCATTGTGAAAGTCAGTGAAGCGTGCTCTTCGACATAAAACTCTGATACCCCCACGTGGAGGCCAGCTTTAGCTGATGTTGCACAACCAGTAATAATATGGATGTCACTCTTTTCTTCTGCTATCACGATATTATGAACGTTCTGAGCGCCAAAGTTTTGTGAAATAAAAAGACATGATTGCAAAGGATATGTGATTTTTGCTCCCGCTTTAGCACGGATGAAGTATCCACGAGTCATATGCAACTCTGTCTGGGATGTAAACTTATCAGTATCAATTGAAACATTTTTCCACCAGTAGTCATTCAACCAATCACCATATATCTCCCAAGCTTCATCAATAGGTAAAACTTCAACACCAGGATCTTTACTTTTGCTACAAATCGTATCAAAATCGTATTGCAAATAACTTCCAGATGTCCTATTATCATTATCTGAGAACCCTGCTTTTCGTAATAATGTGATTTCGTCACGTGAGCTAAGTTCTGACGGATTAGCAACAGGATCATGGACATTAGTTTCTGGAAGCTTAAACGCGTTTAAGTCAACATCAACCCCATATTTTGCTTTTTTTGTAATGGCTCGACGTGCTCGTTCCTTAAGCTGTTCATTTGATGTTTTTGCCATTTACTCATCTTCCTGCGAGTTTAAGTTGTAGTTGATCATCCAAACGTTCATGACACCGGACACATTCAGGATATCCTAAATTTCTGATGTCCTCCAACAATCGTGAAGGGGTTCCAGTACAACCTATATGTCCATGACACATAACGTGGGCTCTATCGGTATGAATATAATCCAAAATGTGACCTGTGTGTGTAATTACAAGACCAGCTTTTTTCTTTGACCAAGGTTGTGATGGTTGACGTGGAGATGCGCCCAACAACACATTGGTCATCCGACCAATTAGTTTCATGGCTTGAATATCAACTCCTGATTCAGGTTCATCTAGGAGTATGAAATCAGGATCTTGAAGAAGTAATTGTAATAATTCAGATCTTTTCATTTCACCTCCAGAGAAATGAACATTAAGATCTCGATTAAGAAAATCTCGCATTTCAAGTTCCTTTGCTTTCCTCCCGATCTCAGCTGTTGTTTCATTTCTTTGGAGTACTAAGAATTCCGTAAGTTTATGTAATTTCAAACCAGGAATATTTGGTGGTCTTTGAAAGGAGATTCCAACCCCCATCTTAGCACGTTCCGTGATAGACTTACCGATGATATCAATTCCCTTGAATAAAATTGAACCATGGACAACATGATACTGGGGGAAACCCATAATGGTCTGTATGAGTGTGGACTTCCCAGAACCGTTTGGGCCAAACAGTACATGGATTTCTCCTTCTGGTATATGTAGATTCAGATTCCTTAATATGATATTACCTGGATCTTCTGTTATTTCAACTGTTAAGTTCTTTATTTTCAACATGACATTAGCCCTTCTAATTATAAAGAGTGATCAGAACTCACCATAATAATATTTTACTATTTCAATATATTAAATGCCTTGGATTTAAGGCTATTATTTCGGTCATAATGAAACTGCTTCTTGAAGAAACTAACACTATTCATGTATTTGTGCGTTTTTTTCTTAATTAAAAGCAGAAAAGTCTATGATAAAGTGTATAACAATCTTAAGATAAGATTAATAAGATAGTCGTAATAATTCTCGAGGTAAGTTCTTATAGCTCTTTTTTCTTATTGACAATCAAATCCACCTTCTGTTGGAGGATTTTAAAATATCCCTATTGAAGAGGCTCTTTCGACGTCGTACGAAAAAGGAGGAAGAACCCTCTACTCCAGTTAAAGAAGAATTAATAACATTTATAGGAGAAGCATACGCAGGAAAAACCACCATTTTGCATCGTTTGAGAACAGGGGAGTTCTATAGCAGTACAGTAAGAACTATGGGATTAAATGTTGACTCATTTGAATATCGTAATGTCAAATTCCAAGCATTTGACTTGGGGGGCCAAGAGTCATTCCACATGATTTGGGGAGATTACTTACGTCTTTCTAATGCTGTAGTTTTTGTCGTAGATTGCTCCAATCCGAACAGTTTTCGGTCAAGCAAAGCAGCTCTCTATAATGCAATGCCTAGTATTCCATCAAATGCTGTCCTTCTCATTGTAGCAAATAAAGCTGATATATCAGGTGTTAATCCATACGTTACACTTCTTAAACATTTTGACCTATATGATATTCAACAAAAAGGCGATTTTCGTGCTATTAATATATTCCATATGTCAGCAAAGACAGGAATGAACTTTTATCAGGCCTTCGATTGGTTGATTGAAACATTAACAGGAGAAATTATTCTTCCTAATATCAATATTCATAACATCTGTATTTATAAAACAGATTCAGGATTGCTAGTTGGAAGCAGTATAGCTACTCAAGGTCAAACACATTATGATCCTGCATTATTAACAAGTATGTTCTCAGCAGTAAACACTTTTGCCGAAGCATCCATGGGAGCGGGAGTAAGAGAAATACTCATGAAGCGAAGTAAGTCAGCAGGAGCAGATGAGATATCAGATAACTATAAATTAGTTCGGGTTGAGGAAACAGACTTCTCTGTAATCCTCATTGTGGATGAGTCTGACTCCATGAGGAAGAGTATAAAGATAGGTAAAGATCTATTAATGTGGACGAGATTAAAGATCCCAGAACCAGATAACCTCTTTGAGCTGATCGAAGGGGACGAGATTAAAACCTATTTAGCAATGAAATTCCCAGAAGATATGGCATCGGCTATGGCTTAACTCTCATTTCTCGTTATAACAGTCACAAAAAAACTAGCGAGTATTCATTCTTTTAAACCACTTTTTATTCTGTTTATAGAGGTTCTTGAATTCTTTAAACAAATGATTGTACAGTAATCGGTACTCTGGATTTGGATGAAACTCTTTGTCAATATAAATAAAATCCTTAATTTTGGCTGGATCATTCAATTCTTCCAACGCCATTTTAGCTATGATGGCTGCTCCAATAGCTCCAGCCACTTGTGGCCATTTAACTCGTAAAATTCTTCTATTCATGACATCTGCATAGATTTGACACCAAACATCCGATTTTGCTCCCCCACCAACAATATGAAGGCACTCTACAGGTGAATACATTTTTTCTACAATTTCTAATGCCCATTTAGCATTAAAAGCCACTCCCTCAAAAATTGATCGAAGTAAATGTCGGCGATCATGATCTAATGATACATTAATCAAGCCCGCTCGTACATGGTCGTCATCCAAAGGACATCGTTCTCCAAAGAGCCATGGCATAAATAGCAAATGGGTTCCTCCTTTCCCTTTTGCGCCAGGTTCACATTGTGCAACTAATTCATCAAAAATCTCATAAACTTGTTTCTTCACTTTTTCTTGAAGCTCTTCTTTGAAGTAGAGAATGCTGTTTTTAACCCACTCCAAAGCTGCTCCAGCGATTTCTTGATGAGCAGTTATTAAATAGAACTGATCTGGGAAAGCACTACCTGTACACCCTGTATAATGGCTGATATCAACTTTTCGCTCAGAAACATGGCCTAGTACCCATCCACTGGTTCCAATTTGGCAGTGAAGCTCTCCTTCCAAGATAGCCCCTGATCCTATAGCTGCTGCTGGCATATCACCTATTCCACAAACGATTTGTGTTTTTTTTGATAGACCAAGAACACTAGCTGCTTCATCTGTCAAGTGACCAATAATATCTGTAGGTTTTCGAATTTCAGGGAGTCTATTCATATCTATATCATAAGTTTTGCAGAGAGATTTTGACCACTCATTACGAGGTTTCCCGTCCTTTTTTCGAGTATCAACCAACCAATACAAATAAGCTAAGTCTGTACTGGTTACCATCTTCCCTGTCAGACGAAAAATAATGTAGTCCTTAACGTCCAAATATTTGTAACATTTTTCATAAATTTCGGGATGTTTATCTCTTAACCATAAGATTTTGGGTATTTGATCTTTACCTGTCAGACCTGGGGCGCCTCCTGTTATACGTAGAAACTTCCAAATTCGAAGGGGACTGTATCCCAGTACTCGTGGCCAAGGATAGACTTTGTGTAAGTATTCTGCTCCTCGAGAATCTAACCAGATCATACAGTTCATTAAAGGAGAGCCATTCTCATCTACAGGTAATAATCCCTGTGTTTGAGAACAAAATGTCAATGCAGTAATTTCATCTGCTTGTGTGTGGGTTTTTTCGAGAACAGTTTTTGTTGTTGAAATTAAAGTTCTCCACCAATCATTTGGATCATGCTCAGCGTAACCTTGTTCTGGATAAAGTGTTGTGAACTCTTCTACTGCGGAGTCAATTAATTCCATTTCGTTAGAAACAAGAACAGCTTTCGTTGCTGTCGTTCCCAAATCATATGATAAGAATTTTTCATCACTCAAACCTATCAATCCTCTTTTAAGACGATTTTTGTTACATATAATCAATAGCTTCAATAAGGCTATTCTCAAATACTTCTAAGATGTGATCAGAATCCTCACGAGTAATTATTAGTGGTGGTTTAATCTTAAGGACATTCCTGAAGAGTTTTCCACTATCTGAGGATATGGGGGCAGAGTGACCAAAGATAACCCCCTGACTCATAGCTTCCTCGATTAGATCAGAGCAAAGAGCATTACCAGGTTCTTTGGTTTCAGGATCTTTGATAAGTTCAACACCAATAAATAGCCCTGGACACCTAATGTCCCCAATAACATCATATTTTTTTTGTAATTGCTTTAATTTGGATGTTAGATAATCTCCCTGTTCACGAGTGTTTTTTAAAAGATCAGCTTTTTCAATATAGTTGAGAAACACCAAACCAGAGGCAAACATGAGCGGATTGGCTCCGAATGTAGTATGTTCCTCTGCAGCATTAAATCCAATTAAATCATCCCTAGCTATGGTGACTCCCATGGGTAACCCACCACCAACTGCTTTTGTAAGACAAGTAATGTCAGGAATAATTCCATCATAGTAATCTGAGGAGAACCAATAACCAATACGAGTAAAAACTTGTGATTCATCAAAAATTAAGAATATATCATTCTTTTGAGTAAATGACTGAAGCTCCCGAAGATATCTTTTAGGAGCAGGAATATGACCACCTGGGGCTTGCAATGGTTCCATTAATATTCCACATACTTTGTCAACTGATCCATACTCAATCATATATTTTGCGAGTTCAAAACACTCCAGATGACAGGTTTTCTCATTCTCTTGACCCATTGGACAACGATAACAGTAGGGAAAAGGAATCTTAGAAACTTTGTCCAAACCCCAAGATCGAAAACGCGTTACACCCGCGAATCGAGTGGAAAGGGTCATTGTAGCAAGGGAACTACCATGATAACCTCGAGTAAAGGTGTAGAAGTGTTCTGCATCAGGTTTATTAATCATAGCTAAACGTAAAGCAGCTTCAATAGCTGCTCCACCTCCCATAGCATTAACCGCGATCTTTTTTAGGTTTCCAGGAGTAATACTAGTTAATTTATGTATAAATTTAATACGCGGAATAGTTGGAAAACCATAACGTACATGAGTTAACCGTTTCAACTGTTCCCCTACAGCAAAAGCAACATCAGGATTGGCAAATCCAATGTTACATGTCCATGCTTGGGCCGTGCAATCCAAAAACTCTTTTCCTGTATAATCTTTTAAGTAAGCTCCATGACCTTCAAGAAATAATTGATCATAGAAGGGTACTAAGCTTTTTTTATGAACCTCATTTATTTCATCATCAGTTATGTCTGTGATCCAAGATAATATTTCATCATCTATAAAAAGTCGTTTTTGATGCTCCATTTTTACCATTCAGCCTTTAGGTTGGTTTATACTATGAAGAATTGTGATAGTTAAGAATTTTTCTAGATGCTTCTCCACTCCTCCATAAACATTATTTATGCTTATATGTCATATAAAAAGCAAGAAAAGTTGAAAAAAAATAGAAGTAGGATAATAGAGAAAGAAATGGGTTTAAATCATAAAAAAAATCAACTAGTGAAGTCGGGAATTTATCCACGGATTCGTTCTTTCATACTAAATGGGAGATCGCCGTATTCCTCTGTTAATAACTTCGTAAATCTAATTTTATATTTCTCTTTTGGTAATGGATTGTCTCGCTCAAAATACAAAGTAGCTAGACTCTTAACAGAGAATTTGGCAGGATTCTGCTCGTTTATATCCTTATTATTCACTTTCTCTCCGTCGAGATCAATCATAAAATCTTTAAATTTTTCATTTTCTACTGATTCGCCTCTAATCTCTAGTTTTATAGGGGCGACAATAGTTGCATCACTAATGGAATTTTTCATTTGGAGTTGGAAACCATTCTCATTATTTTTCAATGATTTTTTTACAAAAAGCTGTCGTAGTAAATCCTCATTTACCATCGTTTAATACTCCTTTTATGAAATAAAGTATTGGAGGATATTTTGTAACTCCAATCATGAAATAAAAAAACTACCTATAAATCTATTGTTAATATGAATTAAAGGGAGAGATTGTATCATGAAAGTAATAGCCAAATATTTGGGAACATTTATGAGATCAATAATCAAAATTTATACTAAAAACAATGATTGTGATTTATGGATGGAATTAAAGAGATGAATAAGTTTAATTGGGTATTTACTTTCATTTTAATATTCTATTTAATTTCTGTTTATTCTACAACAAAAATTGCAGAACCATCAGACAATAATGGGGGAGGACCAGAATTAGATATTAGAATAAACTTGGTTTCTTCCTTTTTTCTTTTTGTATGAGCTAAAAATCGATCTCTTTGCCCTCAAAAACATACTCAAAGATTTTTTCAATATCCTCATAATCTACTGGTCGGGGATTTGAGAGATTACCTGAATCATTTAAGGCAAAATCAATTAAACTTTCACGATTTGTTTCGTACTGTTCCCTAGTAACTCCCATATCTTTTAATGAAAGAGGAAATTCTAATTTGATGAGGAATTTCCTATATGCGTTAATCAGCTTGACTGACAATTCCTCATCTGAAGCTCCTTCCAAACCAGCTAAACGTGCTAAATCAGCGATTCGCTGTGGTTCAGTATCTTTATTGTACATCAAAGAATACCAACACATTGGTCCAATACAATCTGAATGAGGAATTTTAAACACGGAACCTGCACTATGTGCTAAACTATGAGATAATATAATTTGCGAGTTACTAAAACCCCATCCTGCTATGGTAGCGGCAATTTGAAGTTTTTCTCGTAGTTCTAGATCTATTTCACTATTTTTGGCTTGTTCAAATGCAATTGGGAGGTTTTCCCAGCAAAGTTTGAATGCATGTCTTACTAAGGCATCCGAAATATCATTTCTATAAGTAGTTAAATAGCCATCGATAGCATGACAGAGAGCATCAAGCCCTGTTCCAGCTATAAGATGTGCAGGTAACGTTTTTATCAGAATTGGATCCAGAATGATCAGATCTGCAACAAGTTCCCGATTACCCATTGAAGCTTTACGGTCTACTGTTTTTGATTCATCTGTAAGAACTGCTGCCCAAGTGGCTTCGCTACCTGTACCACTTGTGGTTGGAATATTAATTAAGATACAATTCGTTTTTTTACGAATATCCAGCTTTTCAGCAAAATGAAGTCCTTCAATTGCATCGAGACCATCTTCGGGTGAAGCCCACATTGGCCACATCCCTTTTGCGGCATCCATTACACTACCTCCACCCAAAGCAATGATAACATCGGGTTGAATCTCGGCTAAGATCTTTGCTCCCTTCTGGACGACTTGTAAGGTTGGCTCACCTGGGATTTCGTCAAAAACGGTGATTTTAGTATTAGATTTTTTCAATTGTTCTTCTACTTTTATGAGATGCAGCTTTTTCATTGTAGGATCAGTTACAATGAATGCATTATTGAATGATTCCTCAGCAAGATATTCTAAAGCATCTTCACCGAATATTACTTTCCTTGGACTAGTAAAATCCCACATGTTGGTAAACACCCAGATTTATCAAAATATTCAAGGATACTCAACATTCTCCATTTGTGTACATTTCACAAGTTCTTGTGAAGCTTTCACTGCACGCAACATTTTAGCCATAGCTTTCGGACTGCACTCGACTTTAAATTTACGTTGAAGAACACCTTTCAAAGGATCAAGTTCTCCTGCGAAAACTTTCAGCCAATTGCCATATTTGCCTGAAAAAACATATTCTACATTTTCGGGAGCTGGTTTATCGGGAGTAACATAATAAGCTTCTCTACATTTACCATGCCATAGATCAACGTACATTCTTCGTTCTTCAGTTAAGGTACCTGTACCATCTGGTATTGTAACAAATACAAAATCCCCTTCCCAGTTCTTAGCTGCCTTTGCATATGCTTCACTTTCATTAATACTTTTCATATATGCATCTAGCCATTCTGGTTCTCCAAAAATAATTTTCTTATCTGTACTCATGTTTTTATTTCTCCTAAAATACTAATTCAATCTTTAATGGGTTTTAATAATATCTTTAACAATTATTTGTAGATATTTATTAACATAAAGACATCATTTAAGAGTTACTCT
>JAHQWW010000013.1 GCA_029856365.1 Candidatus Hodarchaeota archaeon
TGATACTGCATGGAGTGTAAAACCTTAATACTGAGAAGCAGAAACCTAGACCAATGAGATCAGGATTTTTTCAACACATTGTCTCTCTTCTTATTTAAGGGGAAAAAAAGGGGGAATCTCTTGGTATTAACCAAGAGAATCTCGGTAATCTATTCATTAAGACATTAGTTTATTCGGAATATACCTGGTGCTTTATCAGGAACACCAGGACCTAACCATTCAATGATGCCACTCATATGCACATTGTGGCCCATCCACATCGAGAAGGCTCCAAATGCTTCTTCAATATTGCCATTCATGCGATATTTACTGTTTTGGATATTGGTTTGACCTTTGTCATATCCCCACAAAACTAACTCTGCAGGATTATTATCTGGTAACCAATAAGACCATTTTTCAGCATTACCTTCTGGTAATGGTGGGAAAACTTTAGATTGTAGGTCGTAGATCACCCAAATTTCTTCGAAAAAATGGACTTTTCCCTTAAGGAAGTCATCGAACTCCTTTCCTGATCCAATAGCGAAGAATAACATACCATATTCTTCACCTATACCGTCATTGTCAATGTCGAATGTAATGGTACCTACCCAATCAGGTATCAGAGGTTGTGGTTTGAGCCAAGCCTGATTATATGTCAGGTCCATTGTACCTAAAGGTTTTTTCGCTTGTACTGATATGACTGGTAACAATGTCAGGATAGAAACCACTAAGAGCACAGTTAATAACTTTTTCTTCATTTTACTGTTTTCCTCCTGTATTTCTATTGTTTCATTAAGATATAATTTCAAAAATATTATATCTTAATAATTACCATTAAATCATAATAATATTTATAAGTCTTACTATAGTCATGTTGTAACATAATGATATATATTATTTTTCGAAACTTCTAATAATCATAGTTTAAGAGTAAAATCTTGGTGTAAGTGTTGTCTAATGATAATAAAAAGCGTAAAAAATTACCAATTCGGGTGGATCTCGATGAGGAGGATGCTGAAAAGTTTCAAAGTATTCAAGAGGAATTTAAACTAAAGAATAAAGCTGAAGTGCTGCGTTTTTGTGTTAACAAAGTGTATCATGGAATGGCGTTAGAAATCGATGAAGATTTATACAATGAAATCAATAAAATAATCTCTAGTCGGCATATCAAAATACGGTACGCAATTACCAATATTGATGATTTCATTAAGCGAGCAATAAGTGAGTTTTTGGCAACTTTAAAAAAAGAATGGAGTTTGAAGAACTGGAGCATGCGACAAACACTTTCACAAGAAGAAAACGATACAGCTGTCGCGTTACTCGAATTACAGTTGCAAAAGATACCAGGAGTAACAATAAAGGATCTGGAGGAATACCTGAAAATAGATTCGAATATTATCCGTGAACATCTTGGAAAATTTATGGAAGATGCATTACTCGATTTCAGAGAGTCACGAGGGAAAATTTATTATTATGCACACTAATAATGAGGGGGTGGATTTGCATCATGGAAAAAATCCTTGTGCATAGTTATAAGGGAGGAACAGGTAAAACTACGGTAGCTGTAAATATTGCGAGCATATTGTCACTTGAAAATAAAGTTCTGCTTATAGAAAATGATTTTATGATGCCATCTTTTTTTGATATCTTTAAATGTGAACCTAACGCTTATTTCAACGATTATCTTAATGGGAATGTCAATTTTGATGAAGTGATTGAGTATGAAGTCAAATCAAATTTAGATGTAGTGTTTACAAACAAGAGATTCGATCCAAATGAGAAAGTCATGAGCTCGGATCAAGAATGGTTTCTCTCTATACTAAAACAGATGATAGCAGACCTTAAGACTCTCGAAAAGAAATATAACTATATTATTTTCGATACACCTCCAGGATGGCACTTGATTGTTGTTAATCTAATTGCTCTGTCAAATAAAGCGGTTCTATTACTCCGTCCAGACTCTTATGAAGTGAATGGTACAAAAATAATGCTCGAGATTCTTTACAAGAGAGCAAAGCCCATAAGGAGTTGGGATGTATATCTCCTATTTAACCAAGTTCCAGACGTGGAAATGAAAGTAGATCTCGATAATTGGGCGGGAGAATTAGAGAAGGATGGCATGAAATACATTGGACACATCTCTTGTTCTTGTAACATAGCTTATGAGATGGCTCACAAAACAAAGATATTTCCATTAGAACACGAATTTAACCAAGCACTAAAGAATGCTTTGGACATCGTATTAGCAAAATATTAAGCCTGCTTGTTTTAGACCTAATTTCAGTTTCTGATCCAGATACCTTCAATAATCCATTACATGAAGGATTTATAAAAATCAGGGAGCTAAGTAAGAATTAAAAACATTTTTTGAAAACAATAAATGTATATTGTAAGCTTTGTTACCAAATTATGAATAACTGTGTTCCTATAATAAAAGAGGGAAGTTGAAGATAAATTTTAAAAAAAATGAAGAAATCTCATAGCTTCTTTTTAGACGATTTATCTTTTAAGAAGTTTCAGTTGTAATTGTATTCTGATAAAAAAACGTAATGTTGAAATGATAAAGTAAAATCAACTTTGATTTGAAAAAAGATTGTTACTAGATCAATTGAAGTGAGCTCATTGTCTTCAAACGATATTAATAAGAAATATGAAGAATTAAAACAGGTTTACCCACAAAAATTTGTTTCAGAAAAAAGAATTTTTCAAAATATTCATCGAGGGGATCGGATTTTTGTCTCAACTGCTTGTGCTGAACCTCAATACTTAATTAGTGCTCTTGCTTCATACTTAGAATCACATCCCAAGGCCTTTTTCGATGCTGAAGTGTTATCGTGGTGGAATTTAGGAGTTACTCCCTATGCAGAGGCACGATACCAACAAAACTTTCGCTACAACTCATTTTTTGTAGCTGGTCCTACTAGAGAATCGATTAATATCGGCTTATCCGATTATACTCCTATCTTCTTATCCAATACTCCAAAGTTATTTTCTCATGGCCACGTACCCATTGATGTTGCTTTGATCCAGTGTTCTCCACCTGATGACCATGGTTATGTTAATCTAGGAGTATCAGTGGATATTGTCAAAGCTGCAGTAGAGAATGCATCACTAGTGATTGCTCAACTGAATTCTCACATGCCTCGTGTCCATGGTGATGGATTCATTCATATCAAGGACGTTGATTATTTAATACTATATGATGAACCAATCCTTGAATATGATCCAATTGCCACAAGTGAAGAGTCTTATACTGAAATTGCATCAAAAATAGGGAATTATGTTTCACGACTTATTCAAGATGGTGATACCATTCAAGTTGGTTACGGTTCAATTCCTGATGCCGTCATGGCAAATTTGAGCGAAAGAGCTGATCTTGGGGTCCACACGGAATTAATATCGGATGGGCTCGTAAAACTAATGAAGAATGGTATCATAAACAATTCTAAAAAGACGCTTAACCGTGGTAAAACTATTGGATCCTTCTGTATGGGGAATAAAGAAACCTATGAGTTTATACATGATAATCCTTCCATTGAACTTAGAAGGATAGACTATACTAATGATCCCTTAGTAATTGCTCGTCATGATAATATGGCAGCTATCAATAGTGCCTTACAGATTGACCTTACAGGGCAAGCTTCGGCAGAATCAATTGGAAGAGCCTTTTATAGCGGAATTGGAGGGCAAGCGGATTTTATGCGTGGCGCCATTTTAGCTAAGGGGGGGAAATCTATATTAACTTTACAATCTACTGCTGAACATGGAACTATTTCAAGAATTGTACCATTCCTTTCGGAGGGAGCAGGTGTCACTCTTAATCGCGGTGATATTCATTATATTGTCACAGAATACGGAATTGCTTACCTTCACGGGAAAAATATTCGTGAGCGTGCCATGCAACTCATTTCTATTGCTCATCCGAGATTCAGGCCTGAACTTATTAAGAGAGCTAAGGAATTTAATCTGATCTATAAAGACCAAGCTTTTGTCCCTGGGAAAAAGGGTGAATACCCTGAGCACCTTGAGACATGGAGAACCACGAAAAAAGGATTTGAAATCCTACTTAGGCCAGTTAAAATTAGTGATGAGCCATTGTTGAAGGATTTCTTCTATGACTTGACTGATCAGTCTTTATATCGTCGGTTCATGTCTGTTCGGAAAGACGTTCCCCACACACGTTTACAAGAATTTTGTATAATAGATTTCTCAAAAGAAATGGTTTTAGTAGCAATAGTAAAAAAAGGGGCACTAGAAAAAATTGTGGGTGTCTCTCAATACGGTATAGATAGAACTACCCATACTGCTGAAGTTGCTTTTGTTGTTAGAGACGATTACCAAAATAAGGGGATAGGAACCGAATTATTGCATCATATCACTTATTTAGCTAGAACAGCTGGTCTTTTAGGATTTACAGCAGAGGTGCTTGTGGAAAATAGAGGGATGCTTCATTTGTTTGAGAAGAATTTTCCAAATCTCGGTAAAAGAATTTTCAATGGAGTTTATGAACTCAAAATGATTTTTTGAAAGGATATCTATTCAAACTTATATATACTCCACCAAAATATTTAAAGAATTCATCCTGACTTGAATAAAGAAATACTTATCGAAAGACTACATCTTGTATTTAGAAATCTTATGTTCAATAGATTTTGATTACAGTATTGATACCGGTGGGTTATAAGAAATTGTTGGAGAGTACTACTAAAACCACAATTCCATCAATTAAATATCTTTTTGAACCACGATCCGTCGCAATTGTAGGATGTTCTACAAACCCTAACAAGATTGGCTACAAAGTCCTAGATAACATCATCTATAGTAAATATCAGGGGAAGATATTTCCTATAAACCCCAAAGGAGGAGAACTCCTAGGACATCGATTATATAAATCGATTGAAGAGGTTGATGGAGATATCGACCTAGCAACGATCTGCATTCCAGCAAAATATGTTTTTAATGCAGTTCAAGAATTGGCGACCAAGAATTGTAAATTCCTATCAATTATAACCTCTGGTTTTTCTGAAATTGGTGATATTGAAGAGGAGGAAAAGATTGTCAGTTTTGCCCATGAAAATGGTATGCGTGTTTTAGGGCCTAATATTTTTGGAATCTATTCCGTTAAATCACCAATAAATGCAACTTTTGGCGCAAAGGATATTGAACCTGGCAATGTCGCTATAGTTACCCAAAGTGGAGCACTTGGCGTTGCTATGATTGGAAAGACTGAGACGGAAGGTATTGGTCTTTCTGCTATAGTTTCTGTTGGAAACAAGTCAGATATTGATGAAGCTAACCTTATCGAATACCTAATGAGTGATGAACTAACAAAAGTTATCTTACTATACATAGAAGGCATTAAGGAGGGAGAAAAACTGATACGCGTCCTTAGAGAAGCAACCAAAATAAAACCAATTATAATTATTAAATCAGGAAGATCAAAAAGGGGGGCACTTGCTGCTGCTTCTCATACAGGATCCCTAGCAGGTGAGGATAATGTTTTTTCTGATATCATGAATCAAGTTGGAGCTCTTAGAGCCTTAAGTGTTCAAGAAGCGTTAGATTGGGCTAAGTTTTTATCAATTCAGCCTGGTTTACCAAAAGGGGAGAATGCTGTTATTGTTACAAATGGTGGGGGTATAGGTGTTCTGGCAACAGATGCATGCGAGATGTATGGAGTTAACCTTTATGATGATCAGGATGTGCTTAAAGAAATCTTTGGTCCAGTAACTCCATCTTTTGGATCAACTAAAAATCCTGTAGACATAACAGGGGGAGCATCAAACGATTTCTATGAACAAGCATTGCAAGCTGCATTAGACGGGGAGGATATTCATTCAATTATATGCTTAGGTTGCGAAACAGCTATTTTTGATTGCAATCAATTGTCAGCCGTAGTTCAAAAAAAATATATTGAGGCAAAACCAGCCAAACCTTTAGTATTTTCCTTTTTTGGCGGTTCTGAGTTTGAACGTGGCCTCTTTAGTCTTAAAAGTCTAGGTGTTCCGATTTTTCCTGACGTTTATCAAGCAGTATCGTGTTTAGGAGCTGTTTACTCAAACTATCGAACATTGGCTTATGCGAAAGATTTCGCTGAATTTGATGAACTGGAAGTTAACATTGATGTTTCGACAATTCAAGAAGTAATCAATGAAGTCAGAACGAAGGGGAGACAGTTTTTATTGGTTCCAGAAGCTATGCGAGTTATGGAAGCTGCTGGTATTCCTATGCCCAAAAGCTACGTTGCTAAGGACTTGAAGGAAGCCATTCAATATGCAGAGCAGATTGGATATCCTGTCGTGATGAAAGTTGTTTCTAAGGATATAATTCACAAATCTGACGCTGGGGGTGTTGCCCTCAACTTGGAAAACAGTGAAGAAGTAATTGATGCTTATGAAGCTATCATGAGATCCTGCCTTAATTATAAACCTGATGCAGAGATACAAGGTGTAGAAATTGTAACGATGATAAAAATGGATGAAACAATAGAAACCATTATAGGAGCTCGTATTGATGCGATTTATGGACCGACTGTGATGTTTGGATTGGGGGGTATCTATGTTGAAGTATTAAAAGACGTTGCGTTCAGGGCTGTACCACTTACTTGGAGAGATGCAAATGAAATGGTTAAACAAATACGATCATACCCCCTCTTATTAGGGGTACGTGGTGAGGCGAGAAAAGACATCGAAGGCTGTGTTGATGTCGTCATGAAACTAAGTAAGATCATCCAATCAATTCCAGATATTTCAGACGTTGAGATCAATCCCTGTTTAGCATTTGAAAAGGGTAGAGGTGTTTTATGTGTGGATGCTAGAATCTTACTCACTCCCCCTCAAAAAGAAGAGGTGAATTAAATGGAAAAAATTGTTATTGCAAGTACAGGTAAAGAAGCTGGTAAAACTAGCTTGATCATTGGCTTGGCCAAAGCTATAAACAAAAAAATCGGATATATGAAACCTTTTGGTGATCGTCTTCTCTACCAGAAGAAACGTTTGTGGGATTATGATT
This sequence comes from Candidatus Hodarchaeota archaeon, assembly GCA_029856365.1. Classification (GTDB taxonomy): domain Archaea; phylum Asgardarchaeota; class Heimdallarchaeia; order Hodarchaeales; family Hodarchaeaceae; genus Hodarchaeum. The sequence goes on from JAHQWW010000013.1 coordinate 6,991, forward strand.
CTGCTTTAGTCACAAATGTTCTAGAGTTAGATGAACAACCAGAAGACATTTCAATCGGTTTTGCCCACTCTAAGCTGCGTTTTATGTATGATGAAGCATCAACAAAAGAAAAGCTAACAGAGATATCAAATAATGTGGGTAAAGATAAAGACATTATCTTTATTGAAGGTGGAAAGAACCTAAATTATGGTCTGTCAGTCCATCTTGATCCTTTAACTATAGCCAGAAGTACAGGTGCTAAATTATTACTTTTACTCTGTGGACCAGACGAAACAATCATTGATGATATCACTTTCTTAGTAAACTGTGTTAATACTGAAAACATTGAATTGCTTGGGGTCATTATAAATAAAATAAAAGACGTTGACAACTTCAAAGATCTCTATTTAGATGCCATTACTGAAATGGGTGTGAAAGTCTTGGGGGTAATTCCCTACAAAAAGGAATTGACTTATTTTTCAATGGAGTATCTGTACCAAACAATATTAGCTAAAGTACTTGCAGGTGAAAAGGGCTTAAAAAATAAAGTTGAGCACATTTTCGTTGGTGCGATGTCAACTGCTCAAGTTATTAAAAAACCACTTTGGGCACTGGAAAATAAGTTGATTATCACGCCTGGTGACCGTCCTGACATGATTATCGCAGCTTTAGAGTCATCCACGGCTGGCATCGTCTTAACCAACAATATTTTGCCATCAGATCCAATTATCGAATCAAAAGCTAATATGGTCAATATCCCATTATTATTAGTCTCTACTGATACATTTGCCACTGCTAAGCAAATAGACGATATGGAGATTACATTTACTAAAGATGAAACTGATAAGATTGAACTATTAGAAACCCTTGTTAAAAATCATGTAGATCTAAGCGTTTTCTAGGTGGTCTCCTATAAGAACTAAAATTGTAAATAGAAATAATCGCAACTAAATAAACGGTTTTATTTATACTAGGGGATATAACGAACAATGGTGGTATACGAAGTCGGCGTAATATCAAGTGCGGGGCTTCCAGTCATCCATATTGATTTTCGCCCTGGGGTTAGTGGAGACCCACTCATGACAGCTGGTTTTTTGACAGCTCTTCAACAATTTGTCAATTCTACGTTCTCAGATGAAACCCAATCTTTCTCTATGAAAAAGTTTGCTGTTTTTTTCTCAAAAGTAGAACTTTTCAAAGAAGAAGCTAGCGTATATGTAATATGTGATCGGGGAAAAGGACACAAAGCAATCCAAGAAAGCATTAAAACAATTTCTAATAAGATTGTTGAAGTTTTCCCTTCATTAACTGACAATCTAGAGATAACTGAGTCAGATCAGGGAAAAGAATTCATAGAATTTATTAAAAGGGAATTTGGGGATCTGACAATGAAGCCAGAAGAGAGAGCACGTAAACTTTTCGGTTAATAACAAGTAAATTCTCATTCTCTTATAAAATTAACATGATTAGTGTGAACCAACTTATCTTCGTCTTCGTAAAAACAAGAAAATTACTACTGTAAGACTTAAAACCATTACTATTATTTCAAAACCTGAGATTGGCGAGCTTACCGAGCTTGAACTAGTTGAAGAAGATTTTGTTATGATATTCATGCGATTCTCATCCATAGTAACATTATAGTTACTTCTTAATAATTCATCCTTGGTTAGGCCTAACCAAACGCCAAATGCTTCACCTAAACCATCGCTCTCGGTGTTTTCTGGGTTTAGACTATCAGTCTTATCATATCCGATAGAACTTGCAGTTGGGACAAGGACATGCTTTGCAGCCCAAAAGTCCAGAGCCACAGGATCTAATCCAGCTAATAGCATATTAACTCTTGTAGCCATGTAGTAACTTGTAGATGGCCCACAGTATAAATCAGGATAGGGATTTGCTTACACTAGACAAATACACTAGAAAAATAAATCAATTATGATTAATATTCAATACTCTAAATCCAAATTAATTTGATTGATTGGTTCCTCTCCCCTCGATATTATTGAAATGTTTGTAATAATGTCTTCAATAAAAACTACTTCCCTCTCAACAACTTTAAACGCGGAATGTGGGCTCATCACGACATTATCCAATTCCTCAAAAGATTGATTTTGAAAAACACTAATAGGTTTTTTACGATCTTGGGGGTAGTTATACCATACATCTAAAGCTGCAATTGCATTTTTATTATCTTTAAGGTACTTATAGAGGGCCTGTTCGTCAATTATCGAACCCCGAGAAATATTACAAATCACGACTCTTTCTTTCATTTGTTGAAATTCATTTTTCCCAATAAGTCCTTCTGTTTCTCTTGTCAATGGTAATGCAATAAGAATAAAATCGGATTCATTTAAGACATAAGAAATATCATCTGGCCCTCCAAGAAAATCACATTGATCCTCACTATCAATTCGATTAGGGTCTCGTTTAATCGCATAAACATTCATCTTGAATCCATTTTTAAGAATTTTCCCAACTTTTTTTCCTATTGCTCCATAACCAATTATTCCTAGTGTTTTTCCAGTAATCCAATAGGAATTCTCGTCATTATAGCGAGGAGACCAGTCCCCTTTTCTCATCCTCGAGTCACGATAAGTAATTCTTTTCGCTGCTGTTAATAACAGGGAGACAGCATGTTCAGCTATTGCTAGAGAATTAGAATGCGAATTTGAAACCGTTATATGTGGATATTGCCTTAAAAGCTCAAAATCAAGGGTTTCTGAACCCGTCCATGGAACTTGAATATGTCTTAACTTCTCTGCTTTTTCCATAAATGTGGAGGATAATTTGTAAGCTACTAGAACCTCAACGTCTGGAGCTACTGATAATAATGTTTCTTCATTTATTTCAGCAGGAAAAATAAGATCAATCTCGTCAGGGAGTTTTTTGTGATAAAATTTTTTCAACTCTGGAGAAACCCGAAGTCCAAATAAAACTTTCATATAATATCTACCCTTTATTAACCTGTAACACCTACATCTTTTTCCCTAGGTATCTCTTTGATCGCCAAAACGCGTCGGGGTCATCTTTCTTCCCGTACCTCCACCAGGGGAACTTAGCCATAAGATCATCCATCCATACCCACAGTCGATCCATAAATCGAACATGTTTGATGAAGAACCGAGCGACATCATGACTAATTCCTGGGGGTTTGGTAAAAGGACAAACTCGAATGCAATTTGAGCAATCAGCAGAATTTTTTACCCAATAATCATAACAAGCGTCCACGTTAACATACCATTTATATGATCCATTATTATTGGAAATAGTATCCCAGGGAGTTTCCCAAGTAGGATCTGTCTCATAAGATATAGATTGTGACGGACAGGACTTTGCACATTTTTTGCAAACTCTACAAAACCGGGTAACGCCGAAATCTATTGGCTTATCTGGCATTAATGGTAAATCAGTGAAAACTTTACATATTCGCACCCTTTGTCCATACTTGGGATTTATTAGGAGACCATTACGCCCAAATTGCCCAAGACCTGCTTTGACAGCTAAAGGAACGGACAATCCTGTGTCATTACCAGCAGGAATCGCGTGGTAGCCTAATTTTCTTAAAGATTCTGCCATACAAGCGATGGCAAACGCCATTCGTGAGTAGCCATTTCCAGTTGCAATACTTGCTGGAAGAGCTGGTGATGTTTTCAAAGCATGATAGTCCATTTCGATCAGCATAACAATTGCATATTTCATTTCTTCTGGGAAATTGATTGGTTCGTTTCTTCGATCATGCGTGAAGATAAATGGAAGTTCAGGGTCAAGCTCGGCAATTCCTACTTTGCATGCACCAAATACTTGACCAATTCGTTTGATTAGCTTTGTGTTCGTTTTGATGTCAGTTGATTCTAGTTTGGGTAAAATATTGAACAGCTGCGTTGGAAGAATCTTCTTATCACTGTCTCCTCCAGCACTATTCCAATTAAAAGCTCCATAAAAATGATCATATATTGTCCAGGAAGCTTCTTGTGCGGCATAACCAATACGGCTATATCCCTTCTTGCCTACCTTATTGGACGCACGTTCTGTAATAGGACGCATGTGAGATGAATAGGATTCATCCCATACTACTCTAGCAAAAATCGTGTCCCTATTGGAAAATCTTTGGTATTTACTTTTATCTATTGCAAAAGGGATTTTTCCTTTCTTGAACTCTTTTTCAAGTTGTAATCGCCCGTTATTTTCAATCATTGAAGATCACATGATGGATTAGAGAAGAGTAATCTTTTTTTAGTAATTGAATCTGTAATAATAAAAATCCTTGCGCTAAACATGATTAAAATTCAACTGTTATCAGTCTAGATGGTGAAGAGCTCCTAAATCAGTCTTTCATCATCTTTAACGTGAAAAGCTAGTAGTTTAATCCATCACGTCTTGTTTTTTGAAGTTACATGTATTTCTAAAGTTCTGAGATGGCTTACTTCGAAAAATAAAGTAAAATAATTTTGATTCTTGCGGTGTTAAGAAATATAGTGGATTGAAACAATGAAATCAAGAAAAAAATGTAGTCACATGAGGTAGTCAAATGGTACAAACAGGAGAAAGAGAGAGATAGGTCATAACAAGAGCAGAAAAGTATTTAGAAGAGAAAACAACGGGGTAGAAGAAGGTATTAAGAGAGATATAATATTCTGCTGTGGAAGGAGGTCTCTCTCTGAAAAGTCTTTAACTAATAGTAATAGTGATCAACCAATAAGTTCAGGGAAGAAGCGTCGTGGTTTTTTCAACACGAACAGAACAGATTTGGATACAGCACCATAAGAACCTCTCATGGCTCTGTCATCTATCAAAGAACCTTTATAATGAAGGGAATTATCAAATTCGTCAGGAACTGTTCGAACACAACAAATGGATTCGTTACAATGCTCTGAATAACAAAATTAAAACCACCAATAACTATCGTCAACTTCCAGCCCAGACGGCTCAACAGGTGTTGAAAATCCTTGATAGAAGCTGGAAAGCCTTTTTTAACGTTGTCAAAGCCTGGAAGAATGACAAATCTAAATTTAAAGGAAGACCGAAACCCCCTCGGTACAAACTAAAGAATGGGGAATTTCTACTGGTTTTTACTAACCAACAGGTGAAATTAAAAGATAATTTCCTTATATTTCCCAAGAAAGTAGGGTTTACACTAAAAACGAGACTGCCTGACAAAACTAACATAAGGGAAGTTCGAATTATCCCGAAAGGGGTAGGCTATGTAGTAGAAATCGTTTATAAGAAAAAGATTAATCCTAAACCTTTGAAGAAATATAATATCATTGCTATTGATTTAGGGGTCCGCAATCTCATAACTACGGTAAATAACAATGGATTAAAACCGTTTGTTATTAATGGTGGGGTTGTCAAATCCATTAATCAATACTACAACAAAGAATGCGCCAGAATTCAATCAACCTATGACCATCAAGGGATAAAAACAGGGAAAGCAATGCAAAAACTAACCAATAAACGTAATATGAAAATCAATGACTATTTTCATAAAACTAGTCGAAGAATTATTGGGTACTGTGTACTTAATGACATTGGAACAGTTGTTATTGGGTACAATCCCAATTGGAAACAAAACTGCCAGATTGGTAAGAGGAACACCCAGAATTTTCTCACCATTCCATATAAAAAACTAATTCAGCAATTAGTCTATAAAGCTGAAGATCAGGGTTTAACTGTCATTAAACAAGAGGAAAGCGACTCCAGTAAGTGTTCTTTCTTGGATGACGAACCAATCGAACCCCACGACAAATATTTCGACAGAAGAATTACTAGAGGGTTATTCAAATCCCACAAAGGCACTATTATTAATGCTGATGTGAATGGTGCGTATAACATTCTGAAAAAAGCACTCCTGAACGCGGTTGACGCTGACAGGATAGAGGATGTAGGGTTACATCCCACACGATGGAGGTTAGCTTCGGTAACGAGCTAGTTGATGACCTCGTATGAATAAAATTGAATATATTTTTATCAATTTTAATAACCTAAGTGAATTATCCTAATAATCTATAATTTAAGCTGGGGATTATCACAGGTTAGGGGTTAATATTAGTGAAAAAACATTTTCAGCAATTCTTAAAACAGATCCAAACAACGCAAAGGCAAGCAATAAAAGAAGCAGAGAAGAATCCATCATTTTCTTTTCGTGAATTTATGTATCAAGATATTCCTCCAAAAATGGTGGCTATTGATGGCTCAAATCGGTGGATCTGGTATAATCCAGATGTTGATGCAAGAATTGCTATCATTCGCGCAGCAGTAGTAGTGTATGAATATCATGCTCAATCAAAATCCTTGAGATTAGTTGATCATGACCACAAGGATGTCCCTGCTCTGATTGTGCCAAACAATCTTGAGATGTTAAACTACGATCAAGATGTTAAAGCTCTCCATCAAGAAATTAAAAACGTTTTAGGAAAACGCCCAACAGCTCAAGGGATTTTAAGTCAATTAAGGGAGTTCGAAGAATATAAGCTAGCTGAAGATTGTGCTTTGAAATATTCAGATTCTATGATTGTGATGGATGGGGCTTTGACAATAGCTCAAATAAAGCCGATCGAAGATGCAGCTGGAAACTTAAGAGAAGCCTGTGTAGAGAACAATAACATTCTTATTGGTGTATCAAAACGAAACACAACAAGACGACTCAGTTCCGACCTTACTGATGAAGCAGTAGTTAAACGATTGACTGAAAATGATCCACGTATGTTATACACCGAAATTCGAGAAGTACCTAAAGGAAAACAGGTTTATCCTCCATTAGGAAGGACATTTTTAGCAAAACTTCATTCTAACCCCATAAAAAGCTTTAGAGTGGATGTTGTGCTTCAGAAGCAGCAAAAAATTGAAACAATTCTCTCCCATTTAGCTTATTATTCGATGATTGATAGTTTTCCTGGGTACCCTTTTCCTTTAGTTGACGCTCACAACATTGCTGCCTTGGTTCGACGAGTTCCAGATATGTATAACCATGAATTGGTCGAAGCTGCTACTACTCTTGGTATCGAAGATGAATTACTTCAATATCTTATAATCCATGAACGAATTGAAAGAGACCCCTTTCATCGACATTTAGATGATATCACCCGTTGAATGAAAAAGGAGAATAAAAAGATGGAAGAAACAGATAGCTCCACAAGCTCGGATGAGATTCTTGGAGAAGTAATTTCAGGGGCTGTAAGTTCCACAATTCAATTGAAACTGAAAACTGATAGCGAGGAAGTAAGAATAGGATATCCTGCAGTTGTTGAAGGTAATAAATATGATTTCTTTTGTATTATAGCTGATATTTCCTTTCCTACAAGTAATGCGGTAACAATGTTAGCAAATGCGGAGAAATTACGAAGTACAATTCCTATGACCTCCATTGAAACTGCTCGTGGACGTACTTTCTATAGTACAGCAGAATTACAATGTGTCCAGATGATAGATAAAGAGACGAATAAAACATTTTCATTTGAGACCCTTCCTCCATATTTCTCATCTGGTCGTTTCGCCAATGAAGACGATGTGAATAGAGTTTATCAAACTGATCTTCCAGAATACTCACAATCAGTGGGAACATTACGAGGTGTCGAAGGGTTTGAGATTCCAATTGATTTTCAAGAATTGGTTCAAGTGCCTTTTGGAATCTTTGGCCGAACCCATTCTGGGAAGACTTTTCTCAATAAGATCATTCTAGGAAATATTCTTCAACTTGGGGTCGCGCAAATCTTGGTTTTTGACATGCAATCAGAATACGGTTGGCGAAGTCGTGCTGACCAGTCAGCTGGACTCAAATTCTTCTTTGAAGACAAAATCACCCTGCTAGGATTAGATCCAAAAACAAGTAAAAATCTCGATGAAGTTTTATACCTAGGAGAAGATGAGATTACACCACAGGATATAATTGTTGCGTTTCAAGATCTTAGTCCCGCGATGAAGGATGCAATTCATGAAATCAATAGACACCGAGGTGGTCAAACATTAGTAGAGGCGATCGCAAATGCACCTATTGCTGATCCTAATCCATTTCAAGCGACCCGAGGTACCTTAAGCGCGCTAAGCAGACGTATTGCTCGTTTAGAACGGCTAGAATTTATTGTTTCTCCAGGAAAAGGAACTTTAAACAAAGTTTTAACCTATTTAAAAGCTGGTCAGTCCATTGTCGTTGATTTTGGTAAATATGGAGCAGACTTCTTCGCATACCTATTTGTAGCAAATATACTTTCAAGACGTCTGTATCAAGCTTATAGTGAAATGGTCGATATGGCAGAATATCCCCATTTAGTAGTGCTTCTTGAGGAAGCTCATAAGTTCCTAGACCCATCAATTGCCAGAGGAACAATTTTTGATCGCTTAGCTCGAGAAATGAGAAAATTTAAATTAGTTTTAGCAATGGTAGATCAACGTCCTTCAAGAATTGATCCTGAAATTTTGTCCCAGTTAGCAAATCGATTCATTCTTTCGTTAAATGATCCAAAAGATATTACAGGAGCTCTTTCAGGCCCTGTAGATCCTGCAGCTTGGCGTGCTATCGTGAAAGCAATGCCACCACGGACTGTCTTAATGTTTGGGGATGCAATTAAGGCACCCACCGCTATGGATGTCCTAGAATACAGTGATCAGACTATGACCCACAAATGGAAAGTAACACATACAAGCACCCGCTTAAAACAAAAACTACAAGAAATGTCTGATGAAGAAAAGAGTGACCTGTTTAAGCCAAAATAGCCAGCTGATCAATGATGGCAAAAATCTTATTCGTCTCTGATGTTCATATAGGTATTAGATATCCTTATCGTGTTAATCTTCGAACTGGGATAAGCGAACGAACAATGGATTTCATTGAAGCATTAGTTCGTGTTGTCAAATATGCAATAAAAGAACAAATAGATATCTTTGTTATTTCAGGGGATTTATACGATCGTGTGACTATTGGCCCCACATTATTACGTCAGGTAAGGGAAAAAATCTGGCAACCACTACTTAATCATAGAATTCCAATCGTCTTAGTAGGAGGGAATCATGATTCTCCTCAGATTTTTGAGAAAGGATCTCCTTTTGGTGAGATCTCAATTATTCCTAATAGCTATGCAGTTAGATGGCCTCAATCGCAAAAAGTTAAAGCACGAAACACAGAAGAGGAAATCGGATTCGTTCTCCTTCCCTACATGACAGCTACTCAGGCTGTAGCATATGCAGAGGAACGGATCGGGGAAGAGATCGAACGAGGCCAACATATGATTCGTAGTCAGCAGTTATTTCGTGATTGGATTAAACATGAAGTGAAAATGCTTGACACAAAGATTAAATTCATTGTTGGGCATTTCTATGTAAAGGGATCGAAAATTGGCATAATTCCTTATCCTGATCAGTTACCACATGAGTTCATCTTTAAGAAAGATATGCTTCCGCTAGAAGAGATTGACCTCGCAGTCTTTGGCCATATTCATACAACACAAGTATTGTTTAATGGTAAAGTATTAGTTCCTGGATCTCTGGAACGAGTGGATTTCGGTGAAACAACAGAAGATAAAGGATTTTATGTCTATAATACAAATACGAAGAAATTAGATTTTGTTTCAAACAATCCTCGTCCATTACTAAGGAAGTTCATAGAGGTTCTTCAAGATACTCAAAATCCAACTGATTTCATTCTTAAGCATCTTCCCCAGGAATTTGATAATGCGATTGTACGCCTTGACATTCAAATCTCTTCTTTACTTAAAAAACGTGTGATTCTGCCCCGAATTCATCAAACTCTAGAAGAACGAGCATTTCATTATGAGATTAATTGGAATACCTCAGAAACAATTAGAGAAATTGTAATATCAGATTTAATCTTAGATCCTTTAGTATTATTTGCTGAATTCGTATCAGAACAATATAATGACTATCCTTACATGAAAGAACTTCGTCAAAAGGGTTTAGAAATCTTAGATGCCGCTATCTCAAAAGTGGAGGAAGAAAAATGAGTACTCAAGCACGAACTGGGCTAGGATTTGATCTCCAGAAAATTGAACTGTATCGGTTCATGAACTACCAAACACCTGTAAAGTTTGATTTTGAAGCGCCTTATATTGTAATTGCAGGACAAACTGGTTCTGGAAAGACTACAATCCTAGATGCCCTGACATTTGCCCTCTTTGGTAAGAGTTCCCGATTAGATTTAAGAAATGTGAAGATTGAAGACATTTGCAAGAAAAATGGAAAGGTTATTTGCCAATTTATAACAGGAAATAATGTTATCCGAATAAAGCGTGGACGAGATAATCGGGGAAAGAGCTACCTTGAACTCTTCATTGATGGGAAACGAGTTCCAGGAAAAATTCCAGAATTAAACGAGAAAATTCGATCAACTATACTTGGAATGAACTATCAGTCTTTTGTAAATTCAACAATCATTCGTCAGGATGAAATGAAAGCCCTTGGTTCAAAATCATCCACAGAGAGATTGAGAACTCTACAAAACTTATTTAGGTTAGATATTTTTGAAAAGGCGATTAAAGACACACAGAAACGATTGCAAGAAGTAACGAATGAGAAAAACCAGAAAGAGGGGGAGTTAAAAGTGAAAAAGGAAGAGGTATTAAAAGTAAACCAGATGGAGACCGATTTAGCAGAGCTTAAACCTCAATTGACTTCCTATAAGAAGAAACATAACACTTTGAGCCAAATTATTGAAGAACTACAGAAAAAAGAAGAACATCAACGGTCTAAATTAGAGAAATATCAAGCTTTACAAGCGACAGAAATAAGGGCCCAAACTCGACTAAAGGCATATCTAAAAGACCTCGCAGAAGCAAATGCTGAGTTACGAAAATATCAAGAACTTCAAAAACAGCTTCTAGAATTAGAAACCCAAACCAAAGAAATAAAGAATCTGGAAGAGGAAATATCAAGATTAGAAAGTATTAAAAGAGATTATGAACTAATTGAAAACCATTTAGAAACTTTAGAAAAGAAAAAAACCAATAGAGAAAACAATTTGAAAAAGGATTTGAAGAAAAAGCTTGATCGACTCAAAAAGGAACAGGATAGAACAAAAAATCTAAGTACGACCATTGATCACGAAGCAGCCTTTAAACTTCTCAATCAAGAAGGAAGGCTACTAGAACGGATCCAACGGATATCGTTAGAACAGTCTTGGAACCTTACTGAAAGAATCTTGGAAGAAATACATGAGGAACAGCTTCAAGCTAGGCAGGATTTAAAAGATTTACAAACAGAAAAGAAAAAAATCAATAAAGACTCTTTCATTCTTTCAGAAATTTCACAACGAATCACGGAGCTTGAAGAAGAGGTAAATGAGCTTGAAAATCGGTTGAAACGAGAAAGAGAAGCTGACGAAAAAGAACTGCTTAGAGAGAAAGCAAAATTAGAGAAACTTGATTTTTCTCCTGAAAAAAACCAAAATTTGATCACCTTGCAAGATAAATATAAATCTAATCAAATTCTTAATGAAGAATATGCAAGAATCAAACAAAAAGCTGAAAATGAAGTTGATCCTACCTCTAAGATTACTACCATTAAAAAAGGGGTGAAAGAACTAGAAACAGAAATTGAGGATTATCAAAGTAGACAAAAAGGCTTTGCATCGTTCAAGAAGGAGTATGATAACCTATTAACGGAATTAGAGAATAAAAAGAAAGAAGAAAGAACAATTGATAAGACAATAACTCTATTAGAAGAACGAATGAAAAATCTATCTCAAATGATCACAGAACTAAAACAACTTGAACCTGAAGTAAAAGTATTAGAGAAGACAATCAAAGGACTAGTAAAGGAAGAAGAAATCTTTGAGAAACTGAAGAATGAAGTCTTTCACACCAAGGGGGCACCGTTTTATGCTATAAATAAAGTGTTACCAAGATTAGGAAGACGTGCCTCTTTCATTTTAGCCGAGCTAACCAATAACAGATTCTCTCACATTCAATTGCAAAAAATTGAGGCTGGGAGTCAGGGGATGGGATTTGAAATATTAATAAAGGTTCAAGACGGAGTTCGTGATGTCGCAACATTCTCAGGTGGGGAACGAACGCAAATTAACGCAGCATTACGGTTGGCTATTAGTGAAGAAATTTCTGAACTCGGTCAAGTTGAGAGAACTGCTAGTACTAGTAAAAAGACCTTGTTTATTGATGAGGGAGATTTGGGCTCACTTGATACCTTAGAAGCACAACAGGCATTTGTTAAGAAACTCTTTCAACTAACAAATCGGTTTAAAATCATTTTGATTACCCACATCCAAGAGATTGCAGACCAATTCCCTCATTCTATAAGTATTACCCGAGATAGCTATGGTCGGTCTATAAAAGAAGAAGAGGCAAGATCATAGTGAATTAGTATGAAAATTAAACAATTTCTCCACGAGATAGAGGCAAACTCCTCTTATCGACAACAGATGATATTTGAAACAACGATTCCAGCTAGGTTAGCAAAATACGGAACTCTTGATTTTAAATTAGAACCAGAATTGGCCGAGTGGTTAAAAGAAAACCAGTTAAAATTATATTCCCATCAAACTGAAGCATTAAATGCTATTCACAAAGGAAAAAATGTAGTGATAACAACACCTACAGCTTCAGGAAAAACATTGATTTTTTCTCTTTCCGTTGCAAATGCAGTAGCTCGAAGACGAGCAGTGACCGCATTGTTCCTTTATCCAACAAAAGCTCTTGCAAACGACCAATTAAAAAAACTAGAAGAATTAAACCAAGTATTAAATGGACGATTACGTCCCTATATTTATGATGGAGATACACCCTCTGAACAAAGGCCTAGGATTCGTAATTTTGCTCACGTGATTATCTCTAATCCGTATGCTTTGCATCAATACTTAGATTGGCATCATAAATGGGATAGATTTTTTAGAAATTTAAGGTATATCGTAATAGACGAAGCGCACCAGTATAGAGGAGTTTTTGGGTCCAATGTTGCTCAATTGATACGAAGGTTAAATCGAATTATTGACTACTATGGATCCACACCTCAGTTTATTCTCTCCTCTGCAACAATTAATAATCCTGAAGAGTTTATTACAAAACTTATTGGAAAACCAATTGAAATAATTAAGGAAGATGGAGCAGAATACGGTGTAAAACATCTTGTATTATGGAATCCTCCCTTTATAGACCGATACAAGCTGAAAAGGCGTTCACCCCATCAGGAAACTCGTGATTTATTAATTCAACATCTTAAAATTAACTATCAAACACTTTGTTTCACACTGTCTCGACGGATGGCTGAACTCATCTCAATGTGGACAAGACAAGATCTTAGAAACCATGAACTAGATTATAGCAAAGTAATGTCCTATCGGGCTGGCTATCGTCCTTTAGAACGTCGTAAAATTGAGAATAAATTACGTAATCGCGAGATCCAAGCTGTTGTTTCTACCAACGCACTAGAAGTTGGAATAGATATTGGTAATCTAGATGCAGTGATCCTATCAGGGTTCCCAGGCACCATAATTTCCACTTGGCAACAAATTGGTCGTGTTGGAAGGACTCTCCGACCTTCGTTGGCAACTTTAGTTCTCTTTGAAGATCCTCTACAACAATTTCTTGGTAAACATCCTGACTACTTCTTAGGAAAAAATCCTGAAAATGCAATTATTGATCTTGAGAATCCCTATATTCTGAAAGGCCATATACTTTGTGCTGCTGCGGAACTTCCTCTGTCACTCAAGGAGATTCAAAAAATTTGGGGAGACAACGGGAAAATTATTGCTCAAGAGTTACGAGAGGAAGAATTAATCGAGATAGTTCCCGCTGGGTTAACTAGTAGCTCTACTAAAAGACCAGCATCTGTGGTTAGCCTTAATGCTGCGTTTACGGATAGTATTGAAGTTATAGTTCGAGGAAGTCTCTTAGAAACTATGAGTATCCCGCAAGCTTATCGTGAGGCTCATGAAGGTGCTATCCTCATTCACCAAGGAGAGACTTATTTGGTAGAAAACTTGAACCTCCCAAAAAAGCAAGCTGTTGTTTCCCCCATTGAAGTTGATTATTATACAGAAGCAATGAGCACTTCAGAGGTAACAGTATTAAAGACACTCAAAAGCAAGGACATAGGGTTTCCACTTTTCTTCGGGCAAGTGAAAGTTACCGAAACGTATCATTCATATCGGAAAAAAACCTTTGATGAAATTCTAGAGATCTTACCACTAGACTTACCGACTCTAGAATTTATAACGAAAGCTCTTTGGATCGAAATACCTCAGGATGTTATTAATAGTATCCAACTTGATAAACTCGATTTTCCCGGGGGAATTCATGCAATGGAGCATGCCACAATTGCATTATCTCCCATGTATGCTATGTGTGATCGTTGGGACATTGGTGGAACTTCCTATCCTAGTTATCCTGTTGACGGGAAAGCAAAGGTGTTTATTTATGACGGATTTCCTGGAGGAATAGGGATCTCCGAACGAATTTTTATCAAATGTGATATTTTACTCAAAAACGTTTTAAACCTTATTAAAGACTGTGAATGCAAGGAAGGGTGTCCAAGTTGTATACAATCACCCAAATGCGGCAATGATAACTTCCCACTTGACAAGAAGGTTGCAATCATGATTTTAGAATCATTTCTACTATTTAATGAGAAATTAAATTGAAAAACATCCCCCAAAACACCAGTAAAGATAGATAATTAACTCAAAGCAACGACGATTGGAAAGCTTTCTTCCTGAAGAAATCTATTTGTAAATAATCCTCAATACAGTAAGTTTATTCTAGAGTATTTTTAAAAGATAAATTGACTCCACACGTACTACAGTACTTTGCTTCGGGAACAACCATTGCACCACAGTTGTGGCAAAATTTCCTCGTTAGAGGTAGCTTCTTGGGACTTGGAGGGTGATATTGAGTAGAGTATGTACTAAAAACTGAATAGGGAGATGTTCGATAGCTTGTTCTTTTTTGTATGATGATAACAACGCCTATAACAACAGCCATGGCAATGACTCCGAACAAGACAAGAAAAAAGGGATCAATGTCGAGATAAAAAGAAGTACTAATAAGAAAGAAAACAACCTCAATATCATAATTTCCTTGTGTATCACGAAGGAAGATTAGAAAAAAATATAATTGATTATTAATCTCTAATTCATACTCCTCATCTGGTAAAGGAATTGGCTGGTCAGGAACAATAAATGATCCAATATTTTCACTTTTGTTTAACGTAGATCGAGGTATTTCGAAATAATCCAAGACTGTCCGATCAACAAACCACAAGTAATAATGGATTAGCTGTACATGCACCGTAAACTCATGACTGTTAGTATCCTGCCCTATTAAACGTAGCTCAACAGTTTCCCCAGAATTCCAAATTGGAATGTCTGCTGAAGTTTCGATATCTCTATAATAATCAATGGATTGCCCTCTAATCGTACTTTTTATGCTAAATGTCGGTTCAGGATCAGGAATGATGAAAAATCCTCGCTTGGTTTTTAATAAAACTGTAGAATTCTCTCTTTTGACCCAAATTTGGATTTCATATGAATAATATCCTGTTGAAAAATCGGTTGGAACAGGCCAGTAAAGAGATTGTTGCGTATCAGAATCAATTGAAAATGCAGTTTCGTTGACTATCTCCTCCAGAGTATCGAGAGGGGGAATAATAACATCAAGAGTGTCTTCAAGCTGATTAGAAACTAAGAGAATAGATTGTACCGAACTGGAAACAGAATGAATAATGGAAATATTAATTCCCTCATCTATAACATAGTCATATGAGTCTTCATCAGTCCAAGATGGTAAAATTACGTTAGAAGAGGCCAAGAAATCTATTTGAAGTTCATCGACTTCAGGAAGATCACTAAAATCAAAAAAGTCGAACTCTTTCAGTGTTCCTTGTCCATTCTGAATAGAAATAGATATCTTTTGATTTGATTTTTCTCCGATAGTAACAACCAAACGATGGTGTTTTAGTGTCGTATTATAGATCAATGAATCCTCTAAAAAGCTGCCATTTGAAAAGGTAATTTTTGCAGAAAGAGGTGAAATATCAGAGTAATAAGCTGAAATCTCTAGCTGACGATTTCCAGGGGAAATTCGCGAGTTGACTGTCAACCCATTTTCAGGCTTTAACCAATTAAAAATATTACTTACAAAATTCTGACCATCATCGGTCGAGAGAAAAGATGAATAAAGCCAAGGTTCACTTCCTATGATCAATACTTTACCTTTGTCACTCGGTTCATATGCTGCTGTCACTAGATAGGATTGTTCCATAACCCAGGCTTGATACTTTAAAGTGAGATCATTTTGATTATCTGTGAAAGCCGTACCCATCTGGAAGGGAATTTTATTGACTTCTTCAAATAACGGGTTTCCTTCCTCCCATTTTACTACTTTTTGGGGAGATAATGGGATAGTATTACGATCTCTACCATTATCTGTGTAGTTTGCAAGATCTAACCGATTGGTGAAATTCACAGGAATACCCAGATCTGCTGAAAGTCGTGAATAGGCGTCAAGATTGAAATATGGAAAAGCAGAGGTTACTAAGAGTATGGATCCGCCTTGATTGTGAAATTTGGAAATAGAGTTAAGTTCTTCCTCACTTATGGGGTATTCTAAATCAGTAAGTACCAAAATATTGTTTTGTGACAAGTTTTGCCAAGTTAGGGTACTCTCGTACTCATTCACATCGAATTGTAAATTGGATACAAGAAACTCATCTAACGCTCTATAATTGAAAAAAGTTGAATCGTCCTTACCAGTATAATACGTATCCCAATATATTTTCGAGTTGGGGTTACGTATAGTGAAATTAAGAGGAATCACATGCTTAGAGTCGTAAAAAGTGTAAGTGAGGTTTCCAAGATAGATGCCTGGAGCAGTATTCAACGGAATGGTTAAGTTTAATGATTTTTCAAAATAACCAGCTGCGGATTGGACTTGTAGAGATCTATTAAACTCGATAAACTTTTCAACAGATTCAGAAATTTCCCAAGAAATAGTACCCCCAATTCCTGTGATAAATGAAATACCTATTTGAGCATGGTCTCCAGGAAAAGCTACTCGTTCAGCAAATTCAATAGGTTTATCACTCTCTGCTCTAGGTAAGGATGAGATAAGGTTGAAACTGTCAGACTGTTGTGTTATTTCAAGTAATTCAGAAGCCCTTCCGACATTTATCAACCCACTTCCTTGAGTGTAGAGAGGTTCATTCATATCAACCGCAGATTCCTGAAGGGCGGCGCGAATAGCTGCAGGAGTTGCTTTGGGGTATTGTTGCTTCAGTAGTGCAACTGCTCCACTAACAACTGGTGTTGCCATACTCGTTCCTGATAGAATCATATAATCTCCTAATTCAACGCCAACAAAAGATTCATATGCTAGCTCTATTAGACACCCAGGAGCTAAAGGAGCAATAATTTGTACACCCGGAGCAACAACATCAGGGTCGACTTTAAAATTAAATGAAGGTCCACGACTTGAAAACGATGCTACATTGTGACTCCCGTTTGTCGCTCCTACTGTAATGGCTTTACGAGCAGAAGCTGGAGATCCGATGGAAGCTAATTCGTCATTAGAACCCTCATTACCAGCAGCTATAACCACTGTTATCCCAGCGTCGACTGCACTATCAACTGCAAGGGTCAATTCATCTCCTGAACCCCAAGGAGAAGATTTTCCAAAACCTATGGAAATTGAAATAACATCAACAGATTGGTCTATGGCTTCATCAATGGCTGCCAGCATTGCTTCTTTGGTAGAATAGCCTGACATGTCTGCTGCTTTTAAATTCAACAGATCAGCATTGTATGCGATACCCCTGTATGTCGAACCACCCCCAGCTGCAATACCAGCTACATGGGTACCATGTCCGTGGTAATCTTGTGTGTCTTCTTCTGACTCAGAACTATATCCATATCTCGCCTTAATAAATGACTCTTCATATACAATTCTGCCCTCAAAATCTCCGTGTGGAGGATCCCCGTCGATACCAGAGTCAATGATTGCAATTTTTACATTTTTACCATCGATCCCTTTATCCCAGAGAGTACTCGTGTTAATAATTTCTGAGGGTGGAATATAACTAGATTGCTGGCTTCCATCAACCTTTTGGGGTTTGAATTGCTCGATTGAGGGAATGACCTTGGTTTGATGAGAGAATTGTAGCCGTGAATAAATATCAGGATAAATTTTCTGAATCATGGGAAGAGTATTCTCTTGGAAAGTTACAAAACCGATAGGAAAGTTTCGATACAAGTGCAAGTACAATGGATTAATTTGATTCAAAACTTTAGTAATAAGATTTTTTTCAGAGGGACTATAAGAAAATAATAAGTTAACTTTCGTGGTCTCTTGGTGAATCTTTTGAGGAGAGAAATTGGAGTTCTCAAGAGTTGAGTCTGAAGTTTCTTGAGGTATGTTATAGAGAGGTATAATTATCATAAAGCATAAAAGGGTAATTAGATAGAATTGCAGGGTTTTTGCAAAAATCATGAGTATCAAACCACATAACAGTCAATTGTGTGAAGATTATAAAATCTTATTTTTATGTTCATCAGAAAATTTGAGAAATGAGTTATTTTGGTTATTACTTGAATTAAGATCTCCATCACCCAGTGTTTTTTTAGTTCTATCTTTTCAATTTCCTTATATACAGAAATACTGCTAGAAAATAAAAAACGAAGCCTGTTTTATAGATTAAAACCTAAATACGTTCTTCTATATTTCGTTTCTTCTTAAACTCCTTTAATCCTGTTTCAAGTATTTTAGCAGCCTCCTTTTTCCGTCTTTCATACTCCTCTTCAATCTTATCCTTATCTTCTTTTTTCTTTCTTGCTACTTCTTTTTGCTGTTTATCACCAGCTTTTCCCAATTTTTTTAATTTCTCAACAGTTTCTTTCAGTTGTCGTCCAGACATGGCTATTTTTCCTTCATATAATTGTTTCCTTAGCCCAACGTTATTATTGCTAACAAAGTCAGCTTAAAGTTCAATAGGATTCTTAGATATGGAAGAATTAATCCTTAAAAACGTTTCGGGTTTATGAAAACTAGTGAAATATATAGAATGAACCAAAAAAGATAAAAAACTTGATGATTAAAGAGAGAAGATTTTATGATGACTTACTAGAATATAAATTCTTTGGATTATATCCAACCCAAAGACTTATTCTTTGAGAAAGCTCTATCTTTTATGACAATCTTTTCAGGAAACTCTCATCATGATTGACGAAAAAGACTTTTTGGATCTGTTTATACCTGGACCTGTAAATGTATCAAATGATTGTAGACAAAAACTAGTTCTACCCATGATAGCTCACCGAAGTGAGACCATGGGAGAATTACATCAAGACATCGCTTCTTACTTACAGAAGATGCTTTTTACTAACAATCAAATTATTATGTCTACATCTTCTTCCACAGGACTAATGGAAGGAGCTATTCGAAACTGTGTAAATAAAAAAGGTGTATTAAATGTCATTAATGGCGCCTTTGCAGAACGTTGGCATAAAATTGCTATAACGAATGGAAAACAAGCTGACACAATTGGTGTTGAATGGGGGAAAGCAGTTTCACCTCAACAACTAAAAGAAAAACTGGATGAGAAAGAGTACGATGCTGTCTGTATAACCCAAAATGAAACCTCCACAGGTGTTACAACTCCTCTAAAAGATCTGTACAAGATAATTAAAGATCATAATTGTTTGTTTCTCGTTGATGCTGTATCATGCGCTGGAGGTATTGAAGCACGGATTGATGATTGGGAAATTGATGTTTATCTATTTGGATTACAAAAATGTATGGCTCTTTCACCTGGATTAGCTGTTGCTTCAGTTTCTGACGCAGTATTAGAAATGGCTAAAACAGTCCCTAATCGTGGGCTGTACTTTGACTTTCTAGATTTAAAGAAATATCATGATCGAGGTGGGATGCAACCAGCCACCCCTGTAATCCCGATTTACTATCAACTACAGTATCAGCTGCACAAAATAGTTGATGAAGAAGGAATAGAGAATAGATGGGCCAAACATGCAGAAATGGGTGATTATGCCAGAAAATGGGTAAAAGATAGAGGACTCACTTTGTTCGCTGATGAATCTGTAGCTTCAGACACTGTAACTTGTGTGAATAGCTTAGGGCTTGATGTACCTAAACTTAAATCAGATTTAATGAAAAAAGGGTATTTGTTGGCAACTGGGTATGGAAAATTTAAGGAGAAGAATTTCAGAATAGCCCATATGGGTGATCGAACTTTAATGGAATTGAAAACATATTTACAGACAATTGAGGAACTAATTAGTTGATCAATGTGAAAAATGGATTCTTTGTATTGTGTAGATGTTGTTTTACTAACATATGTGCTTAATAAACAGAAATTACGATTTTACTTACTTAAAAATGAAGTATTTTATTAGTGAGATTAATGACTTGAAAAACAAAGTGAGGGCTATGACTTGGCCGAGATATATGACGCAATTATCTTAGGGAAAGTTAATCCATTTCGATCTACCTCAGTAGGTGATCCTTGGCAGGCCGAAGTAATTGATGTCCCAGAGATAAATCGAAAAGCTAGTAGGGTTGTTCTTGAAACATTAGATGAAGTAAGATCAACTGGCCGATCAGGCATGTGTATGATTCTGGGAGACGCGGGAGTTGGAAAAACGCACATTTTAGCTCGTTTGAGGCGAATTGCTGAGGAAAAAGACTACCTTTTTATCTCTATACGGCCTTTTGGGGATCTTCAACGCATATACGGCCATATTCTCCAAGAGATAATGATAAGCCTTCGTAAGAAAGGGGAAGGGGAGAAGTACAGCCCACTCGAACGATTTATCGGTGAAATTGTTTCCCGAGCGTTATCTGATGGTTTACCTGACAATCCTGTAGCAAGCAGCCTTGCTGAATCTTTTAGCCAGGATCCCATGAAAATTTTTACATTTAAACCCGAAAAGTTTTATTCGACTAATTTGAGAAAGATGGCTATTAATTACCTTGCAAGTATTCACCCTGATATAGATATTCAATTCCTAGAAGTACTTTTTCACACACTAAATCCAACGATTAGACCAACCGCGTTTAAATGGCTCTCTGGAATAGAAGTATCAGAGGCAGATCTTGAACGACTAGATGTTCCTCATTCTATCGATTCAGAAAATAGATCCTTATCCATAATTCAAACTATCTCTGCACTTGCTCACAAACCAATTTTATTAAGTTTTGACCAGTTGGAATCAATTTATATTCGCTTCAAACGAGACAATGGAATTCAACTTCTTTTCGATTCATTAACTAACCTGTATAATCAATGTAAACATCTCCTTGTTTTAGCAATGGTGCAGTCTATTGTATGGAAAGAATCCATTGTTGAAGAGGTTCCAGAATATTCACGTCAGCGAATAGATTATATAACATCACTTGAACGATTAACAGCTGAAACAGCTTCATTACTAACTGAGGCTAGAATAGAAACAGTATTCCGTGACTCGGGTGTAACCCCTCCATTTCCCACCTACCCTTTTACAGAAGAATACATCACAATAGCTAATCAGAATACTAACGGAAATCCTCGTTTGTTTCTTCGTCATTTGCGAGATAGAATAAACGAATTCAAAGATCGAGGATTAATTCGTAAATTAACAACATCGGATATCACTGCAGATGTTAAGAAAGAAGCTGTAGCTGTAGCTGGAGTACCACCAATGACTCCAGACCAAGTTATCGCTTCAGCTGATCTATCAGAGGAGAGTACCAAATCAATTGTAGATCTAAGACCTGAGGAATTGGAAGCGTTAGCAGAACTATTTCCAGATGTCGATAAACCAACACCAGAACCAGCAATCAGCACTTCAACAGTGCTACCCCCTGCAAAAACCATTGAACTTACATCCATCTCCCCAACAAAAGTGACATCCACACCAAGCGAGTTGATAGGATTTTTAGAGAAGAAATGGGGTCAATATGCTCGAGAATTCGAACAAGAAATCTGGGCGTTTCCTCATCCAGTTCGTCGGGACTTTTTGAAGGGAGTTCTATATGATATCCTCAATACGTCTATTGACCGTCAGGTACCTATTTATGGTTTAACAATTCTCAATGTTAGGATCGATCGCCAACTAATTGAAAAAGATGAAAAAGGACTTGATTTAGTTTTCACTTATCAAACCCCTAGAGGACCAACATCCGTGGGTATCGAAATTAATAATTCTGAGCACTCTGCAACAGTTTTTCAGAGTCTCCGACGGTTGAAAAAACTCATTAAGGGGAATATTCGTCATGCATTTATCTTAAGAGATGAAGAATTGTCCCTACAACGAACAGCTTCCAAATCACTAGATTTAGCTCAATCATTGTCTGAATATGGAGGACTATATTATATCGACTTTATGTCTAACCAAGCGCTTTTAGCAACTAAAAAACTGATGGAAATGGCTTCAGCAGGAGACATAACTTTTGGAAGCCACACAATCTCGAGAAATGAGGCATTAACTTTTATTTTTGAGGAATGTCTTAATCGGATCATAATTTTTCAAACCATATTTGGTCATCTTAGTACTAGTGTAAGCGGGGCAAGAGGCAGTATTGATAGGATTTCAGAGTCATCTGAAGCTATAGAAGCCATTATTTCTATTCTAAAATTTAATCCGACAATGACCACGGATAGATTATGCCTCTTACTCAATCGTACTGAAGGAGATATTATTCCCGTACTGAAAATGCTTGCCATTCGTGGAATGATTTCTTTTGATGGGAAGAGTATTCACCTACTCTAAACAAAAAAATCTCTTGAGCTAATTTTCAAAAGAAGCCTTGTGACCATGGTCTTAGGCTCCACTGGTGATGGATATCACTTTTTGTTAATTGAACCTGACCCTTATCTGTAATTAAAGTTAAGAATTCCAATGCCTTTTGGATATCATCGATTTCGTGAGATATTTTCTGTGCTAATTCTGGAACACTTTGACTACTTTCATGGAGAATTTCAATAATTTTCGCTAATGCTTTGATATATTTGAAGCGAAATTCCTTTGGGGGAGGAGCAGAAGCTTCTTTTTTCGTGATTATTTTCCATTTCCCATCCAGATCGGATATTATTTTCCCAAAAGAAGTTAGATACTGAAGCATCCATGCTATTTCACTCACGTCAGGAACACAAACTCTGACAATTTTCGCAATCTGTAACGATGAGAGTGACTCTTCACTTTCTAAAGCTTCAAGGATACTCAACATCCATTTAAATGGAAATTTTTCTTTTTCGATAATCATTGGGGGTCAAACCACATTACTATTCTAATGATATTTCAGGTATTGAGGGACGATAGCCCTCTAAGTCCAATGTAACATAAGAATACCCTAAAGCTCGTAATTCCTTTACAATTTGATTAAATATGTTTTTTTCTAAAAGAGTAGGGAAGTCTTTTTGATTGATTTCTATTCGAGCAATAGTATCATGGTCACGAAGTCGTATTTGGCTGGAAAATCCAAATCTACGCAATATTTTCTCTCCTTGCTCTACCCTATTTAGTTTTTCTTGAGTTATCTTTTCACCATAAGGAATACGAGACGCAAGACATGCCATCGCAGGCTTTTTTGCTATTGGTAGTTTAAAATATGTAGCTATCTGTCTTACTTCCTCCTTGGTTATATTCCCTTGTAATAATGGACTCTTAACTCCCAATTTTTCGAGAGCTTTCAAACCAGGTCTATGCCCTTTAATGTCAGAGGCATTAGTACCGTCAATCACAATATTATATCCGTAACGCTTAGCATAATCCAATAAATGAGAAAAAACAAGCAATTTGCAATGGAAACAGCGATCTGGGGGATTTTCCCAAAGATGTGTTTCAGGTTCAAGAGAGAGATGAATGATTTCATGAGGAATTTTCAAATATTGGGCAATGGTTTTAGCTTCCTCGACTTCTGAGCTGGAAATCCATTCAGAAATAACTGTAACTAGCTTAATCTTATCACACACTTTTTGAAAGAGTGTTGCCACTACAGTACTATCTACTCCACCAGAAAAAGCGATAATCCCTGACTTCCCCTCAAAAGGTTCTAAAAGGTCATGAATTTTTTTTTCTAAATTCCTCTCCATATTATTCAACTCTTCTCATATTATTCGTTAACTCTAAAAACTCCTGGAACAGTACAAACTATGTACGTATTTGCACCCTCCTGTTGAATAGCTCGGCTCACCTCTTCTTCACGGCCAGGGCAGAGAGCAATCATACATCCACCATTCCCAGATCCTGTAATTTTACAACCCAAGGCACCAGCTTCCATTGCTGCTTTAATCATGGCCTCAATTTTCGGAGTACTCACATTCAAATGGTCTCGGAGAGAAGCATGGTGTCGATTCATTAAGGTTCCAATGTATTCCTTGTTCCAAGTGGATTTTTGAAGCTCTAAATGAGCTTTTCTTGTCAGTTCGTAGTTAATGACAGCTGATTTTAACGTATTAAGAGAAAACTCATCTAATTGCCCTTTAATAGGATTTAATTCCTTAACATCATTAATCGTTAACTCTCGTACCTTTGTTACTTGTAAATATTCTAGACAATTCCTCACCCCACTTTTAATAGTTTCTAATGTAGTAAGAGTATCTTTCTTCTCTAAAGAATTTCCTATAACAATTCCAGGTAATTCAGTTAAGAGCTGAGTACACCTTATTGGATCAAATTCCTCAAAGTTCACATAACCATGAGTGATCACCATGTGGTCTTGCATCCCGCCAGGTTCATTAAATTCTAGGACTTCAGCTTGATGGGCGAATTTGGTGATTTCCATTGGGGTCAACGGATTATTAAACAGTTCAGCTAGAAATGAAATCCAAATTACGCATAAAGCACTAGAAGAGGACAGGCCTGCCTGCATAGGAATGTCACTTGTAATTCGTGCAAAAACACCCTGACCATGAGGAATAATCTCATTTTCTTGTAAAACTTTCACTCCAGAGCGTAAATAATCACGAGGTAATTTGTAGCGAATATTAGTAGCAAAAAAGGACTGAGTATCTTTTATATCTGGCAACTCTATATGGTATTTACTTGAATTAGCTTTTTCCCCAGTTATAGTCATATATAAATTTACCGCAGCAGGAATAACTGGGAGTCCCAAGTAATCTTGGTGTTCTCCAAATAATACAATTCTTCCAGGCGCCTTCATGGTTAAAATCATTTATTTTCTCACTCGTATTGGACTTTCTCATTCATTGTTTATTTTTTATCTAATTATTTCATTATCAACTACTTCTATAAATGAAAGATTTTATGAAATTACAAATTGCCTCTCCTTTTACTAAAGGACATAAACTGATTAATGTCGGGTGTATTCGAAAGAAAATGAATAAAGTCGGCGTATTTTGTTAATTATGTGATTAGCAATTAAACGTATCTCTTTAGTAGTACCTACTTTCTTGTCTTCGGAAGAATATTTATATGAAGTGGGAAAACGAAAAATCCCGTCTTATTTACGTTGTATACATCAAACCACATTGAGATCTACCCATGCAAGCCGATTTTATTAACAAACCGCTGAAAGATCTAGCTTTAACGGTATTTGAGGCCTTAGAGTTTGTCACCCTCCACCCTATGCAAGTACTCAAACATCCGCTGGCTGATTCACGCTTATCTTACGTTGTAAAACGCTTAAAACAAAACCCATCGCAGAAATCAGAATTAATCGGAGTTATAATTCGAGATTGGAAACGAGTTGTCGGTGTTGGTCAAATCCACAAAGCAGAGGAGCTTCTTAAGGCTTGTCCTAAACTTTCTCGTGTTCTAATAATCTCTTCAATGGGATTTTCATACTCAGCCACGCGCCTTGCAGAAAAAATAGGAATTGGTTTGATGTCACGTGGTGAATTAGTATCCCTGTTACAAAAACGGGTGGAAGCCCTTTAATGAAGCTATGAACTGAAGTCGTGGCGGATGATTTTTCTGCAGAAACCAATTTTGCAGAATATCATATTTTATTTTTGTTACAATTCATAGAAATTGGTCAAATGACAATCCAAAAGAAATAAACTGTTCAAGATTATTTATGTCGGCATGTTCGGGGAATTATTGTTTTATGCCGTTATGATTCCTCTTTTCCTTATTAGAATTTATCTTATTTAGCAATTCATTGCTTTTATCTTATTTAGGTATTACGGGAAATTATAAACTTCGATTACTTGTTAATACTAAACATAACCCGATCAGTGATTGTATCATGTACACTAAATCACTTCTTGATCTTGTAGTAACAGCTTTTGAAACAATTGGTTTTGTCACACACCATCCAATGCAAATATTAAAACATCCTCTAGCCGATTCACGACTATCCTATATTTTAACGCGAGTAGAATCAAAATCAGAGTACATTGGAGTTATTGTCTGTGATTGGAAACGAATCGTTGGGATTGGACAGATCTGTAAAACAGAAGAACTACTCCACGCGTGTCCTGAGCTTAATCAAGTTTTAATCATCTCCTCTATGGGATTCTCACGCGCAGCTTTACTTATTGCAGAGAAGAGGAGAAAAATTGGGTTAATTTCTAAAAAAGAATTAATCTCATTAATGTTAAAACACCTGGAAATTTCATAACTCAATTGAAACAATTTCTATTATTAAAAAATAGTTTTAGAGATTGGAGATGCAATTTCTTCAAGAGTATCTTGGGTTTGACGAATATGTTGGGCCGTATGTACAAATGAAAAAGCTCCTATACCGTGCATTCCACTAATATACCTATTCAATAATGCTAATTGTAACAAGGCTTCCCGCTTTTTATCTGTCAAATGAACAATATTATACGGGGATGGATTTTCAACATATTTTGACAAAGCATGGATCGTAATAAAGGATTTATAACCTGTAGCAATGAAGTTTAATCTCTCATTAGTGAAAAATTTATTCATTTCTGTCAAAAACTTCGTACCAGCATTATTGGTACGATTGTATTCTAAATTAGACTTCTTTAGGATTTCTAAGGTTTTTAAACCAGCTGCCATACTAAGTGGATGTGCTGAAAACGTACCTCCTCCAGTCCAGACGCGATTATTCAACTCTGGGTTTGCCTGTTCCATTATCTCTCTCTTCCCCCCTACTACCCCAATGGACAAACCTCCTCCGACAATTTTGCCCATTGTAGTCATATCTGGTAAAACTTTCAGTTGATTCTGGAATAACCCATAAGAAAATCTATATCCAGTAATAATTTCATCAAAGATTAGTAGAATATCTAGCTTCTCAGTCAATTCTCTAATCATTTTTAAAAACTCAAGACTTACTGGAAAACCTCCTCCACCACCTAATACTGGTTCAATGATAACTGCTGCTAAATCATGAGCATTCTCTTGAATTAAGTCCTTTGTTGTTTTATCATTCACCTCAAATGTCATGATTCCAGCTTGGTCATCTGGAAGAATTCCACGACCTTCTTTACCAAGAAATGGTGCTTTAACATTATATAAAAGCGTATCTGCATAGCCATGCCATCCCATCTTCGCTTTTGCTATTAATGATTTACCTGTATATGCACGGGCTAAACGAGTGGCATACATGGTTGATTCAGTACCACTAGAGCTAAACCTGACCTCCTCAAGGCTTGGATTATCATTAGTGAGGGTTTCTGCTAACTTAACTTGATCTTCAGTCACAGTTCCAAAATGCCATCCCTCCTCTAATTTTTCCTTGATAGTCTGTTGAACAGCGGGATGATTGTGACCAAGAAGCATCGAATAATGCCCTTGCCAGTAATCAATGTATTTAAAATTGTCAATATCTATTAAATAGGCATCCTGTCCAGTTTTGATAAATACAGGAAAGGCTCCTATTGATGGAAGACCCAAATTTCGGATATTATGCGAAACTCCCCCTGGAATCTGTTTTACGGATCTTTTCCATAACTCCTCGGATCGTGGCCTTGCGTTGATGAAATTAGTAAGCTCTTCTTTATAGAAATTCACAAAGAACCCTCATGCTTTAACAATGAGAAATCATTTTTGTATTTTTATTATGAAAAAAACGAAAAAAGATGAGAAATCCTTCATAATCTCTGAAAAAACTCTTTTTGTTCAAGTTCTCTGAGTTTGGGGAGTAAATTGTAAAATACAATTTGTTCAAGATCATCACGAAAGGTTCCAAAATCCTCGTCGTCCATGAAAGGGTCTTGAAGTTTTGATCGAACTTTTAAGGCAGGTTCTTCTCCTCTCAAATTCCAAAAAATTCGTAATCGATTGTCAGTCAGATGATACATTGAATCAGATAACTTAATTTTCCTACTAACAATACCCGTTGGCCACCTGGCAAAAACCAAATAAGCTCCCAAAAACAGTAGAAGTGGAATCAGTACAAACCGCACAATTTCATGTGTTATTAAACCACTGTTAGAAATACTAAGGAAAGAAATTGCGGCTAATAATATTGAGATTATAAGGATAAGAAATCCAAATAAGACTGTAAACCAATCATTAAATCCTCCGTTGGGTCTGAAGCTGTGCCAAAAATTTGGGATCTCGAAACGTGGTTTTTGATGCTTTGTTACAGCATTTTTCTTTTTTAACTGCTCATATGACATTGTCTCGGCGATATAATGAAAATTATCATATCTAACTTTCTCTAACTTCCATTCATCGCTCCTCCCTCGAATATAAATGAAAAAAGGAGCCCAATCCATGTCATGGGTGGCGTGGGTAAAGGAAGGGGGTTCCCACTTCCAAAGAATCAGAGCAAAAATAGCTGCTGCAAAGAAAAGCATACTAATCCACGATATCTTCAAGGTCTCTTTTAAAATAGGTTCAATTATCTCCTCACCTGGAATTGAAGGGTGCCAAGCCTCTGCTCCCTCAATTAGCTCTTCTTTTTGTGAACCTTTACTAATATAAATCTCCCCTAAGAGCATCCAAAATATCATTCCAAAAATGATGAAGAGCTGCCCGTTACTAAAAAAGTATGTTCCTTTGGTTAATCCTTTTAATGCCGCATATAACGATCTGGCGCCTAAAAAAAAGAAAATTCCACCAATAAGTACTACCGAAAGAATTGCATGGCTAAAAGAGAGATAAGAGTATATTAATGTTCCCAACAATCCAAGCACGAATAAGGGAAGAACCGTCATCCACAAAGAAATAAAGAAACGCTGTTTGGTCCAGACATAGATCCATTGGATGCACCTTAAATCATCTTCCTCGGTACTTTCCAGAATCCGAAAATAAGAACCTCCCCAAGCTTTAGATTTGCGTTCTGACCGTAACTCAATTCCTGACAGTTGGATTTCAGGCATAAATTGTTTGACCAAGTTGGAATCTCTTTCTGTTACATCTACAGCGTCCAAAGGCATCATGAAACCTTTTTTTCTCAATCCTGCTTTTTCAATCTGTTTTCTCAGCGATTCAGTTTGCCATTTCTCTTCTACAGTCTCCTCAACAACTGTTTTCAAATCTACTATTTTTCCTTGTAAAGCAATATCTGTCATAGTATCACCGACAATAAATATTATATTAACAGTACACGTTTTGTAATAGATATATGTATTAGCTGTAGCTTTAAAAACTTGTTTTTTTCAAGAGTGAGATCGATTTTAAACAATCAAGATTTGTCTTAACAATTACATACTTCTAGAGTGAAATAAAAACATTAGATTCAGTAACTCTAAAAATTGAAAACACGAAATCGAACTTTTTATCATCAAGATTAGTATGAATATTTCATAATTGCGGATGGTAATTGCAATGGAACTATTACTCAAAGATGTTTTGATCATCCCTGAACCTGACACAGCACAGATTTTTCGTGCAAATATCGTAATAGAGGACAATATCATAAGTACTATTGCACCTAATGCGCAAATACCTGATCCTGAATTCATTATTAGGGGAAAATCCCTTGTTGTTCTTCCCCCTCCAATTAACAGTCATTCACATCTTCCGATGACGCTATTAAGAGGATTTTCTGATAATAAAACATTAATGGCATGGCTCCAGGATATCTGGGAGATAGAAGGAAAATTTAATGCCAGATGGATAACATTGGGTACGAAATTAGCTTGTCTCGAAATGATCAAAGCTGGAATAGGAGGGGCTGCAGATTTTTATTTTCATGAGAGTTTAATAGGTAAAGTGATGCAAGAGGCAGGTATCAGAGGATGGCTTGGTGCAGGGATTTTACCCAGCGCTTTTGTTGATCAAGGAGGATATGAATTTCAATTAGGTGAATTTAATAGAATAATTGAGTATAGTAAACGATCTCCTCTTATCTATGCAGCAATAGCTCCACATAGTCAAATGACTGTACCAGAGGAGATTATTTTAAAAACAGCAGACCTCGCAGAAAGTCATCAAGTTCCCCTCATGATTCATTCTTCTGAAACACGGAAAGAAGTTTTGGACTCAGAGGACAGATATGGCGTCCCTCCTGTAGAGAGACTTGAGCAAATTGGATTCTTCAGAGAAGATACAAAGGAAATATTGGCCCATTGTACTTGGATTACCCAAAGAGAAGTTGAAATATTAGGAAAACATCAAGTAACTGTTGGATGGTGTCCTGTGTCCTCCCAAAAATTAGCTTATGGGGGAGTCACCCCTGTACCAGAACTACGTACTGCTGGTGCTTTAGTTGCTCTTGGTACGGATGGAGCTGCTTCCAATAATACCTTAGACCTGTGGCGTGAAATGCGGGAGGCTTCAAATGTTATTTCTGCTTCAAGATGGGATCCAGCTCTATATCCAGCTGAACAGGTGCTTGAAGATACTTGTTGGTCTTTCAGACGAAATTTTCATCCTGACTCATTAATTAAAGTTGATAATCAAGCTGATCTCGTTATTCTTAATTTTCAAGTACCTCATCTTAAACCTATGCATAATATCATTTCTAACATTATTTATGCTGCCAATGGGAGTGATGTACACTCCTTAATAGTGAACGGAACTTTATTAATGCATAATCGCAAGGTTTTAACCCTTAATGAAACAGAGATCATTGATGAAATAGAAGAAAATGTAAAAGAACTTGTATAATATTGAACGAAGAATAAATAACCAATTTTTTTCTAAATATTTCAGATAAATTTAGCCAAATCCATTCTATTGTAGTCATTAAGAGAAATAAATTTGTAAATACCTATATATTGTTGATAAAAGGAGTTATCTCGAAATGTTCAATATGCTCGAAATCAGGTTTGTGGACATTCACGGAACATTAAAAGCCATGAATCTTCCAATCGCAGCTGAAGAAATTAGTACCGCAATTACCGATCCTGTTTTCTCGGAAGGGATAAACATTGATGGCAGTTCCGTTGCAGGTTTTACCACATTAGAGAGCTCTGACTTACACTTATCACCTGTCACAGATAGTTTATTCGAATTACCTTACACAGAAGAACCTAAATTAGCAGTCATGTGTGAAATCCGTCAAGATGGAAATATTTTCGCTGGAGATACCCGTTCTCAATTACGGAATATAATTAAGAAGTATTTAACTACGAAAGGATTATCCCTTAAAGTTGGGCCAGAACCTGAATTCTACCTTTTCAAAGATAATGTCCCTGTCGACCAAGGAAAATATGCAGATATCTTTCCTAATGCAATCTTAGAAGGGATGGTTAAAAGATTCTCTCAATACTTAACAAAAGCCCTGATCAAACCCAAAGTTCACCATCATGAAGTAGGACCAGGTCAGTATGAAATAGAAATCGGATACGAAGAAGCTCTTCGAATAGCTGACATTATAGTCACTTATAAAGCAATTATCAGAGCATTAGCAGCAAAATTAGAATATACAGCTACATTTATGCCCAAACCCTTTATTGATGAAGCAGGAAATGGGATGCACTGTCATATTTCGTTATGGGAAGGCACCAAAAACCTTTTTTCGGCTTCTGAATCAAACAAGGTTTCATCATTAGCTGAACATTTCATGGCTGGGATTTTAGAGCACGCCCAAGCAATGACAGTGTTGGTAGCACCAACTGTAAACTCCTATAAGAGATTAGTTCCAGGTTATGAAGCACCAGTTTATGTCGCTTGGGGACCTCTAAATCGTTCCGCATTAATTCGTGTTCCAATGTTTAATAATTCTAAGCTTGCACGTTTTGAATACCGTTGTCCTGATCCGAGTTGTAATCCATATCTTGCTCTTATTTCCATTGTCGCTGCAGGAATGGATGGGGTCGAACGTGAACTTGAACTCCCCCCACCAGTCAAAAAGAATATTTACAAATTATCATCAAAGGAAAGACATGAATTAAATATAAGAACTCTTCCTGGAAACCTTTTTGAAGCTCTTTCTTTTCTTGAAAAGGATAAACTTTTGTGTGACGCTCTTGGTGATCATATCTGCAAAAACTTTTTCCAGTTGAAGAAAGAAGAATGGCTTCAATATTCCACACAGGTCACAGATTGGGATTGGAAACGTTATTTTGATGTATAAACCCCTAAATAAATTCTAACAATCAATATATCGAGATAATTCCCATTGTGTAATTTCTTCCTTTTCAAAGCTATATTCTCTTTTAAAGTCAAGCCATTCGTTCATTCGTGCTTCATAATATTCTTGATGAAGTGCTGGTCCAAGGATCTCTCCTGCTAGCTTACTATGTTTAAATTTCAGCAAGGCGTCATAAAGAGTCCGAGGTAATAACTCCACTCCCTTTTCTTCGAGCTGTTTTGGATTAAGGACGTCTGCATCGAAGTTCGCTTCGTCAGGTGGTTCCAGCTTCTTTTTTACACCCTCTAGACCAGCTTTAAGGAGAAAAGCTAAGGTGAAATAAATGTTCGTAGCTGCATCTGGGGCACGATATTCTAACCTTCCTGCTTCGTAACCAGGTACACGAATCAAAGCAGTACGATTTGCAATCCCCCAGGTTTTATATACTGGAGCTTCTTTTCCAGGAACCAAGCGTCTATAGGAATTTACAATAGGATTGGTAATAGCTGTGATTTCGCTTGCATGGTTGAGCTGACCTGCAATAAAATAAAGTGCGAATTCAGATAATTCATTCCCACTACCCTTGAATAAATCATCAGTAAAGGATCTGACCATTTGATGGATGTGCATCCCATTTCCTGCTTCATCGATAAAGGGTTTAGGCATGAAAGACACAATCCACTCACTATGATTTAGTGTTACCATTTTAGCGATTTGTTTGAAGTATTGCACACCATCAGCAGCTTGAATCGCAGGTGATGAATCAAACTCAATTTCGTGTTGACCAGGTCCAACTTCTGAATGGAATGTTTTTAATGGAATATTTACTTGATCTAATGTTTCAACAATCATTTTCCGTAGAAAATATCCTTTATCCCTTGGGGGTAGAACCATATAAGTTGCAGAATCCGCAGGTTTGAAATCAGATGTTAACATATAAAACTCCATTTCTGGCCTCGCAAAATAGGTCACTTGGAACTTATCATACAATTCCTTGTTAATTTTAGCTAAAATACCTCTTGGATCAGCAGCAATCCGCTCGTGAGTGTCAGTACTTCGTAAATCACAAAATGCGCAAGCAGTATTGTCTTGCCAAGGTAACAAGGTTACTGTGGTGGGATCAGGAACAATAATCATGTCCGATTGCTTTGTCCTTAAGAAGCCAATGCTACTCCCATCAACCCCAATCTGATCAGCTTTGGCAAAAGAATCTTTTGACATTTCAACCCCCTTAAGTTGACCATCAGCGCCAGTGAATTGAAGTAAGAGATATTTTACTCCTAAATGATCCATCTTCTGAATGACTGTTTTTGTAATATCAGACATTATGTTAATCTCTTATCTAGCAACCTCTTCTTTTAGTAAAAGTCTAGTTAACCTTGTACCAGAGCCGCCTAGAAGACCTCCAAGAAGTCCGAACAATCCACAAATGACACTAGATAGTAAAATTATTACCAAAGAACCTGGAGGTAGAGGAGCTCCTAAGACATCTCCTATAGCAGCCAGAAAATAATTTAGTGTTTCCATCAATCCAGGTGTTGTTAGAATCATGATTAAGATGGATACAAATCGTCCAGCTAATGTTCCTAAGCCAGTGAATAAACCAGCATATGCAGATCCAATGATAATTCCCCCAATTATTCCTAATATTAATGGACTTAACCAAAAGGGTAAGGAGGAAGCAATGGTAAGGTCGATAACTATCATACCCATTAGAGATATGATAAATGCAATTGATCGTTTATACTTCAATATTTTACGAATGTCAATTTCAAGAGTACGTTCGCTCATTTTTTTACCTCAATTTGATTTTAGAACCACTGTAGCTTCCAAGTATGCCTTTGGGAATTCATCCACAGAATCATATTCGATTAACATTAGATGATATTTACCTTTAATCCATAGATCAAGGGCTTGGTCGGCGTAATGAGAATTAGCGGGATTCCCGCTTACTCCTCCTGGAATGACACTCCAACAATCGGTCATATTGTCAAAATTAACAATCATTCGTTCACTGGGGCCACCCCCTACTCTTCGACCGCCCGCAGCTAGAAGCGTGTATCCTGAACCGTCATGTTCGTGTGATCCTTTTCCGAAGGAGGGAATTCCTCCCAAATGATTGAAGTACATCCGATGGTATTCACCCCATTCCCAATCATGTTCTATATCTGAACCAAATTCGTTTTCTAAGTATTTCACAGCTTCGATAAATGCTTCAACCATTATATCATCCATGTCTTCAACTACAGTAGTTGTTACATTATCGAACCATTTTGAATCTGGATCATTACGTACAAGATATTCTAGTGTATTATCTTGAGGTTTTGTAACACTTATTCCAGCTTCTTCATACTCATCGTTCCATACTAGATCTTTAAATCGTGAAAACGTTTCATAAAAAATTGTTGGACCTATAAGTTCGCTTCTCATGAGATACTTCTCATTACTCTCTCTCCATGATTTCAATTTAGCCAATGCAGTTGTCGCTGTGTCTGAAAGTGCTTCCCCTGAATTTTCAATAGCATCGATGAAGAATGGAGTAAATGCTTCAGAGCATGTGTCAAAAATACCCATGTCACCACATTGAGCATTTTTCATAAAATCGGCATCAATGGATCCCTCAGAAGCCTCGCTCAACCAACGATTAATACTTCTCCCACGATATCCTGCAGCTTGAGTGCTGCTTATATAATATTGATAGTCAGGACCAGTAGACTTTTGATTGGTTGATGCTAGATAACATTGATCAGGATCAACTGAGTATGGGAGTTCATTGAAAGGAATGTACTCCCAGTCCTTATTGACAGATGAATCAGAACCATTTTGTACAAACCGTGCAAGTAAACCTTCAGTAAAGTTCCTCTTTACATACCTCCCTGTTGGTCTTAAAGCAATTGTTCCGTCAGAATCCGCAAAAACAACGTTCTGAGGGGGATCATGGAACCATTGCATGGATTGATTAAATTCTTTCCAATTTTTAGCTTTGTTTGCACCGTATAATGCTTTAATTTCGTATGTTGGTTCTTCGGTAGCTGTCCACCTCATAGCAATCAAAGATTTCCCCATTTCCTCTGCCATTATCACCCCTTCCTGCGTGTATTCTATTGTCTCTGTGTGGTTTTCAAGCCCTTTTACTGGAATGGTAACATTCCTTTTCGTTGGAGCCAACCACATGGTTCCGTTCCAATATTCACCTTCATCATTCCAAACATACTCATACCAGTCCATCCCATCTGGCCCAACATTAGTAAAACCCCATGCTACATGAGTATTGTATCCCACGACTACTACTGGAGTTCCTGTTAGTGTGTAGCCAAATATATTCCAATCATCTTCCGTCGCGACGAGATGGGCTTCATACCAAATATGGGGAAGATCAATGCTTAGATGCATATCATTACAAAGTATAGGTTTTCCACTCTTTGTCTTTGTTCCATTTGCTACCCAGTTATTTGATCCTATCCATGATTGCTGGAAGTATTTGACACTTTCAGGAGTTTTATCCAAAATTTTCTTAATTGTTGCACTATTAGTTTTAATATCTCCAGTTTGAACCCTAGCTGTAATTTTATTTGTAAGACCCGAAGAAAGCGTGTAATTTCCATAATCAGGTACAACTGGAATCTGATAATATGTCTGGTTGAGTGGAAATAATTCCTCCATCGCAGTTAAGTTACCATTGAACAGGTCATCCCTTAAAATAGTAGCATGCAAATCATAAGTTGAATAAGTTAACATTAGACTCATTAGACGATTGTAAACAAAGGTTTTAAGTGGTGTCCATGGTGTAGGCTCGAAATTTAATAATTGAAACTCGATTGGTAACGTTTTGGTACTTATTCTGTGTTCAATTTCGTAATTCACCCCATTGCAATAAGCATCTAAGAGGATTAACATCATGTCGAGATCTGAATCAAATTCACGTTCTCTTTCGAATGTTATTATCATCTCTTGCGCAGCTTTTTCAATCCCAATAGTTTCATACCAAATATCATCCTCGAGAGATTCATTCCCCATCACCTCTGACATTAGTCCCATTCCAGTTCGAACAGTCATTTCCATCTGAAACATTCTATCATAGGCATGACAATAACCTAGGGCAAAAACAGCATCTTTCTTAGTCTTGGCGTAAATATGTGGGATTCCCCAGTTGTCTCGAATAATAGTTACGGTGTTATCAATACCCTCAAGGGTAATTGTCCCAGAAGAATACTCAGATCCCTTTGAAGCACCAAAAATTCCTCCAGGGGACACAATTGGACCAAGAGCGAACATTCCCATTATTGGAGTCGAAAGAATTATGATGAGGAGGAAAATTCCAACAATCGAAATAGCAAGAACTGCTCCCTGTCTATATAAATCGCGTTGAAGTGTCATTTCAATCACAGAGATTTATTCGGTTTAAATATAATCTTAATTCTATTTTCAGATAGTTTTCGTTTTATTAGAAAGGTTTGAGGGAATACACAATAAGTAAATAAAAGAGTTTTTGAAGGATCGTTAACTCTATCAATAAAACAAAGATTAAATGCTTTAAACACCATATCAAAACAAATTATCCCCCCTTTTTCTAGTAGATATAGAAAAAAAATGGTTAAGAGAGCAAAGATGTCTGTAGATACACCTGATCACAATTTAGGATTATTTTTCGGGATAATAGAACACAACAAACTGAATCCAATAATTCTTTGGTCAGGGTCCACTTGGCATTCAGAAATCCAGACTTGGAATTTACTCTTGAAAATTCTTGCAACAAAAGATCCTATAGACCTTGAGGAAGTGGAATGGAATTTTTTACCCCTAACATGGGATGATGTGGAGATTTTCGCTTTAACTAAAGCTTTTCAAATTAAAGGAATAGGCTCTGCTTATTTAGTAGTTTTCCATCAATCAGCTGAGAAATTAACCCAATTCATTCTCACAAAGGAGGAAGAAATAGGTGAGACATTTAAAGAGATTTTAACTTCCTCAGCATTTTTTTCAATTCAACGCTTAAATAATGAACAATTAAAGCAAATTCGTATCAAATGTCAAGTATATTATGAAATTCTATCACAGCTCTAAACTCCCTTTTAAGGGAAAAATTATTTGATCCATTTGAATCTAATAATAGTTTGGTAGAAATGACCAGAATTATATTATTAACAGTAATTTCATTCATTCTTTTACTTTTATTGCCTATTTTATGTCATTCTACTGCGAGTCCAGTTTATTCAAAAACATGGACACAATCAGATGGATCTAAATTAGAAATTGCTATTTCTTCATATTCTACCAACCTTTTAGTTGATAGAACATACACATACAAAATTGATTTGGAAGCTGAAGCTTTTGGTTCAAACCTAAATGGATATTATTCAATAGCAGTAGGTCTTAGATTTACAAGCTCCGAAGAAACATTCAAAAGCGATTTAAAATGCGATATTGGTGATCTCACGACTGTTGGTTCAAAAGTTCACGTCTTAATACGATTATCAGTCCCTTCAGCAGCTAAATTTTCATTAAATCGCGGGGAATCAATACCAGGCCAACTTGAGTATATAGTTTATTACTCAGAACACTCAAAAGATTGGGATAAATCTGAGATGGCGCCAAATCAGTGGCCTCATGAATCTGATATGTCAGTAGGATGGGAAACAATTTCACAGGGGAAAATAACAAATCCATTAATCAATATTTCAGAAGCTGTTATTATTACTCTGATTACTGTCTTCTTGACTGGTTCTGTGTTTGTTATTTACATAACCATTAAAAAAAGAACCAAAAAAAGAGCCTGATTCAGTTTTTCTCGTTACCTACAACAATAGTTTCATTCCAGCAATAGCTGTTTGGATTGACTCGATTTGCCCTGCTTTTTTATCTAGTATTAACTCTCCAGTTTCAAAGTCACCAATAGCTGCTAATATTCCCCCAGTTTTCCAACCTCTAATACTTCCCAAAACAAAGAGAGTAGAGATTTCCATCTCCGTAACAAGAGCCTTTCCTCGTTTCCAGATTTCCCATCTTTCGATAATCTCTTTTTTTGCTGGAATCATTTCTGGTTCTTCACTCCAGAAAGCGTCTTTAGAATGTATTATTCCTTCATGAAAGCGATCTTGAAGATTTAGATTAAACGCTCCTTGTCGTAATGCTAGAACAACATCTGGATGAGCTACTGCAGGAAATTCCAAAGGCAAGTATTGTCTTGTTGTCCCCTCATCACGAATAGCACCAATAGCAGAAACAATATCTCCTAGTTTTACACGAGGATTCAAAATTCCTGAGGTTCCTACTCGAATAATAGTTGTTATTCCACATTTTCCGAATTCTTCTAACCCAATAGCAGTTGAAGGGCCCCCAATTCCCATACTGGCAATGAGGACAGGGTTTTCCTCAATATACGCAACGAAGGTTCTATACTCACGATTGAAAGCAATCTCTTGGGAGTCTTTTAAATGTTGAGCAATCGCTTCTGTCCGTGCTGGGTCACCAACAATGAACATATGTTGTGCTCCCTCTAATTCTCTTTCGAATAAATTAATGTGATAATGTTTCATTGTGATTATTTTCCCAAATAAATAAATAATTTCGTTTTATCTTCATCATGTTTTTAACATCAAAGTGGGAACCAAACAAACCCTGAAACTGGTTTTCCGTTAATTTCACGGACTTTTTTCCAGACAGCTTTAAGTTTCATTCCCAACCTTATATCATTTGGTTCTACTTCTAGCTGACCTGTATAACGGACTTCTCCAAGATCTATAATACCTAATAGGAGGGAAGATCTGTCGATTCCTGTAGGTGGGGCCTTTAGAATGGTGTAGGTAATAAGGGTGCCTTCAGAAGGAAGTGTTACATTTTTAAAATCCTGATGTTTGCACTGAAGACAACGGCCATGTTTTGGATAATGTATTTTGCCACAATTCAGACATTCATATCCAATTGGTACTTTTTCTGCCATTAAAATCACCTTCAAGTCTTTGAGAGGATAGTGGCTACAACATTGTTGCCAAACCCTCCAAAATTAATTGCATATGCATGTTTGGGATTATTGGGAATTTGTCGTTCACCTGCTTCTCCTCTAAGTTGCCATACTAATTCACAGAGTTGAGCAACTCCAGTTGCACCGACAGGGTGACCCCGGGCTTTTAGACCACCTGAAGGATTGACTGGAAATCGGCCATTGATTTCTGTTTCGCCTTTACGAATAGCAAGATGAGCCTTACCCCGTTCATAAAATCCTGCTGATTCCAATTCAGCTATCTCTAATATTTCAAACGCGTTATGTATTTCTGCAAAGTTTATATCCTTTCTCTTTAACCCAGCCATTACTAATGCTTGATCAGAAGCATCTTTTACTGCTTTGAGAAATGTTGGATCTTCACGTTCGTGTACAGCCATAGTATCCATACCCTGTCCTGTACCAGTGAATTTGATCAATCGTTTTCCAGATATTTCTTTTGCCTTTTCCAGTGAACACATTATAATGGAAGCTGCCCCATCAGTGACAGGACACACATCATATAGATGTAATGGATCTGCAATCATAGGATTATTCAATTTTGCTTCACGAGAGGTTAAAATGCCTTCCATTGTAATTTTTTGTTGTATATGAGCATGAGGGTTCATTAAACCGTTCTTATGATTCTTAATTGCAATTCTAGCCAAATCTTCTGATGTAACCCCGTATTTATTGAAGTAGATTCGAGCTAACATCGCACCGAGAGAAGGAAAGGTTATACCATAGATATATTCAGCCTCAGGATGTGACATAGTAGCAATAAAATCAGTAACTACTGGAGCTGGAGCAACGCGCATTTTCTCACCACCAGTAACCATAACGCAATCGTGAATCCCCGAAGCTATAGCCATATACCCTATTCGGGCAGCTGTTCCCCCTGAGGCAGGACCATTTTCAATGGATGCTCCAACAGCTGGGAAAAGATTCAGATAATCAATTAAAGCAGAAGCTAGTGCTGTTTGGTTATTAATACGGCCCGCTCCCATGTTAGCAACAAATACGGCGTCAATTTCATCTGTACCAGCATCAGTAATTGCATCTAATGAAGCTTCCGCCATCATTTCTATTAGGGAACCATCAAATCGTCCCCAACGACTCCCCAATCCCACTCCAATAATAGCAACCTCACGCATTTATTCACTCTTCCTTCTTTTTGCCTGT
This sequence comes from Candidatus Hodarchaeota archaeon, assembly GCA_029856365.1. Classification (GTDB taxonomy): domain Archaea; phylum Asgardarchaeota; class Heimdallarchaeia; order Hodarchaeales; family Hodarchaeaceae; genus Hodarchaeum. Next base: position 47,479 of record JAHQWW010000013.1, read on the forward strand.
AATTTGAAATATCACATCTTCAGGAATTAAAATCTTTCTTTTACAATTTTCTAACAAATTCTCAGGAACTGGTCGTTCTCCAAAGAGACGTTCTGGAACAACATAACCTTCCCAATTTTCTTTTGTGAGACAATATGAGGGAACTCCACCTAATTCATGTTCTATTTCGGGTCGTGGTTCGAGCCGTAATTCTTCCATCCATCGTTGGAATCCGATCGGTGACTCCGCTACAATATAAACCTCTTTATTTCCCAAAAGAAAATGATTTTCCATCTTAGCCACAAATAAATGAGCACCAACACGAAGACCTCTTTTGAACGTCATCGTGTGAAGACTCATTCCAATTTTAGGATTAACTGTTAAACGACTGTTTACGAGACCTAAAACCTCACCAGTGTTCCCATCTTGCCCAAGAATAACATATTCATCATGAACTCTGTAATTAGTGTAAGCCAATAGCTCGCTTAATATCCGAGCTCCTACAAGATCATAATATTGGTAATCAGTAAGTTTCACTATGTCATAAAATAATGGAATGACATGTTTTACCTCATCTCGTGTAATTTGACGAACTACCATCTTGGTACCGTCAGCTAAATTAATATATTTGGAAGGATAAGGTGTATTTTCGGGGTTTATCTTATTTTGTGGAGGACGTAACATTTCTTCATCTATTGACATCGTTCTCGTCTCTTTTGAATTTTTTAACGGTATTTCAAGAGAAAAAACTCAAGAAACAAATCTTTTTCTAGCAATTATCTCAGAGTTGTCTTTACTAAATATTTTTACAAAGATTGATACATTCTTCGAGGATTGAATGAAATCTTACATTCTTCTTCTTTGAAGAGAAAATTACTCTCTTATACTCTAGGATGCAAGAAAGAATGAATTTACTAGTTAAAAATGCTCTTACCCGAGACAGAAAATTAGTTAATATCTTAATCGAATATGGGATGATTAGAGAGATTACAAACAAGAAATTGAAAGAACCTGAACAAACTATTGATGCTAAGGGTTCATTAGTGACCAAAAGTTTTATCAGTCCTCACAATCACTTAGATAAAGTTCTAATTGGCGATATTATTGAATCAAATGAATCAGGGACACTTTGGGAAGCCATTCAAAAAACATGGGAGGTTAAAAGGAATTATACAGTGGAAGAAATTCAAAAGCGAGCCAATCAAGTTATTGATCAACAGATAAAGTATGGAGTCACCCATCTACGGACCCATGTAGATATTGATTCCATTGGAAAACTTAGGCCTCTTCAAGGTCTCCTTGCGGTAAAAGAAGCCTATCGAGATATTATCGAACTGCAAATTGTTGCATTTCCTCAAGAAGGAATTCTGAAAGATGAAGGGACTGAAAACTTATTATATTCTGCAATGGAAACTGGTGCGGATTTAATAGGAGGTATGCCTCATAACGAGTATACCCCTCAAGATTCTCAACGACATATTGATATTGTGTTTGATATTGCAAAACAGTTCAATGTGGATATCGATTCTCATACAGATGAAAGTGACGATCCTAATTCTCGCACATTACAATATCTAGCATCTAGCACTATTAAGCGCAATTATCGTGAACGGGTAACTGTGGATCATATTTGTTCTTTAGCTGCTCAAAATGACTATTATGCAAGTCGAATTATTGATTTAGTCAAGTTAGCAAAGATTAATGTCATTACAAATCCTGGTACAAATATGGTTTTACAGGGAAGATTAGACAGCTATCCTAAACGAGTCGGGATCACTCGTGTTAAAGAATTACTGAACGCTGGTGTAAATGTCACCTGTGGTCAAGATTGCATCAATGACCCATATTATCCATTCGGAAAAGGAGATATGCTTGAAGTAGCATTATTACTTGGACATGCGGCGAAAATGACCACTCAATTCGAGATAGAAACCCTATATGATATGATCACCTATAATGCGGCAAAAACGATGGGAATTTCAGATCATAAGCTGATTGTTGGATCTCCTGCTGATATTGTCATTCTTCACGGTGTAAAAACTATAAACGAAGCCATAAGAAAAACACCCCCAGCACGGACAACTATTAGAAAAGGAAAGATCATTTCTAAAACTTCAATAACAGAAAATCAGTTTTATGAATCAAAATAGGGTAAAACTAGTAGCATTTTTCACTATTGAAATTATATTGTTGGGAACAATTTGACTTTCTCAAAATCCCATCTTTTGATAGTTCTCATTCTTTTCTTGTGTGATATACTGCTTTTGAAGATGTAGGTTTGATAGAGAAGGAAACAACAACCATAATAAATGTGAATACTAAAAAGAGTTAGACTCCTGTTAGGAGTACATATTTATTAACTCTAGAATTAATTATAATAACAATCACTATAACTTTACTCGGTAAAATGAACTTAAAAGAAGAATAATACGATTATCAGTCTTTATCCTTGCTTTTCTATTTAAAACTGAAATATGTTGTCTATTTAACCAAAAAAAAAGAGTATTACAAACCATAGGATGATTAAAATTAGCTCTGGAATAATACCTGTTCTTTTGTAAATTAAGTTGGGCATCCACATAAAGAGAGAAGAACGTACTTTATCCGCAATAGGGTGTAAATAGTATTGTTTCGCCCAATCAGGGTTGTTTTTTCTGGATGCAATGTTACGTAATGTATACCAATCCCATAAGTCAGGTAGATTGGCAAAAAGCATTCCAAGCCAGTAATTCCAAAAATGGAGAATAATTATCCCCAAACCTGTAAGATATACAAAAATATGCCACATGAGCCAAAAATTATCGTGTATCCTTTCTGGAGGATGATAAGTACTTCTCGAAAGTGCGTCTAAGAAGAAGTGTGAACAAAAAGCGATTATGATAACCAGCAGTACTGATAGCCAAGTAGGTGTTGGAATTATTATACTAATGATATACTGAATCAAAATACCAGCGATTAAATGTGTAGGGAGTTGCATTATTAATTTTCCTTGATTTTCCTTCTTTATGTTATAATTCTCTAGAAATAGTAGGATTAGCTTGAAAATTTTTGATATAAAAACCATATAGTACTTACTATCCAAAAAATAATTACAATTATAATTAATCCAAACTTAAAAGATGCGAAAATCGATGCTAACAAGGGAGAAAAGGGAGGAAAATTAGTTGGTGAATAAAGCATTAAAATGAGATTTAAATTCTCTATAGCATCAAAAAGAGCGGCTACAAAGGGAACCAAAGTCATATATAATCCAGCGAGTTGTATTTGCCCAGATAGGAGCTTGCGAGATATTAGTAGAGTTAAACACGCTAAAAATATTGAATAGGCTACTAGGAATCCATAATCTATGAGGGTTACATTTAGTTCTTGAATTATAAGTTCTTCTGTCCAAGAGTCGAAGATTTGATTGATTTTTTCAACACTCCAAGCAAATTCTAATTCCATCACTCCATATGGACTTGCAGCTTTCAGCGCTGCCTCTGTTGGGCGCATTAACATCCAGATAATAATGGATGCAACTGTAGATATTAAGGATAAAATTATCACTGTGTTATGTGTTGGGGTCTTTTCCAACTTTTTTATGTAGAAATGATCCATTTTATTGATCAGAACCGTTTTTCTGTTTAAACTCTAAGTATAATTTTTTCAGATAATTGGTTAATTCGTCAACAGCTTTTTCAATATCACCATCATTCTGAACTACTTTATCTGGAGGAAGCATGTCAATTTTATCGTACATTCGGATTTTTCTTTCATTCAGAAGGTAGTCAGTTTCTCTCCCTCGATTTTTAATACGTTTTTCTGCAATATTAATTGGAACATCAATCAATACTATCTTTGATGCGGGGTACTTCTCACGAGCTTCATAGAGAATATTACGGGATACATTTACCAAGATAACTTCCCCTCGTTGAAGAGGAGCTTCAAGCAGTGTTCGCGGGCATCCATACCAATTATTGTATACATTCCAAAACAAAGCATATTCTTCTCTTGATTTTTTTAGTAGAAATTCCTCCTCAGATATATAGAGAGATTCTTCTGTTTTATCAGGGATTCTTGTTATATTTCTTTGGAGAATGTTAACAGGAATTTGTTCTATAAAGAGATTATCTGAAGCTTTACGCATTATTGTATCTTTGCCGCTGCCTGATATTCCTACAATAAAGACCAGCAAATCACTAGCTATATGAGATTCTGTAGTGCTTGATTCCACTTTACCAAACCACGAAACAAGCTTGAAGATCAGTAAAGCATAATCTTGTTATCTCATATCAAATTTAGTATCTCTTAAAAGTTAACTAAGTCTCTTCAGATTCTGTTGAAATTAAGATATCTCTGATCAGATCAAGTGATTAAAACAAAAAATATAAGCAATTAATACAAGCATTATTCCCTATATGATTGGAAGTTGAATTCCAGACGATAGTGTGTTTTATGACAAAGTTTATGTTTAAAATTGTTCTTATTGGAGATGGTGCAGTTGGAAAAACGTCAATTCGGCGACGATATATGGGCGAGGGCTTTGAGACGGATTTCCTTGCAACAATGGGCGCAGATTTTGCGTATCTTGAGAATAAGATCAATGAAAATAAGATTAAATGGCAAATTTGGGATTTGGCGGGTCAACCAGCATTTAGAAATGTCATGAGAGCCTATTTTAAAGGTAGCATGGGAGCCTTAGCAGTTTATGATGTCTCTCAACCTAAAACATTGGAAGGTATTGATTCATGGATACAAGAAGCTCAATTCCATGCAGAGACATTTCCAGAACTACCCGTAGTTATAGTAGGAAACAAGATTGATTTAAGAGATGAAATTCCTAATTGCGTAAAGACAATTAATGGATTTATCAAAGCCAAATCTTTGAATGCAGAGTTCATTGAAACTTCTGCAAAAACGGGAGAGAACATCCCCGATGCTTTTACTAAACTAGCTCACCAGATCATCTCAAAAACTAGTCTTGAAATCAAATGAGTATACAATTCGTATAGTAATCCGAAATTCTATGGAAAAAAAAGAAGGAGAGAGTAATGTTTTATTTGTTTTAATTCAGAATCATTTATACATTACAATCAAGTGAGTGCCCATATTCCACCAGCTTCGTTGAGGAGAACCATTAGCAGCCCTTGAATAGTGAGGAGGCCGCAAAAAATGATAACAATTGGAGCCCAACTGATCAATTGTAATATCCTATCTATTGTGAACTCTGTAAACCTTGTAATAACGAATAAAATTCCAACGATGAGCACAATTAGTAAAATCACGAGCCAAAGGGGGATATGAATGACATCTAGAACTTCTGGATCAGAAAATCCTCCACTAAAATCAGCAAAAAATAAAAATAATCCAGCTAATGCTCCAAAAGCGAGTACAGCAATAATTGCTGCTATTGGTGTATCTTTAAGTGGTTCCGCAAGCATGGAGGAGCCAGCCAAAAAAATCAATAATATTGTCAACCAATGAACCATTGTTACCTCTGGAGAATCTGGTAGAAATATATCGTCTAATGTCCATTCATAAATTGCCCAGAGGTTCACTAATCCTATCACTATGCTTGTACCCAAAGCCAAGTATTTCAGGATATCGGATTCGTCGTCTTTTGATTTTATTAGTTTATTTATACCATAAGCAAGGCCAACAATGCCTGCAATAATTACGATATAAGGTAATAATAGATCTAAGATACTTTCAAACATTTTAATCACTTCTCTAGTATACTTATAATATAAATCTTGTTTTTTCATTAATAATAATTAAGATTTGTCTTGGATTTCAAGTGATAAACATTCGATAGAAATCTCTACTTTTCTTTCAATATCCCCCTAAAAACGGAAACTTGAAGTTCCTATAATTACCGCTGCCTAGATTCCCCCAGAAATGATTTTATGAACCACTCTTTGATGATATTCGCGAACTAACGCCTGATCGTAATTAATTTCAATATTAAACAACTGTGCTAAATTCACACACTTTATAATATTGTGTAAAAGAGAGAATTGGGAATCAGCGATTTCACCCAGACGTTTGATCCCAACACTGAAGTGGTTTGAGAGGTTATTGTCATTTCCGTTTGGAGTTTTATAAATGCACAATTGTACATAGGAGTCATAAAGCTGTTCAATAAGTTCTTCGAAATGATCAACATCAAGAACCTCTAGAATGGAAGAAATAGCAGTAATGAATAGGATATCTTCTGTGGCAAGTCCTTCTCTAAGAAATACATGCGTTTTATCATAAAAACGTCGCTGAACAGCTTTTGACTTAAGTTGCAAAGTTTCTCCTGCTTTTCCTAAAACCTTGTTGTAAGGCCTCAGATCTATTCCCTTCAGATTGCTACTAATTTTATATAAAAAGTTTGAAAACTGAATGAAAATACGTTCGGAACCCTGAACTTCAATTTTTAAGCGATAAGTGCGATCTGTAATGAGATTAGGTGGTATGAAAAACTGTTGGCTGACCAATTGCTTTATTACTTCATCCTTATGAATCGGATCTGTTCTCATGATCAACCACCTAGGAAAGTTGTGTTGTCATGTAATATTTGATTATAATATTGAAAACCTAACTAGAAAATTTATTCGAGTTGATGTGAAAACCAATATTGATTAAAAATTAAAAAGACAACTCACCAGATTCTTAAAATTATTATTTATCAATTTTTTGGGAGCTTTTTTCGTATTCGATTATGAATTGATCGTGAAATAAAATCGTATAAACAACTAATTGAATTGTCAGATAAATTAAAATACTTGGTATAAAAGAGATCTATATCTGTCCGAATCTGTGAGAATTGTAACATTGAAACGCGATCCTTTTCCTGCATTAATCGCTTCATTAAGTTTACAATTTGATTCTTTTCTGTCATTGCTTCAATTGGGATTTTTAGAGATTTTAACCAGTATACATTTGTGTCAAGCACACCATAGCCCATGTTAGTATTTCCTTTAGCTTCCATCTGAGCCCAAACTAAACTACTATTAAGGTAGGTGAAGATTAAAGGGAGGTATTCATTTTGTTTTAAGATTATTGCATAGAAACGCTGATCTGGCATAGCTTGTGCTTGATTGTAGAAGCATCCTGGTTTATTATGATAGCTCTTAGTCCACAATAGGGAAGAAGTGGGATATTTGCCAAGAGAATACCAAAACTCCCTCTGTTTGACACTCCGAATTGAAGAGAACCCCTGAGTGTTTATCCCACTTTCTTTACCTTGTTTTATAGTTACAGGAGTAGTTTCTGCCCATTTGATATATTTCCACGCTTCAGAGCCTTGTAATTGAGCTGGTGAATCAAGGCAATAAAAAAGCCATAAGCTTGAAATATTTGAAGAATGAATAACAAAGCCTTTGATATGAGCAGGACTCTTTATTAAGGGAACTAAATATTTCTGTTCGATCAACCCCTTATATCCAACTCGATTTTCGATGTAAACTTTTCCATCAAGTCTTTGTTTCTCAGTAACACGTTGAAGATGGAAGAAATCATTAGCCCCTGTCTTTATTCCAAATCTAACCTCCGTCAAAGAAGAGAGAGGTATGCCTTTTTTCCCAATTCTCCTTAATAATTTCCGTTCTGAACCTGATGTCCGGAGAAACATTCCAGCCCATTTATGTGTTTGGTTTAATAGTTCTAGCGTTATAGTCTCTGTTCGATAATACTGATCTTCATACATTTTCCGCTTAATGATACCTTTTTCTAACGAGGAGAAAGGAATCTCGGAAAAGTCTACTTGAGCTTCTGTGAAGGTGCCACCTAAAAATTTGGCTTTCTCGATTGGGGATTTTTCAGCAATAAGGATAATAGAGTTAATCCCAAGCTGATTCCATAATCGCTTCCCACTTCTATAGATGATTTCGAAGTTGCCAATCTTTTTATCAGGATCTAATAAAAATTTCTGGAGAGTTTGACCATACTTCACCTCAAGCCAAGCATTACTGGTTAAAAACGCTAATATCCCTCCATTTTCAAGTAGAAACAAACTCATTAAGGTAAAATAGATGTAAAAATCGCTTTTCCGATCAAAAAACGTATCACCATAAGGTAATTCATCGATTCGAGTTTGTAACGCTCTCTTATACTCGAGGGGATGATCAACACCAATATCTTCATGTCTTACCCACGGAGGGTTTCCTATAATCAGATCAAACTTCTGATTATAGATCTTTTCATGAAAAAAAAAGTCTCCTTCGATTACACTGTCAAATTCTAGTGAAATTGGAGGTATTGTTTTTTCTGCTTTATTTAACATTGAAGTATTTGATATTATAT
>JAHQWW010000099.1 GCA_029856365.1 Candidatus Hodarchaeota archaeon
CTTTACTTCTATTCAATAAACTCAAGAGTCAAATATTTGTCGCATTAATCATTCCAATGTTTAATTGAATAAGACAATCTTAAGATATATATCTTAAGATATATATGATTTCTAGTGAACTTAAAAATTAATCCATAAAACAGAACCATTTCAATTGAGATGCTTTTTAGCTAGAATAAGTAAACATTTCTAATCACATTATTTCAATAATCTTCATTAATTACATCTATGCTGTGGGATGCAAATGTATGGTTCAAAGACTGAAGATCCAATTGTGAAGTATTATGATGAAACAGTAGGTACAAGTGGAAAACATGAAGTAGCATGGTACCTTACAAAAGCTCATTCTTTCGGAGATCCAATCCTTGATATGGCCTGTGGAACGGGGAGAATGTCTATACTACTTGCTAAAGAAGGATATAGTATTGTTGCTTTTGACCGTTCTGAGGGAATGCTAACTCGCTTCCATGAAAAACTTTCAAGAGAACCTATCGAAATTAAGCGTCGAGTGCAGATTTTTCAACAAGATATGGACAATTTTACTTTCAAAGAAAGGTTTAATACCATTATTTGTGTAGATGCGTTCTTTCATAATTTATTTGAACAAGAAGCATTAAATTGCTTAAAATGTGTCTCTCAACATCTAACTTACAAAGGAAGATTTTTCTTTAATGTGCCAAATCCAAATCAAGACTTCTTACAAAAATGTTTGGACTCTCAAGGGAAAATTTGGACGACTAAAAACATCTACCCCTTAGAAAATTCAGGAACAACGATTTTAGTTGAAGAAGCATCTGCTGCGGATATACAAGCGCAATTGATATTCACAAAGCTTCGATTTACATGTTCTGATTCCGAAGGTAACATTATTGAGAGAAATGAATCAAGCTGGACAACACGATATATGTACCAAGACCAATACCTCACCTTATTTGAAACAAGCGGACTAGAGGTAGAATTACTGGTTGGAACTTATCAAAATGAACCTGTTTCACCTACATCCCAATTAATTTTTCAACTAAAATTATAATCATAAGATGCTTTTCTCAAAATTTTTTAAACATTATTATTTATAATATATTCCATTCCTAAACCTGAAAGATTTTTTAGATGTCAATAAGAGAAGGTGAAGGAATTTACAAAGGCACACTAATGGGAGGCAATCTTAATTACTAATCAATATTAGCTTAAAAGCAGTGTTGATAGGATTATAAACGACATTAGTTGTGTCAATTAGAACTTAATCTGATGGTAATAATGAAGAAAAGAATTCAATTAGATAACAAGACATTGGAAATTCTCAGTGCATTTAAGAAACACCCTCAACAATCATATGATGAAGTCATTTCTATTTTAATTTCTGATTTAAACGATACTCTCACGAATAATGTTCTATTTAACGCTCTTATGGATCATCTTCCAGCCTCAGTGTACTTCAAGGATCGTGAAGGACGTCATTTAAAGGTATGTAAAGCCACACAGAAAGATTACAATGAAATATATTGCAAAAGATTCGGACTAGAACCTCAGGACATGATAGGAAAGACTGATGAAGAATTATATAAGCCAGAGCTAGCAGAAAGGACCTTTAAAGATGATCTTTATGTTATAGAATCGAAAAATGTTATTATTAATCGTGAGGAACATACGCCACCTGATGGCAGATATTTCTCGACAACTAAAGCACCTATATTTAATAAGAAAGGTTATGTGACTGGATTAGTAGGGATCACATATGACATCACAGCTCTAAAAGTCACAGAACAGGAGTTAAAAGAATCAACTAAAGCATTGAGAAATTTAAGTGAGTCTTTAATGATAATTAATACTATTTTAAGACATGATATTCTCAATTACTTAACACAGGTTATTGGATTTTTAGATTTATATAAGGTGGAAAGGGATGAATTCTATTTAGAACGTGTTTATACCCCCGTTCAAAGAGCTATTAGTCTTATAAATAAATTGGGAGAACTTGAGAAACTGATTATTCAAAAGGAGCCATTAAAGCCATATAATCTTAGGGAGATATCAGAAACTGTTTTGAAGAATCTCTTATCTCCAACAGTCAAATTTAATATTGTTGGGGAAGGGATTGTCCTTGCAGATCAAGCCCTATATTCAGTCGTCGAAAATTTAGTTGGAAATGCTATTATTCACGCCCACACGGAATCCATTGAATTAATAATTAGTGAAACAGAGGATGAATACTATGAATTAAAAATTATTGATTATGGTATAGGGATAACAGATCAAATAAAAAAGAAATTGTTCCAACCAGGCCAGAAATTTGGAAAGAAAGGAGGGACTGGGTATGGTCTCTATATTGTGAAGAAAATCATACAACGTTATGAGGGAGAAGTCAAAGTAGAAGATAATTTACCAAGGGGTACTATTTTTTCCGTAAAACTAAAGAAAGCAAACCCTATTCAGTCCTAGTCAGCATATTAATATTGTAAAATTCTGAGTTCCTATTTAAATCTATAATTACTTGATTCTCTTTTTATCACAATATTCGTTGATAAAAAAGTTGGAGATATAATTGAAGGTCAATCATTCCAATTTTATTAGACAGATTGCTGAATACTCAGCATGGATCAGTGAAAAGCTTTGTAAAAATCTTGTAAATACTTCTGACGAGAAATTCAACCAAAATATTGGATCAAAATTCGTTAACGATACTGAATGTCCAGCATCATCGTTAAGATCCATAATTGAACACTGTATGATTGGATTGGAATTTGGTAGTCATATTATCAAATCTTTAGCTTGGGATGAAAACGATATAATCCAGAATTTCCGTTTACTTACAAAAGAACAGCTACTAGAACGATGGATAAGGCAATTTATCGAATTTAAACAATTATTATCAGATCATATTGGAAAAACTGTAATATTTAATGATGAAGAAATATATCTAGGTAGTGATTTCTTTTTTGCTTTTTTCAACCATTTAACATACCATTCTGGCCAGTTCATGATCGCTCTAAAGATCGTTGGAGAAGAGACTATTGACCTTGATTATATGACTTTTTTAAAGGAAATTCGTAACAATAATTTTATTAGAAATCTCTCCACAGAATCTGGAAAGAATAAATGTTGAAACATTCGATTTTAGGTGAAATGAGAGAAAAAATAGAGAAATTCTCAGATTTATTTTAGACAAACCAATAATTCGCTTCTTTCATTCCAACGTTCTGCGACAATTAAGATTTGAAAATTTTGATAGGATATTTTAAGTGGATTTGCTTCTAATATCTGGAGTGAAATCTAAATTCAGCTACAACAAATCTTTTAATTTCTTCTGCTTCTTTGGTAATGATTAATATGAGATTTCAAAATTATAAGAAAATTGAAATCACTCACTCTGTACATCTTAAAATTCCTACTGGTATAAATCAAGTCAATGTTTACCTTTCGTTGCCTATTGAACATTTAAATCAAAAAAATATTACTATAAAAGAAATTTATCCTCCTCCCCTTGAATATCTGAATATTGAAGGCAATAATGTTGCCTTTTTTGAATGTAAATCTTCAACCAGAATTTATATTGATTATGAGCTTGTCACTTCTGAAATGAAACTTGAAAAATCCAGCTTTATAGCAAATCTTACAGAAGTTGAATGTAATACATTTACACATAGCCAAGAGCTCATACATATCAACGATGAAATTAGAAATCTTGCGAGAAACATTATCAAAGATGAAAAAGAACCTTTAAAGCAAGCAGAATTAATATTTACTTGGATGATTGAGAATATTGGATATAAAAAACCATCAAATTATTTTGGAAATCTCATCGCTATAAGAAATAAAAGGGGGGATTGTGGAAATATGAGCTTTCTCTTCGTATCTCTTTGTCGTGCCCTTAACATCCCTGCAAGAGTTATATTCGGTTGGTGGGCAATAGGACCAGGGAAAATTGGGCCTCATGCTTGGTCAGAATGTTTTATTGAAAATTATGGTTGGATTCCTGTAGACTGTGCTGTTTCCAGTTTAATAAAACAAGCTAAACGCAGGTATAATCTTTTTTCTGGAATTAATTTCTATGATGTTTCAAAGGATATAAATTATTATTTTGGCAATATTGATAATAAAAGAGTCATTTATTCCATTGGGTCAGAGTTAGATGTCCCACATTCTTATCCCGACTTTAAGATTGAGAAGTATAAGAAATTTAATTTAGATATAAACGGAAAACCTTACATTTGGGGAAAATTATCCAAAGAACAAAGAATTCTTTGGTTACAACCTTTTTTTATACATTTTAAAAGAGAAAATGAGAATATTATTCGATATCCTTCATTTAAAAGTAAATTAACAGTTAAAGCTCCCGTTGGAGCAAGATTAATTTACTATTTCCATATTCTATCTGGAGTCACAATTTTCCCCTCAATCTTTGGGTTAATTTTTCTTCATAATCCCTTTTTCTTACTATTGACTATCTTATTTCATGCAACCTCTGCTTTATTTCTTTGGAGAGGAACAACAAGAATTTTTTATATTATCGTTCTATTTGTACTTCTCATCTTAATTTTTTTAACACTTATATAATTCAAGAAATTAATCCCAACTACTGTTTATATCTACCGTTACTTCATTTATGTTTAAAGAAAGGATGATTCTTAAGAATAAATACGTTTACATTAATTTTTTGCTTTTTCTAGCTGAGATAATAAAAGCTACATACCATTTTATGAATACTCATTATAGGCATATAAAAAGCTCAGTGAAAAACTTGAAAAGCTTAATATCGAGAAATTCTGGAAATGTAGAAGAATTTACTAAAATAAAGTTATTTTAAAATTTCTCCACGAGAATTGCGAAATTTTTCAACAGCTTTCTCAATTTTATTACAAGAATCTTGGGAAAGAAGCCCAACAAAATCATTAGATGTGCTATTGGTCGTTAATCGCATTACAACATCACCAAAACTTTCATTTCCCTTTTTTCGCTCTAATAATCGTTTATAGGCTTCTTCAGATAAAGATATAGTTTTATAACCCATTAAGAATCCTTATGTGTAGCTTGTGCATGAAATAATGCATGAAATAATATCCACGCTACAATCAAATTTGCACAACAATAACTTGGGATACATTTTATTTATCTCCTCTTTCTAACTAAAATCGTTGGAGAAAGACAATAGATCTTGATTATATGACTTTTTTAAAGTAAATTAATAAAAGATTTGTTACAAATCTCTCCACTCAGTTTTAGATGGTGAAATGCAACATCATTTGGTAATTTTAAACAGATATTAGATGATCAATCCTCAGAGGACCCTGTTACTTGAAAATTTGATTCTTTTAGAAATTAATGAAGCCAGAGATAGTAGTTGAATTTTTAAATGCTTTTAACTTCTTTACTATGTAGGTCTGAGGAAATTGGTGCCGTACCCAGATAAACATACTGAAACTGAGTGAGAGTTTCAGCATTTTTACTTTTCATCGTTTTGAGGTCAGCTCTAATCTCTTGTTCAATTTCTGTTAATTTGCGTAGATACTCTACTGTTAATTCAACAATCCTTAAAACATGAGAATGGTTACCAACGGGAATAGAATTAACATAAAGAGTAGTTGAACCAAGAGAAATTTCTGGGTCTTTATTCACCTTCAATACATTAATTATTTTCTCTAATTCTTGAGCAGTTATATCCATAATGCTCTTGTTTAGTGTTGCCATAGCTTTGAGGTTTAAAATCGGAAATACGGAAGAAATACTTCTTAATTGCTGAATATATGCTTGTTTGAATTCCTCAGCAGTTTTTCTTTTTAAATCTTCAATCTTAACGACATGATCCTGTCCCCAGTATTCTTGAGTTAGTAAATGGTTTATCTTCTTTGACTTTTCAGTTAAACCATAAAATTTCCCTCTTTCCCCTTTCTTTCCTAATTTCTTTCGATCTAATTGTTTTATGAACTCCTTATCCAGAAGCTCGTGTAAATGATGAATCAGAGTTGTTTCGCTCTTTCCAAGGATGTTCGCCATTTTTTTGAGGTTTAGTGCACCATAAAGCCTAATAGCAGTAATAATACCAAATCGTGCATCATTTTTTGTCAAATATATAATATCTGTTATGTTGATCTCACTATTGACTGTAAAAATTTTATTAGAATTCATCTACATCCCTAAATTCTTATTAAAAATAGGATTATCCTTAATATATTAAGTATTCGTATTTCGAATTTTTAGAAATATTTATAAGAGAATTCGACTTTCGAATTAATTAGAAATTCGATTATCGAATTTATTATTAGGAGTTGGAAAAATAATGATACAGAATGGTAACGAAGAGAAGCACGAATTAACACCTATTAGTTCTCCAAATAATCATGAAACTTATCGTGGATATTTATCCTTCTGGTTGGGGCAATTAATATCCTTATTAGGTTCATCTATTGCTTCTTTTGCCCTTGTTTGGTGGATGACGGACATCACAAAAAGTACATTCATATTAGGTCTAGCATCTTTACTAGCTTTTGGTCCTTCGGTTATTTTAACCCCTTTTGCAGGTGTCCTTGCTGATAGATTAAACCGAAAATACATAATTGGGATTGTCGATTTCCTTCAAGCCAGTGCTACCCTAACCTTGATTATCTTATTTTGGCTTAATTTCGATCCCGAGATTGTATTGTTTTGTTTTTTAGGTTTAATTACCTTAAAAGGAATTCTTCAATCATTCCATGTTACAGCAGTTATGTCTCTTACCCCTATTATGGTTCCTACAGGAAAATTACAGCAGTTTAATAGCTGGAATTATCTTGGTACAGCATTAGTAAATTTAGCTGGTCCTGTTATTGCAGCATTTCTTTCAACTGTTATTGAAATTCACCTGATCCTTTACATCGATGTCATTACCTTTTTACTTTCAATAATACCACTTATACGAATTAAAATCCCCCAATTACAGAGACAAATACTCAGGAATCCTACATTTAAGCAAGAATTTAAGGCTGGACTAGCTGCAATTAGAAATATTCAAGGGTTATTGGCATTGTTACTTATTGCTTCAATATTAAACCTTCTTGTAACACCATTAATAACACTGTTTCCTTATTACATCAATGTAACACATCAGGGAGACATTACAGATTTCGCATTTATTATGATGTTCTTTCAAGGAGGTATAATGGCCGGTTCTATCTTCATGTCACTCAAGAAAGAATTTCAACGGAAAACATTAATAATGTACATCTTAATTTATCTAGAATTTTTAGGATATGGGGTAGTAGCTCTTACTCCAAAAGTACCCAGTATATTCTTGATGATGTCTCTTGGAATGTTGGTCATAGGTATATGTAATCCGATTGTTAATATCTTATTTCAAACTATTATCCAACAAAAGGTTCCTCTTGAAATGCAGGGTCGTGTTATGAGCGTAATTTTAACAGTGACAGGTTCAATTTCTCCTCTAGGCATGTTTCTCTCAGGAATAGTGGCAGAATTAGTTGATATCACATTTCTATTCTCTGTATGTTTTTTAATTGGAGTTATGGGTTTTACATTTGCACTCATAGTTACTGACATCAGACATCTGGATCAAAGCTATCAAAAAGCGTTAGGAACTGTAACGTAAATTGCTATTAATCAAAATTTTATAATGGAAACTAAAGTTCCTTTTTTCATAATTATATGGAGTTCTGTTTCATGGGCAACATATTTAATATTGCAAAAAAGAGAATGCCTCATTTCATTCTTGAAGGAACCTCTTATGAGATTGGAAAAAAGATTGGAAGCATTTTAAATTCAAATGAAGAAAAATATGGAGGATTCGTATCATTTCTCACGTCAGGAAATCCTAATCCGCAAAAGTTAGGATTTAATAATTTTCAAGAGATGGAGGAATTGTACGAAGAATGTTGTCCAGGAATTACAGAGGAAATTCAAGGTTTTGCAGACAGTTTGAATGTACAGACAAATAAAATAATATTTTACGGTTTTCCACTGTCATTTCAACAAAATTGTAGCCATATGGTTGCACTACCATCTATCACAAATAATAATCATGTTCTTGTTGGTAGGAGCTATGAATGGAATCATAATGAGGAGGATTTAATCCTTTTTACTACAAAAGTCAGAGGTAAAAGGGCACATATTGGATTTTCAAATTTACTCCTCGGGCGTTACGAAGGTTTTAACGCCGATGGTCTTTGTATAACATCTTCAGGGGGAGGAGCATATAATGCACCTATTAAGAATAAAAAAGCTATTTTCTTTTCTCTTGCTGTGAGATCTGTTTTAGAAAATTGTGTAACAGTAGAAGCAGGGATCGATTTATTACAAGATTTACCAGTTTTTTCCTCATCAAATTTCATCCTAGCCGAGAAACAAGGAAAAGCAGCACTAATAGAGTGTTTAGATAGTGAATACAGCATAAAAGAAATAAATGGTGAAACACCATCATATCTAATTTCAACTAATCATTATACTTTGCCTGAAAAGATAAAATATAACAAATATGTTAATAATTGGCTTTTGTCAAATTCAAAAACACGTTATGAGAGAATCAAATCAGAATTTAACGCTGACATGCCTTCAATAAGTCAAGATACGATGAAGAATATATTATCGAATGAAATACCAAATGGGGTTTGTGCTTATTACCATAAGGATTGTTTTGGGACTCTATGGTCTATGATCTTCGATTTAACAGAAGGAACAGTAGAAATAAGTTTTGGTCCACCCTCACATAATAAATGGAATGTATTTGATTTTGAGACGTTGGAAAACACAGAAGGTTATTTAGCACAATTCCCAGAGACTCTCATTGAATGAATAACAGTTTTGAGTTGTAACAACAAAGTAAGAATTCATATATATAAGGACAGTATGATAACGTGAAGTATGGAATCAATATAATCTGTTTTATTGGTCGAACCCAAAAGAAGGGAATTGAATTTCATATTGAATGTGCAGAAGCAGCTGAAGATGCAGGATGGGATGGTTTTTTCATCTGGGACCATATTTGGGGTTTTTGGGATAATCACCCATTAAAAGTCTTAGATCCTTGGATAATCCTGTCTGCTGTTGCAGCAAGAACTGAAAGAATAAAAATTGGCCCTATGGTGACCCCTTTGGCACGTAGGAGACCATGGAAAGTCGCGAGAGAAACTGTCACTTTGGATCACTTATCAGGAGGCCGACTGATACTTGGGGTTGGATTAGGGGGTAACTTTGAGGAATTTGGTCTTTTTAATGAGCCAATGGATCCAAAAATCAGAGCTGAAAAACTTGATGAAGGTTTAGAGATACTCATAGGGTTATGGGGAGGAAAACCTTTCTCTTATGATGGTAAACATTACAATATCAAAGAGGTAATATTTATTCCTAGACCAATTCAGGAACCAAGAATTCCCATTTGGATTGCTGATATTGGCCTAATAAATTACCTTTTTATCGTGCTGCAAATTATGATGGTGTTGTCCCTGCAGCAGAGTTTGGTGTTGATTTTGGTCCTGACAAGCTAAAAGATGTATTAAATATTATAAAGAAGAAGAGAGACAATCTTGAAGGATTTGAAGTTGTAGGTGGTGGTACAACGACAGGCATTGATACATCGCAAGATACTGAAATCGTTCAACCTTGGCATGAAGCTGGGGCAACTTGGTTTATGGAACACATCAATGATTGGATTGGTACTGAAGAAGAGCTTCTCACACGTATTCAAAGAGGCCCTCCCGATATTGATTAAACAATAACTTTTATTGGTAGCTGATTATAGTGTTGGATTCTGTAGCTTTAGTGAAATATGAGAATGATATCAGAAAGACTCTATCCACTGGTATTGGGCTTATTGATGGATTTAAAAACTTGCAATCGCCTGTCCTAATCAAACCAAATATTTGTACGCAGACAGATAAGACTGGTTTTGCAGTAAATGATGTTCGGGTAGTTGAGGCGTTAATAAAACTGATTCTTAAAGAGAACCAAGATCTATCCATTAAGATTGTGGAATCAGACAGTGTAAGCAAGTATGCTGATGAAGCTTTTATCAAATTTGGTTACAGAAGTCTAGAAGAAAAAATGCAAACATCTGGTTTTGATGTATCCTTAATCAATCTTAGTCATTCCCCTACAGTTGAAATCAATTTCAAAGGAAGTTATTTTACAAATCCAAAGCTTCCGGAAATCCTTGTTGGTTCAAAGTTTTTAATTTCTTTAGCTATAGCAAAAACTCATTTTTTAACTTTCTTAACTGGAACTTTGAAGAATCTTTTTGGTCTACTCCCTAGAAAGGATCAAACATTCTATCATCCTCATATTAACGATGTCATTGTTGACATAAACAGGTTAATTCGGCCTAGTCTCTGTATTGTTGATGCTAGAGTAGGTCTTGAGGGTTGGGCAGGGCCAAAATCAAGACGTTTAGATAGATTCATAATAGGAAGGAAACCTGTGTCAACAGATGCCACTATGGCTAGGATTATGGGATTTAAACCTGAAGAAGTTCTTCACTTGGTCGAAGCAGAGAAGTATGATCTAGGTTCGATGAATCCTACTGTTCTTGGGGAGAAGATTGAAGCTTCAACAGTAAAATTCAACCCTCCATAAGTTTCTATTAATTATATAATGCAGCTTCTTGGGTTTTATTCCTAAACTTTCTTTGCTTCTTTTAAGAAATCGAGGGCTTTCTCTTCAAATGGTATAGTGGATCTTAGAATTGCTGCTCCTAGAAATTATGTAGATCTATGCATCCTGACCATAGTAGGAACACACGTTAATTTTCCTTCTTTTGAGGCAAGAAAAGTATTATTTTCTAAGACTGAATCTTTATGATTTCTTTCCATCATCTTATCGAAAGATCTTCTCTTCATTCTATATTCACGTACTAATTCTAAATGAATTAAGGTAGTTACCATTTTTTATCCCTATTTTTAATATTATTCAATTTTTGTTCAATAATTTTAGTTATATTATTCAAAAGTTATTGAACATAATTTATTAATAAACTTTGTGATTGTTGAAAGTTATTCAATTATTTTTGAAAAGATATTCACAAATCTTATATAATAATTAGTGATTTTGCATTAATTGAATTTCAAATTGAAATCTACTAATAATGATGATATAGCTCAAGATTTCCCTCTTGGTTCACTAGAAGGTATCATCGATCTTTTAAAAGCTACTGCACATGATACACGTTTACAAATTTTAGTCTATTTATCCAATTCTGAAAAATCCCTTCCTTATTTACACGAACACATTAAAGCTAAGTTTGCTAGCAAAGGAAAAGTAAGTAAAACTGCACTTGCTCATCATCTAAATCAACTTATAGACACAGGATTAATTGAAAAAACGGCCCGAGGAATGTATAGCCTTACTGAATACGGTTCAGTTTACATTAAACAGATGAGAACAGTTTTAGAAACATATAGCGTGAGGAATCAAATTCTTTCTGAACCTGAAAAGCAGAAGGAATTCACACATGTATCAGATTATCTTAAAGCAAGTTCTGAAACTTCAGAAAATATGGTTAGTGTGAATCCTCTGTATCAGAGTGGATGGAATTCTTATATCTCTTCTGTTTCTGGAGTACTAGAATCTCTTGGCGTTAATGATGACTATATTCAATTGAGTGGACATTCAGCATATTGTTTTATATTTAAAGTATCCATAGGGGCAATATCTTTCTTGGGAGAAGGAATATTATCCGATAAGGCATGGGAGGAGATTTACAAGGGAACAGAAAGTTTTGGGTGGAAAATCAATGAGTGGAAGTCTGAACGAGTATATCCCCACATGTGGAACTTAACTGGAGAAGATTTTGAGACAGCAAAAGAAATGTTTTATCGTATTCGTTTTATAATTGATGAGTATGATACTCCAGTAGTTTTGTGGGGTCTTCGTGTTCCCAATTTTGGTATCGTCAAGGGTTACGACGATGATAGTTATATTGTAAGCACCTATTATCGTAAAGAAGCTCTTAAAGACACACCAGTAAGATATGACTCGATTTATGCTCATGGATCATTTAAATTTCTTTATTTTACTAAAAGTGCTGATATTAAATCTGTGGAGGAAGAGGATAAAATATCCATCTTAAGAGCTATCAATATGGCTAAAGGAGTAAATGTTACACCTGAAAATACTATACTTGGGTATAAATATATTTCAGGACCAAAGGCTTATAATGAGTTTGCAGACATTCTTTTGAATTTTGACACAACAATACCTGATATTGCTACTGGATTTCATGGTAGATATTATCAAGATGCAAAAGCAGTTGCTACGGATTACCTTGAACGACTGGCACGAAAATATGCTAGTTTACCACAAGGAGAGTTATTACTTAATGCTAGTAAACAATACCGTGTGATAAAAAACATTTTTGAAGAATTTATGGTTCTTTTCCCTTATTATAACATTAAATCTAATAAATCTAAAAAAGGAATGACCGAAGAGAAGAGGAAAAAGGGAGCTGACCTTTTGTTAAAAGCAAAGGATTATGAAGAATCTGGCATTAAATATCTAGAACAAGCTGCTAAGCAATGGAAATCTTCTTCAAGATAATCAATTATTGGACTCTTATTTAATTTACACCATTCTATTATGGTTATAACCTCTAAACATACGTAAACAGATTTATGCACAAACTTTCGGAATTTATGGGTTTTCTGAATATTATAAGGCCTGTGGAGATGTAGAGAGTCTTCATCACGCACAAGACCTTTTTTGGTTGATAGAAAAATATAATTTTGACGAAGAAAATAATGGTTATATTGAAGCATTCGAGAAAAAATGGTAACCGTTGTAAGATATGCGACTAAGTAAAAAAGATGCTAATTAACCAAAATCAATGAATACTCATTTACATATTCTAGAAGCCTACACAAATCTATATCATATCTGGAAGGAAAAAATACTTAATAAGCAGATTGAAAACTTATTGTGGATTTTCTCAATAAAATAATCGACCAGAAATCTCATCATTTTCAGTTATTTTTTGATTTAAGTTGGGGGTAAAGTCCTCAATAATTTCATATTCTCATGATATTGAAGGATCATGGCTATTTACTGAAGCTGCTGAAGCACTAGGAAATGAGAAATTATTGAAAGAGATAAAAAATGTCGCCATAAAGTTAGTTGATAGAACTATGAGGGAAGGAACAGATAAAAGTAGTGTTCTCTCATCTATGAATGTGATAAAAAAAACTAGAGATATAGATTTTGATAAGCATTGATGGTTCAAGCCGAAGAAATGATCGGATTAATAAACGCTTGGCAGATAACAGGAAATCAACAATATTTGAAGAAAATGGTTGATATCTGGTATTATATTACAAAATTCATTATTAATGTTAAATATGGAGAATGCAACGCCATAATTAATAAATTCAACCAAGTTATCACAACAGGGGATAGAGTTGGATTCTGGAAAGGCCCCTATCATAATACAAGGGCTTGTATAGAGGTTATTAATCGTTTAGTTTAGCGGAAATTACTGCGATTATGTCAATCTCAATCTTTATTTCCTCGATTGGTGAAAAAGCTTGGATTGTAACGCGAGTAGGTTCATATCCAGCCTTGAAAAATTCTCGATATACTTGATCCATCTGATTAAATTCATTAGCATCTTTCATAAAGATGGTAACCTTCACGATATTATCCATTGAAGTCCCCGAAGATTCTAATAAAAACTGTACATTTTGTAATGCTTTTCGTGTTTGCTGCTCAATCGTTCCAGGGATAATATCACCTGTTTTCAAATCGCAAGATAATTGGCTAGAAAGAAATAATAAATCCCCAGCTTTAACAACATGATTAAATGGACTT
>JAHQWW010000100.1 GCA_029856365.1 Candidatus Hodarchaeota archaeon
AATTAGCACTGATAATCAATAATCTATTATAAGATTCCTTTGTTGTAAATGCTTAGATATCATAGGAAAAGCAAATAAAAATCTAAATTTTTCTAAAGAACAAAGGATGATTTAATCTGGCAATGAAGTGTAAATCAGTCGTAATAGTACACCAAAAGCTTTATGAATAGCTTTTTTGAATTAATCTGTATGTCTAGATAACAAGGAGGATTTACAATATGTCAGAGAAAATTGGGAATATTGAAAATTTCTATTCCAAAATAAGTGTTGCTGTACTGGATATTACATCTGGATCTATATCCAAGGGTGACAAGATTACTATTAAAGGAAGTACTACTGATTTTGAAATGACAGTCGAATCAATGCAAATTGATCGTGTAGATATTGACTCAGCGTCTGCAGGCCAAAAAATCGGTCTTAAAGTTCCAGAGCGTGTTAGACCTGGTGATGAGGCCTTCAAGATCTAGAGTTTTTTCATTTTTTACAATTTTGTTGACAATCAGGAATTAGATTATCAGTCAAGAGAAATCCATGATATTACTACAAAAATCTAATATTTCATCTTTTATTTTATCTGAAATTTTGTATAGGTCAAAAATTATCTCATCAACTTTTTCAGCTTTACTAGAAAAGTCATAATTTTGATGTTTCATAAGATATAACACTATTTCTTTCACAATTGTAACTATTTCCGTTTTTTGGTCCATAGAAGGGTAGATAAAGGGAATTTCTTTAAGAAAACTAGTAGCGATAATATTTGAGCGGTGGATCACTTTTCGAGTTAGATACTGGACAAGTTTACTATTCAAAAACCCTAAAGAATAGAATATATCTTCGTCATTATCAAAAAAGAAGTTCGCATTTACTCCGAATAAATTTCCTGGGGGCATATATGCAGCTGAAAACTTTCTTCCAACGCTGCTACAAGTGATCCCTTCTCTGAAATAGAATTGTTCATTCCTAACAAGAAAATTCTTAGGGTCGTTTTTAGCGTTCTTCTGATAATCTTTTTCTATGAAAAATGGTGTTTTATAGAAATAAGGAGTTCGTTGTCCAGATTTGTAAAACCCTACCCATGCGGAATCGTTTTGAACTTCTTCCGCTAGTCGTAGGTATTTTCCATCGTTACCAGTTGAGATACCCGTACCACCTTTTGTAATATCTCCAAATCTAGCAGGTGGGTTTTGGATCAAGCGAATAATCGATTTTGGAACCCCTACAAAGAATTTAAGGTCTGGCATTTTACGATATTCGATTTGTGGTACAAGTTGAATTTTTGGAGGATTTTTGTATTCTTTTTCATTGCTTAAACGATCAATAAGACGCATCTGATGTTTTCTGTCCTCTATAAGTTGTTTACTCTCCCAAAAGCTACTGGTGTGTTTTTTTTCCAACAGAATTATAGCAGTTCTGACATCAGCATCACTACGATGAAATAATCGCCAAGGAGCTAGCTTTATTTCCACAATTTTACAGCTGTTTAGAAGGAATTCTCTAAAACGATAATAATATCTATTTGTAAAAAAAGTATCTTGGATAATGAAACAAAGAATCCCCCTATTCTTCAAATGTTGTATTGCATTTACCACGAAAAGAGAATAGAGATTGTATAAACCAATAAACCCATATTTCTTTTCAAGTTCTTTCCTATGTTTTTTCATATAATAGCTTTCTCTACGACTTTTATATGGTGGATTACCAAGAATGATATCTTTTAATGGATAATCATTAAGTAATGTGTCAGTACATTTTGCATGAACACCCATTAAGTGTAATTTCTGAATCTTTTCTACATCAATATCGTGAGCGGTAATTTGAGAGGGGTTTACTCCTCTATCAATGAGTGCTTGGATAAATACAGCATCTCCTACACTTGGATCGAGGATTTTTGATTTTTCTGTTATAAAAGGATGAACTAACTCTGCCATATGGCACGCTGTTGCATAAGGAGTTTTATAAACTCCTTTTTGTCTCTTTAAAGAGAATTTTCTACTTTGTTTAGATATTCTTGGCATCCCCTAAATTTTCAATGTAAGGGTGAGTAAATTCGTTCTTTAGTGTTTCTATCTGGTCGTCTAAACCATATAATTGATAGACATACATATCAATGGTTTTTATAATTCCCTGAATATTATCATTAATCTTGAAAAATCCCCTTCTACCATATTTCAATAATTGTTGGTGTTGTTTAGGAGTGAATTTACTTGATTCTAGCAGATTACATATATTCTTTGTGTGTTCTGTAATTTTTTTGACAAGAAAATTTTCTTCCTTAGTTGTAGGTACTTTTATTGGTATGTTTGAAATTGTTTTAGGATAAAGCTCAATCTTTTGAGCATCTATTTTCTTGGCAACTATATATAAATAGAATTCTATCAATTCTGAGTTTAAGACTCCTAAAATATAGTATATATTCAATGATTTTTTCATGGCGATTGATGTACAATCGATCGAACTATATCTTTGCCTCTTATCAATAGCAAATCTTGGAACACGAGCACGATAAGGACACATTATTTTCAGCTTAGCTTTAAAAAGATGTAGATTTCGCACCTGAGCAATTTCATACCATTTTGCTAAATTTTTTCTAACCTCATATCGACTCGTTAGAATTTCTTTAAAATGCTCTAAATATTGTTTTGTGAATGGAAATTCATCAATATTTATGCCTCGTTTAGTTAGTATAACATATTTTCTATCCCCAATGATAATATAAGGTAGGATATTAGGAGTTTTCACAATTTCTTCTACTATCTCTGTTTCTAAGGGAAATCGATCAATAATCCCTTTGTTTTCAATTAAAGCGTTGATTTCTCCATTCTGCTTAATTATACTTGGAGAGAAAACCTTGTCTTTCCCCGAATGATAACCTGTTCCAATATTACAAACTTGCTCTAAAGGAACACATTGACTTTCTATCCTTTTTATCAAGTTTCTTAATGTTTTAGAGGCGAAAAGAAATTTACTATTGAGGGTTTCAGTCCGACTAATTGTGAAATGTTGGAAGATACGACTTGATTTAAGAGAAAGATTCTTTATACTTGCCTGTAATTCTTGTAGAAGCGTTCGTGGAGATAAGTTATGATTTTTCAATACCAAAATTTGACTTTGATGATTATAAGCTGAATTTTTAGTCAGAAAGAGAACTGCAGTATTGATTCCCTTTGAAAATATCTTAAAATCGCGAAAATCGATAATAGCATCAACATATCCAGATCCAATGAGCTCAGATCTTAATTTTTCTGCATAACGTGCTTCTAAAAAATATCTGGTAACAACTAAGACACTGCTGCCATTTGGAGCTAGCAATTGTTTAGCTCTCCAGATAAAGTAATAATAATAATCATTTAATCCTGTATAGATCTTAGAGTAAAGGTGTTTTAGAGTACGCTTTACTGTTTTATCAATGAATCGATATCCGATGTAAGGAGGATTTCCGAAGATTATGTCAAATCCAGACGTCTTGGATTTATTAAAGATTTTAGGAAATTCTAAAAACCAATGGAAAATGTTCTGATTGTTTAAAAATATTGGATTATTAATTTCATTGTCGTTTATACCATATATTAAGAGTTGATTGTAATCAACCATTCTATGAATCCTTGGATCTGCAATGAATCCTATTAAAAAATTCCCAGTTTTCAAGTTAACGTTGTCTATGAGTTCTAGTAAATCCTCAACCTGTATGGAGGGGGCCTTCTCAAAAATTTGCAGGATTAGTCGAACTTTACACATAACAAGGGCATTTTCATCAATATCCACCCCATATAAATTATATAAACATATTCTCTTCAAAACTAAATATGAATTCCCATCCAATAACCCAAGTCGATTATTTAATGTTAATAAATAATTGAAAGCTGCTAAATACAAAGTTCCACACCCAACAGAGATATCTAATGCCCGTATTTTTAAAATAATATTATTGAGTCTCCTTTTTTTGTCTCGTTTTAGGAGATCAAGATCATTCATTGAGAAATTTGGTGAATTAAGAAATCTTGCCAAGTGTCGTTGAAAACAAGATTGTACCATCCAATATGCAAAAGGATAAGGGGTGAAAACAACCCCATGTTTTTTTGGATTTTCTGAATGATAAATTAATTCGAAAATTTCTGGTGTTACAGAGTTCTTCTTACTTTTATTGTTTAGATTTTGGCTTAATTCCCATGAAAAGGATTCGATGAATTTTTTTAATACATTATTAATAATTTCCTCTTCTTTTTTTTCCAAAGATTCAATTATCTTCAATTCTAAAGGGAAATAAATATCAGCAATTCTCTTAAAAGGCGCCAAGTCATTTAATGAGAATAAAGGATTCATTATACTAGTTACTTCCCTCTCTATTGTTCTTGAAGGAGATCTTTGGGATACAATGGTGAGATAAAAAGCCAAAAAAACCGTTCTTTTCATTAAATCTTGACAGAATAAAAAATCCTTTTGATCATTCTCATTTTTCCCTTTAAACAGCATCTGTAACTTCTTAAACGTAATTTTATACTGATTAATGAAGGAATTCAATGAGTAGTTCCTCAAATTACTAGATAAATTGATTCATAAACACTGAATGGTTTTATAAAAAGAGTACTCAACAGTTTCAATTCTGCCATTAATCGAATTTGTTTATAATAACTTCAATAAATCTATAACACATTATAAGTTGATCGGATAAATTTTTAATTGGAATCTTCTTTGTTTACTTTAAAAGGAAATAAAAGGAATCTGCTAAATATATAATTAGTCTTTAAACAAAGAAAACAAAAGAACCAAATATTTCCTTTTAACGTTCATAATAAAGCTATTTACAAACAATAAAGAACTAGGCTTTCTTTACTTTGTGAAATAATACAAAAAGTTCTGGTGTGTACTTTCTCAATAAACAATTGAATGATGGTAATGACTCATGGCAACAGGACCACATGTCTCGAAACCCTTGCGAAAAGCTAAAATTCTAGCTATTGATGATGATGAATGGTTCATTCGACTTATTATTAAAAAATTCCAAGATGTAGATCCAGGGTTTAAGATCATTCCAGCATACTCAGCAAATGAGGCAATAGAAAAATTAGGGGATGAAAAGTTTGATTGCATCCTATGTGACCATAAATTGCCAGGAACTATCCAAGTTAGTGGGAAGGTTTTCCCTTCTGATGGAATTAATTTGATGAGAAAGTTTACAGCCATGGATATTGATACTCCAGTTATCTTTGTAACTGGACAAGGATCCGAAGAAATTGCATCTGAGGCATTACAGTTAGGTGCGAGTGGATATTTCATTAAAAGAGTTCAGCCTGGTTATTTCAGCCTTATGGCGACATCTATCCGCCAAACGATTGATAGATATTGGCTTCAGAAAGAACTACAAAAATCAGAATCGCGTTATCGTGATTTGTTTGAGAATTCTGCAGGATTAATCTTTATCTTTGACTCTGAAGGAAAATTGCTAGAAACAAACAGAAATTTCCTCTCCATTTATGGATATTCATTTGATGAAAGCCAAGTCCTTAATATAGAGAAAATGGCTTATCAGGAAGATCTTGGAAAATGGCAGGAAATGCTTAATTCTATTTGTAAAGGTAATACAGAAAGTCGTATGCTGCGATCGGTGACGAAGTATGAACAAATTCTGCATCTAGATATTACAGCTAGACCAATCTATGGAAAGAAAACTCAAACAGTCACTGGGATACAAGCAATCGCTCGAGATATAACACAACAGGTAAAAACTCAACAAGCTCTTATCGACTCTGAAGAGAAACATCGAAAGATTGTTGAGGGATCCATTGAAGGTATCATCATAATGGATCAGGAGGGAACGATTCTTGATTGGAATCCTGCTGCTACAATAATCACAGGATTTTCCGCAGAGGATACCTTGGGTCAGTCAATTTGGATGATTATTAAACAACTAGAACCGTTAGAGATTAGTACAGTCTCTGAGGAGGAGGATAGTTATTCAAAAATACTTGAAGAGTTCAAGAGTTTTATGATTCCAGATAAAATTCTAAAAACTCCAAAATTTCTTGAATATAGCATTAAAAATGTAAAGGACAGTTCAAAACGTATTCTAGAAGTCACTTTATTCATCATCGAGCACTCAAAGGGTTATCGTATCGCTAAAGTAATGCGTGATGTTACTGCAAAAAAGATGGCAGAAGAAGAAACCAAATCTTATGTACAGCGTTTTCAGACTCTCATTGAACAAGCAGCTCTCGGTGTCTGGATTACAGAAATTGAGGATGAAAAAACAATCTATGTGAATGATAGTGTTGCTCAAATGTTGGGTTACAGTCCCCATGAAATGATAGGAGTTTCAGTATTAGACTTTGTTACACCTAGTAGTGCCGAACTATTGACAAATATAACCAAACAACGCCTTAAAGGGGAATTAATTGATGATGTTTACGAATTAACATTTTATCATCGATCTGGGAAAAAAATTTCGACTCGTGTGAATGCAGCTGCGATTAGAGACGAGAAAGGTAACATTCTAGAAACATATGGCTTTATTCGAGATATTACTCAAGAAAGGCAACGTGAGAAGGAGTTACAGACCACAAAGGAGTTTCTCGAATCAATTATTGATTCTATGTCTGATGGTTTATACACTTATGACCGAAATTATAAAATAACATCAGCTAATCCCAGATTAAAGGAAATACTTGGCTACAAGAAACACCCACTTATTGGAAAAAGCATTTTGGATATTTTTCCATCGTATGAACATTCTCGTGTGAAAGAACTGACTCAAGAAAGGATGATTGGAAAGAAAAGTGATAGATATCTTTTATTAACCTATATAACAGCCCAAGGTGATGAAATAAAAGCTTCAGTCTCTTCTGTTCCCCTTATAGCAGATGATAAAGTTGTGGGAGCCGTAGTTACTGTCTCAGATATCACAGAACAAAGACGAATTGAAAAATACCTCAGAGAAGTAACTAAAGAATATGAAACTTTAGTTGTTAATCTACCTCTTGGATGGCTAAAGATTGATAATATGGGCCGTGTAATTGCTTATAATAAAAGTGCTCAAAAATTATTGGAGTTTACTGAAATTTTGGATTTAGAAACAGTGAATATTCTTGATTTCTATCCTTTTCAAAAAGCAGGATTAGCAACTCAATTTCGAGATTTAATCTATCAAAAAGAAGTTGAAAAAAAATCTTTTGATGCAATTTTAGAAGATAATCAGGGAGTACATCATCATCTTAGATTTTATTCTTTCCCAATTTACCATGAAGTAGAGCCTAGGATTTCCGCTTGGTTTTTAATTGTTGAGAGGATTAAAAAAGAATATCCTTCAGATTTAAATTTGTAGATGAATGACACAACCTTTTTCGATACTTCTCCGTGCAGCTTCCACAATCTTTAATACATTTATCCCATCATCGATAGATACGGTGGGATTTGCTTTTTCTCGGATGCAGTCCACAAAATTCCATATCTCTTGAAGAAGGGGTTCACCATAGACTTTTATCTGCTCCCCATTTGAAAAAGGAATACTAATTGCAGAAACATCTTTTTCTCCCCGTGCAATCTCAAGACTTCGTAATTCTAAGATTTGGGTCAGTAAATTCGCACAGAGGGTGGCTTCTGTCCCTTCAATATCGATAGTTCGTAATTTCCCTGCATATTCGCGGCTCATGAGGAATGTAGCATTAAATTCTTTCTCTTCGGAAGAAATGACAATGACACTTGAATTAGCAACACCATTCAGTGTGTTTGCAGTGGAGAAAAGTTTTATTTTCCCCTTAAAAAATAGCCTTAAGGCAATATCAAAATCATGAACCCCTATATCTTCATAAACATCTCCAATTGACTCAATCCTAGTCTCCGCTACAGCTCCACGTCTTTGAAAGAGAACCGAACGTGGATTTCCGATTAGATTCCTCCTATTGACAATTTCACTTATCCTTGTAACAACAGGATTATAAACCTCGATATGACCTACAATAACTTTGACATTGCAATTAAGTAGTATAGATTTCAAATCAAGTGCTTCGTTTACGGATTGTGCAATAGGTTTTTCTATTAGTAAAGCTTTTAGATCCGAAATTCGCCTAATCACTTCAGTTGCAACACTAGGATGAGTTTCAGTTGGAACCGCAATAATTACACCATTTGGTGATTGTTCTTTTACCATATCCTTTATACTTGAATACCAAGGTCTTTCAAACTGTTGTCCAACTGCTTTAGCGATTTCAGGATTAGAATCAACAACGGAGTCTAAATAACCAAGACGTGATAGTAAACGGGCGTGAAAGAATCCCATTTTACCAGTACCAAGCACTGATATTCTTATTTGATCTTCTGACATTTTACTAAACCTTTGTCATGATGCTTATTCAAGATTCATCGTTATCGCTTAATAGGCTAAGCCCGATACACGTTTTGTGTCAATAATCCAATTAAATTAAAAGAATGTATCAATAAAAGCAAACCAATAGCAAGTAACGCAAAATAGCCAAATTGATTCCAGCGTTTGATAACTTTGTCAAAATAATCTCCAAATGGTAAAAGAATAATTAATGAGATCCAAGTAGCACCAAAGTAAGCGGCGAATAGATGACTTCTAATTGGATGGTTTTGAAAAATAAAACCAGCAAACATACCTGGGATTCCAATAATAGCAAAACTCAAAAGCGCTAAAATAAGCGTACAACTGACAGAGAAAACAGCTCCCCATGCAATACCCCGAATGAAAGATCTTTGTACAATAATATGATCTTTAGTATCTTTAAAGTCACCCAATTGTAATATGATGGGACCAAATCCTATAAAAGCCCAAATTAAATTAAAAATTATTGTTATAAAGACACGTGAAGAATCTAATCTATAGTTCATTTTATACCCTGAATTACGATATAACAAAAACGTCGACAACCAAATAGGAGTCATCAGCAGAGATGTCAAAAAAGCTCCCCCAAAAATAAATATCATTATTCCTTCTGTGATAGGATCAATTTGTTGACCAAGATCAGCATAACGACTGGAATACCAAAAGATATAAATTAAGAGTATTAAAATAAAGGTTCCTAAATAATGTAATAAATTATTTCCATCAAAACCACCAAAATTTTGATAAAATAATGAGGCTTTTCTTGATCTTATTACTCCAAAATAACTGGAATGTGATATAGTACCCTTTACTGGGAAATCTTTGGATGAAGTTAGACTTGCTCTTAGGGTAGATAAAGGAAAGGAAACAGGCTGGAAAAAATGTGAGAGATCTAGTTGATAACCCTGGAAGGGTTCCTCAAGAAGTTTTGATCGTTGTTTTATTTGACGTTTCAACCCACAATGTATGCAGTATTCTGTGTCAGGAGGATTAGGCTTCCAACAACGATTACATAATTCACTTTGTACTTGATCATTTGTAGTTATCTTCTTCAGCTTACCTCCACATAGATGACAGAAATTGTGAGTAGCAGGAACTGCTTGACGACATAGAGGGCACTTAAATATTTCAGTAGCTTGACTTTGTTCTGCTGAGGATGTCACATTCTTCCCGCAAAAAATGCACCAATCGGTTTCTGGAATTTTCATCCCACAATGAGGACAGATCGTTAATGGGGATTGATCAAGGATTCTAGATGAATCAGTATCCAGTTTTTTCCCACATTTAATGCAAAATTGTGTTGCAGGGACTATTTTTCCACAGTGTGGGCATTTTATATCTTGCATTTGCCACTTTTGTCCTAAAGACTTTTCTAATAATTCAGATATGCTTTCCATTATTTAACTAAAAATAAGTTCTTATCAGTTATTAATAATTTTGAGATTGACTATCAATCTATAAAATCATAGACCAGATCCAAACCGTTATCGTTAATATTTCTAAGAAAATAATTTTCCGATTTCTATAATAAGATCTAAGAAAACTGACAAAAGATTCTTGTTTTGACATTTTCTCATAATCAAGATTAAGTAATGAAATTGGTTTATTAGAGAAAGGTGCAAATAGATTAATTTCCCAATCGATGATATCCACAAAGATATGAAAAATAGCTCCAAGAAAAAATAAGAATTGAGATAATAAACCGAAAATTCCAAGAAAGAGACCCCCTAGCAAGTACAATAAAAGGAAATGTGTGGGTAGTTGTCTATGACTCTTTTTTTTTATTACTAAGTTTAAAATATAGTCAATATCGGGAAAGATAGAACCAAGAGCAAACCATATCAAATTAGAGGGATTATAGCCCCAATGAGCTAAGATATTTACGCTAGCAATTCCTAACAAGAGATGAACATGCGGCATCATTAATAGTTAAATGTCGCGCTAACATTTTTTAAATTCTTTAGTAATTTCATTGCCTTTGAGTTGAAGTTATGCCATATCGTATATTATTAAAGAGACTTATGGACCAACACATTGTTACTGGCTGTATTATTCTTGATCCTTACGGAAATATCTTCTATCATGCAGGTGCCTTTCCTCAAGCTGGTGAGAAGAATCTGGTTGATGGATACTACTTACTTTCAGAATGGGTCACGTTTCCTTCGTCCATTAGTCTTGCTGGAGTAAGATATAACTCTTTGATGAATGCTTATCCGAATTATTGGTGTTTGACAAATCCAAAGGGTTATGGATCACTCATTATACAGATTTGTAAGAATAAATATTATTTTCTTTGTTACTTAAAAGATGAAGATCCAATAGAAATCCAGAAAGAGATTGCTAAAATGGGGGAGCTCTTTGGTTAACAAAAAAGGTGTAATTATTGGCCACTATTAATTATAACGATTTGAAAAATATATTTAGAGCTTACGACATCAGGGGTATTTTCAATGAGGAAATCACCCCACAAGTCCATTTTCGGATTGGTCTCGCATTTGGAACGTTTTTACAGCTAGAACAGGGATTAAAAGAGGAACATGTTTTCATAGCCTATGATATTCGACAGACCAGTTCTTTACTGGCTCAAGCTTTTGCTGCGGGGGTTATGGCTACTGGAATCAACATTGAATATTCAGGGGAAGCACTTCAGTTTGGTGCATGCATGTTTACAGCATGGCAGGGTAAAGCTTTTGCCACAGCCTTTATTACGGCTTCTCATTTACCACCAGAGTGGAATGGTGTGAAGTTCTATTATGGTAATGGTGTTGGTTTCTCAGAAGAAGACAATATGAGAATTCGTGATATCTTTGTTGAAGGTGAATTCGTAACCCCGAAGTGGAACCAAGTTGGCCAAATGACGGTTACGAATCTTAAAGAGAAATATCATGAATTTTTAATTTCTAGGTTCTCATTAAAGCAAGAATTGAAAATTGTTGTAGATTGCGGGAATGGCTCTTCGTGTTTATCCGCCCCCACTATTCTCCATGGAATTGGATTAGATATTATTCCTTTATTTTGTGAAGTAGATCCCACTTTCCCGAATCGGAGTTCAGAACCAAATGAAGAATCATTGAGATTTCTTTCAGAGAAAGTAAGATCTGAAAGTGCTGATTTTGGTGTTGGTTTCGATGGAGATGGCGATCGTGCTGTTATTGTTGATGATAAGGGACGAGTTCTTCTTGCGGATATTACTGGATTAATTCTAGCTAAATTTATGATTAAAGAATCACCAAATCTAAACCGTATACTTGTAAATGTTGAATGCTCACTAGCTTTAGAAAAAGTATTATCATCTTATAGCATCATTGATCGTATTAAGGTCGGACATACGTTTCTTACTGCTGATGCTCAGAAAAAACCTGATACATTAATTGGAATAGAATCAAGTGGCCATATGGTTTTCCCAACAGTATATCTTTTTGATGATGCAATGATAATCCCTCTAAAATTGGCAGAGATTCTTTCAAAACAGGATCAACCTTTATCAGAACTAGTCGATGAACTACCTACTTTACATAAACGAAAAATTGCTGTATCTTGTCCCGATAAAATAAAGTTCAAAGTTATTTCTGAGTTATTAAACAGTCTTCAATCACAATTCAATAATATTAATCCTATTGATGGTGTTGGTATTCCCATTGGGAAAGAATCCTGGGTATTAATTCGTGCTAGTAATACGGGCCCGAAAATACGTATCACTGTCGAAGCGGAAACAGAAATAGAAGC
Source organism: Candidatus Hodarchaeota archaeon (assembly GCA_029856365.1). Classification (GTDB taxonomy): domain Archaea; phylum Asgardarchaeota; class Heimdallarchaeia; order Hodarchaeales; family Hodarchaeaceae; genus Hodarchaeum. The sequence continues at coordinate 12,062 of JAHQWW010000100.1, forward strand.
CAATGATTTGTTATCAGAATTCCAAGGTCATTTAGAAGCCAAGATAAACGAATTGTTAGATTAGTATGTAGATTGTAAATTTTAATAATATCATCTAAAAAAGTTTATCTGTACAAACATTCTTTCTATTGTGAACAAAATAAAATCAATCTACCAGGAATGACATATTATGACAAAAATAATTGGAATGATTGGCGGAACAGGCCCACAAGGTCAGGGGTTGGCATTACGATGGGGTCTGGCTGGAGAACCAGTGATTATGGGATCACGACAACAAGAAAAAGCTGACAGAATTTCAGCACAGGTGAATGAAAAATTGGGGGAGGATATAGTGATTCCACGAACTAATGAAGCCTGCGTCAAAGAATCAGATATTATATTGTGCACCACACCTTTTGATTATATAGTGAGAACAATAACCCCTTTCGTAAAATACTTCACTGCTGATCACATTATTGTTGACGTGACTGTACCGTTGAAACCTTTCGAAAAAGGAAAAATGGTAGACTTATTACCAGAACTGGAACAAGGAGCAAAAAGTGCAACAGAATTGTTACGTAAAGTAATTCCAAGAGAGGTACCTCTTGTCGGTGCATTTAAAACTCTATCAAACGCAACACTACAAGATATTGACCGATTACCAATTCTTAACCAAGATGTATTTATTTTAGGTCGCGAAAAACAAGCAAAACATGTTGTGAAAGTAAAAACTAAGTTAATAAAAAACCTACGGCCTATAGATGCAGGTGGAACTTTATCTGCTAGACATGTTGAACATTTTACAGCTTTTCTCATTGGTTTGAATAGTAGATATAAGACTCATGACTGTGGTTTCGGTGTAACGGGGCTTACTGAACGAGACTGGTAATTTTCTTTTTTAATATTAGTTAGAACATTAATTCTGCTAATTCAATCCTTTTTTTCAAAATTATGGAACGTTTTAGTAATAATATTTTTTTCATAATTGTCTAGAGCGTAGATTTTGAATATTTCCTGATTTAAATCTTTTAATTGCTTCAATTGGTGAGATTTTGCTTGTTGGATGTCCCAGGGTAATTGATGCAGGTCGTTTACTAATTCTTGAATCTTAATTAGATTTGAAGGCTTCTTAATTGGTAGATCTTTCAAAAAAGCGATAGCAATCTTCGGAAATATTTGTTTTACAGATGTATAGCGCTGCATAAGGTAAAAAGACATTAATCTTGAATTTAATAATGCTTCAAGATAAATTAATTCAATAGTGGGGCGATTGGGCTGTAGAATAATCATGTACACATCACAAACGCAAAAGTGTTGATTAGGATCATAAACCGAAATTAATTCATGACCTATTCGTCGAAGTAGAAGTTTTGGCTGCAGATACAAGTTAAAATCTTTGAAAATGGATTTGTTATTTTTATCAAATCGAATATAACGAAGTTCCTTTTTTAAACGAAATTTTCTTATTGATCGACCAGCAATCAATGGCATAAATTCTAAATCTAGCCTCTGATCACTTGTTTTAGAAGAATGAAACCCTAGCTCAATCCCTCGTGAGATTGATACCATTTCACCTAAAGGAGTACTATTTCTTTGAATCTTTTTTAAAATTGAACTGATTGTAGCACTATATTTTGGTAGCAATATTTTGTATGTATTCTCCTGGATTTCTTTTTGAATGATCCTTTGTTTATCAAATACTCGGAAGGG
>JAHQWW010000101.1 GCA_029856365.1 Candidatus Hodarchaeota archaeon
ATGTATCTCAAAGGAAGGTTTTTATAATTAATTTTCAAATGATAATATGGGGTTAATTTGCGTAAGCTTCTCGTTTTTTAACAAAATAAAAAATGGGTTTTATTGGTCGTCTTTATCTCAGGTATTATACTCGGGGGAGCTATCATTTTTTATCGGGTTGTTGAACCTTTGTTTATCATTTGGTAAGATACAAAACGGGTACCTTGTGACCAATTGCCTAATATGAGTCAAGCAGAGCAAATTTATAATGAACATCTCGACACAGTTGAGCAAATTGAAAACATTAGCCCAGGCAAAGTTTTCGTGTCATTAGTAGAGCGATGTTCTGGAAAAGGGGAAGTAGAAATCCATTATGATACAATGAGTACTCGAAAACAGATTAAGGATTTAATTGGGGATACTTTTTTCGGGATCCCTTATGTAATGTTCAATATCTAAGGTAACCGTTCCTTGAGATCTAGACTTCTATTCCAAGCAATATTGTAGGAAAAATTTACGGAAAAAACTTTCTATATCGTTGGATAGGAGCACTTAACCTGTGTAGTTTCCTTCATAATCCCCAGCAAAAATCCCTCCAGTTGTAGCCTCCAGTTTTATAGTGTTCTAACCTCTCTATGAGATTTGATATACTTTTCATTGTGTTTCATAATTGGGTTGAATCTTGGTAAAGGTTGCGAAATTAGTAACGTTGGGTATCACTAGTTTTTACTGATATTGATATTACTAAGATTTAATGATATTAATTCTTAATTAGACATTGCTTTTATCTTATCAGCTATCTCTTTCGCCCAGCTTTCAGCACGATCTAATTCTCCCTCTCTTAATGGACCTTTTCTTCCATTAACGATGAATCCTTCTGGTTCCGTAATAAGAACCTTATCTTGCTTTTTCAAGTTATTGGCAATTCTTACCGCTGCGTGACCGAAAAACTGTTCTATCTTAGCGAGAAACCCAGTTGATGACGTTCGAGTATCAAAAGCAGCAACTCTAACACTAGACATTGACAGTTTTGAAATTTTCTTGAGGAAGTCTTGAACCGCTTCCGTATATCTACCACCATGAGTAGGGGAACCAATGATCAATAAGTCTAATTCTGATAATATTGCCTCCTTCATTTCAGTTGCTTTGACTATCCTAACATTATTGTACTCATCAAAAGCTTTTCCCATGGCTAGGGCAATTTGTTCAGTATGACCAAAAACTGAATCATAAATAATTAGCACATTCATTAACAAAAATCTCCGTTTGAAAAAAACCTTAATTAAAGTTTGCTTAAATATTATTGGAAAGTGGATTCACTAATTAGCAAAAAAACAAATACTGTACAAATGAAGCCCTCTTATTACTATAAAGAGACAACAAGCTCATTTCACAAATTTTTCGGAACAAATCGTTGGATTGGTTAATGTATATTTACATATAGACTATGTGAAGTGAATGTAAAGCTTTTCATGAGTTAAACGTTGGTATTACACACAAACCTCCTTATATCATAAAAAAAAACTTCAAATACCCAATGTATGATATCCTGAAAGAGACTTTTGAAACTTCCAAAGCCTTCATTAACAATGACAACATTTTAGAATAAGAAACAAATAAAATGTGTAAGAGCTTATTTTTCTAAGATTTAACCATCTGTTTGGCCAATAATTCCTTCTAGATAAAAAAAAATTGTTATTATTTTTTATCTTTAAATATATTTGAGTATCGAATTCGGATAATTATTATTATTATTATTTATTGTGATAAGAATAGTTAAATTCAGTAATAATAAAATAGAAACAATAAAGATCTTAGAATAAGATATCTTGGTAAAGATGCCTTGAAGAATACAACCTTCCTCTCTAGAGTGAAGATAACTTGCTAGCTAAATCCTGATTAGTATGGAGTTAAATCAAAGATTTCTCTATATTCTTGATATATCCATTTGATAATATTTTTAAATTCTGAGGTGTTCTGAGTTACCTGGTGTGCTCAGTGTCCACAGTTAAGTTTGATTTACAAGAAGATTTAGAGGAATTGCAGGCACGAATATATCTTGATACGAAAAAAAAGCTAAGTAAAAAGGATATTTTGGAGCTTGCCTTTCGAATTGGAGCTAAAAACTATGATCAATTAATCAATGAGATTCAACAGAATCAAATACCACTGAATGACAATATTATCAAATCTGTTCTAGAATTAGCCTCAGACTTCGGAGAAGGAACTGAAAAATTGTCATCTCAAATTAACAAAATTACTTACGATTTGGAGAGATAGTTCAACCATGTCTACTTTTTTGGATAGTTGCTTTTTTGTAGCTCTATTAAATACGCGAGATGAAAAGCACGATAACGCAAAAAAGCTATTAAAAATGCTTAAGAAAGCTAAATACGGATCTCTTATAACCACAGATTACGTTGTTGATGAAGTATTTACTACTATTTGGGGCCATACTCATCGAAAAGACTTAGTTATCAATGCATATAAACTTACGTGCCAGAAACCTGAATTCGTCCAATTTAAAAAGATTGAGGATAAACATTTTGGCATATCTTGGAAAAAATGGAAACAACTAGCTGAATGGCCAAAGAAACCTCTGAGTTTTACTGATTGTACCATTTTAGCTTTCATTGAATCAGAAAATATTGAATTTTTAGTTACATTTGATGATGAATTTGACGGATTAACTAATATTGTAAAAATCTGAAAGAAGTCGAGACTATGTATATAAAAAATGAATATAGCGTTGGTTAAGCCCGAATTTTATATAAAACGTATATACAAGATAATTTTTTGTGGTCAAAATGGAAAGATCAAGAAAAGAATACCGAGAATAATCAATATCAAAGATAAATATTTTTGAAGACGTTTTTTTGACTGAAAAGTTGGCTGAGAACTTGTTTTAATACTAAAAATACCAATTATAATCCCAAACAACAATGATAGGAAACCAAGTCTAAACAACAGGGGTAGGAAAACATATCTAAACCATTGATTTTGATAAGATTTTAGTAGAATATGAGAGTATTGTTAATGCAGATGAACTAATTAATGAATATATTCAGAAAAATTTTGATCTTTTCGAATGGGATCAATTAACATCGAGTATACAAACACATTCTTCTGATGAAAAGCGGACATGGATTGTAACCGAGAATAGTAATCCCATTGGAATAATTCCTTTTAACAGGGTAGAATAAGTGAGTTAATTGGAGAAAATACAAGTCTATGAAGTCAGTTATCCATTGGATTACACATTTACAAAGGGTCAAAAACTGAAGGAAGCTTGGGGAGTATTTTCAGTTACAGGAGCTCCGCTTCTACCTGTAAAAAATAATGATAATGAAATTATTGGTACATTATCTATTTTTAGTATTCCCAAACCCCAAAAAGAACTTGCTGCGACAAAAGAAGTCGAAATTGATGAAGCAATGAAGAAGGTTGGTGACTCTTTAGTTGAGAAATTATTGGAGAGACAAAATAGACAACCTAAATGAACTTGTCAATTTCGATCAATCAATTCAATTAACTAAAAGCTGCATTGTGAAACCATCTATACCTGTTCAAAAAGAATCTATTCTATTCTCCTTAATCCCCTAAAGGGGACTTGCCCCGTACTCCCAAAAATCAATAATAAACACTTTGCGATACTTTGGGGGAAAGAAATCATTATACCAATAGATAGGTATAATAACGATGAATGGCTTAAGAACCATTATCTCAACACCAGAATAATGGGGATATCAAGATAGGATTAAAAAGGTTGATTAGATTAGCCATTTCGTCTATTCTGATTATCTAAAGATCGTTTAATGACAAAAAATGTCATCAGAAGGAACAAAATAATCCCAATGAATCCAGAAGTTAGATTAGAAGACGAACTAAATGCTGAACTCTCAGAGATTGAGGAAGAACTCATTGTTGAATTCAGAGACTTATCAAATAGGTCTGTTATTCGGTGTTTTTGATATCCTTTTTCTAATTCATCATCAAGATTCATTCTTAAGGCATTATCAAAGTCAGAATAATAGTAAAGGTAAATATCTCGATTTACTAAATCGAAAATGTGACTATATACTGTAAAACCATCAAAATGGACAGCATTTAGAACTTCCTTACACGAAATCACTGATATATTCTCCTCCTGTATGAAAGTATCCAACATTTCTTTTGAGATATTATAACGTTCCCGAGAAGAACCCACATCAGGCTGCGAATCAGCAGGAAAAGCTATGTTCTGGTTAGTAGAAATTAAATAATTTTCAGTTTCATTATTACGAGTGAAGATCCATTGACCATCTAGTCCTATACTAGCTACTGCAGCATCACCTGTTGCATCAGCCCAATGCGCTTGTAAGCTCACATTGTAATCATAATCGGTTCCGTGTAAAGAAAAGTAATTTTCGATATCCTTGACTAATTCAAACTGTTCTAAAAAATAAAAATAGTTGTAATAGCTACCAGGTGGGAATGGAGTCTTTTCAGGATTTGCAAATATTGTCTTAGGGGGAACCCAATTTTCATCATAACACAAACCTTGATCATTCATACCACCTAATCGGGCTCCATCCCATGGATGATCATTCCCCTCATAACCAAACCAGACATATCCATGTAAATCTCCTTGAGGAGGAACAAATGTAATATATGTACCATTAAGACCAGAGTCTTCATTACTTCCAAAATAAACCTCGTTTTCATATTTTACTGTGAAAATAGTACATGCTAAGGTTTGAGTACAAGAAATACTTGATAATCCGAGTAGAATTATTATAGAAGTCCACTTATTTATAAGTTCCAGTGTATTTGAATCCACTGTTGTAATTATTGAATATTTAGTACAGGAAAACGAGTATAGCTTGAAATAAATTTACACTTCGTGATATATTTTATATATTTTTTTTGAATTTTATATGAAACAAAGATCTTAAATGTGTATTGGGGAGAGTGAATGTAGTATGGTCGACGAAAAGAAACAAATTATTAATGAAGCATGTGGATCAGGCTTTTCATTGAAAAAACTCCGTGAATTAGTTAAACACAAAGAAACAATGGTGGAAGAGGAAGAATAATTCCGTAGCGGAATGTCATAATTCCAACCACCAAACAAACATATAATATGGTGGTAGAGCGGGTGGGTTAGAAAAAACCGCGATACTTTGTCCGATCTGAGTTTCGGGCCTTCTGAGGGATAGATCAGGGGGAGCTATCCCAATGATGATTCTTTTTATACCTACCAAACTAGATACCCACAACTCCGAAGCTTTCAGTTGATACGTGTATAAGATAATTGAGTTCCTCATTGAAGCATTAGGTAAAAATGCCTTTGAATATTTCGATTTTATTTCATGTGTGGTTTAATTTGACACTAAAAAACAGCTATCTAAGAGAGATAAAAAAATTTATCAATTAATGGTGACATTTCAAAGATTTCATTACTCTGTAGAAATATATCTAAATTTTAAGCCAAAAAACTCCAATAGAAGTTATGGATGGATGTACTGTGGTTTATCCGATTGAAACTCTAACCTTATTGATACTCAAGAAATTGAACTTGGAGATCTCTATACTGACATTTATATTGGATAATCAAATAATAAGCGTGTTTTATGATTTTGGTATATATGAATAACGATTTTCCTCCTAAGTTTCGTTGATTAATAGAAATAACTACCAACTTCGCCAAACACAGATTATAATTGTTAAAACTGGCTTTCATCTGATATCACTTATAATTATATAATCAGTTGTCATATAATGTTCATAGTACACACGAAGCTCCTTTTCTTCAAATGAAAAGAATTTTTAGGAAAAATGAAAATTACCAGATTGATGGGGTTGCAATAGCGGCTGACGTACAGGGGGATATAACTTTTTTAATATGATAATACTAATTAGAATAGGTAATTTAAAAGTCAATAAAAAGCTTGAGAGAAAGCAATGAAATTCACGACCAGATTAGGAAGTATAGGAATCTTATTAGTTGTGATGATATCAATAGGATTATCACAAGCAAGAGTCTCCGAACCAATACTTACTTGGCAAGTAAAAACAGGAGATACTATCAAGCTTATCTATACTAAACTCTACGTAGAAGGTGAATCAGCTCAGAACATCACATACTGGAATGAGAATGATGAACCAATAAATGTTACCATAACTAAAGGAACCACTCTAGAATTTATAATCACTTACTTAAATACTTCAGTAGAAAATCCAGAGGTAAGAGGGAAATCCATAATTAACGGAGAAGTAACAACTAAAGAAATTTCGTGGCATCAATCAAATCCAAATGTGATAATCGTTCCAACAATCGACAACAAGACATATTGGAAAGAATGGTGTTGCCTTAAAAACTCCGAAATAGAATCTGAAGCATACAGGATTGAGGGTGATCTCTTGGTTTACGATCCAGACATAGAGGGAGAGAAGAGTAATTTTGCTGTTAAGATTTTAAGAAAAAGGAATTGGAAAACAGGGTGGTTGATATATCAATACCTACAAGGATGGATAGGTAATGAAATGATTGAGGAATTTGAAATTGTAGCAGAGGAATACATAGCTTCAAAAAATGAAATTACATCATTGGGAATGATTTCAGTAGCTTTTGGATTCTTTTTTGCTGTTATAATTTCATATCGGCATCATACAAGAAAAGAAGAATAAGATAAAGACGAGTACAAAGTCCAACACAGTTTTATATTAGATCAGTGATGCGCCGTGATAGGAAAACACAGAGCTATGAGTATCAACTATCCTCCTTCTTCTTTTTTTTCCTTCTCGAGCTCACAAATACTACAAAAAACTGGTAATCAATGATATGTTTTAATTTCACGGTTTGATGTTGGTTAAGCGGCATTGGATTATCACAAGTGAACGTCGTCAAGCACATATTTTGCGACATAACTGATGAAATATTCTAATAAGTTCAATTGCTTTTGAGTTAAGTAGTTTGAAATTAAGTGAATACATCTGGTTAATACATTTGAGAATAAAGGGACTAATCGTCAATCCATCTCCCCTAAAGATTTTTCTTATGTTAATATCTCTAATTGCTCTTTTAATTGAGATTTTTTATTTTTTAATTCTGCTAACTTCTCTTCCTCTTTTTCTACGATCTCAGGAGGTGCTTTTTGCACAAATGGGCCTTTTAATTTTATAGATATCTGTTCTATATTCTTCTTAACTTTGATTAATTGTTTTTCTACTTTTCTCTTCTCTTTTTCTAGGTCAATTAATTCTTCTAGAGGAATGTACGCAGTTAAACCAGGTATGACAACTCGAGCAGCTCGTTTTGATGGTTCTTTTTCAGATGAAATTGTTATTTTCGCGGGATCGATTTTCGCTAAAGTAATTATTTCTCTTCTTGTTTTTTCGAATGTAGCGATATTTTCACCTGTTTTTATTTGTAAGGGAATTGTTTTACTTAATCCAACATTAAATACTGCCCGAATTCGCCTTATTTCATGAATTAAATCTGTTGTGAACTGGAACTCCTCTTCCAGTTTTTCATCAATGAACGTATCAGTATATTCTGGCCATTTAGCAACAATTATTGCTGGTCCACGTCTAATATTAGCAGGTAGATTCTGCCATAATTTCTCGGTAATAAACGGAACAATCGGGTGAAGTAATTTAAATGTAATATCTAAAATATGGACTAAAATAGCTTTAGGAATGATCTTCTCTTCTTCATTCTCACCATATAGACGAATTTTAGATATTTCAATGTACCAGTCACAGAATTCATTCCAATAGAAGTTCTTAATTTCGCGTGAGGCCCTTAGGTAATCAAATGACTCCATACATTCTGTAACTGTTTTTACAAGTTGATTTAATCGGGATAAAATCCATTTATCAGGAATACCAAGGTCTTCTTTCTTGATTTCATTTATTGTTTGGATATTTTCATCTTTTTGGATATTATTAAGTACAAAACGAGTTGATTGCCAGATTTTATTCAGAAAGTGATGAGCACTGTCTAGTTGTCTTGGGTCTAAATTTGTGTCAATACCAGGAATGCTATTAGATATTAGAACATATCGTAATGAATCAGCCCCGTGTTCAAATATGATGTGTAGGGGATCGTATTTATCGACATCCTCCATAGACTTACTAATCTTTCTACCCCTTTCATCTCGAATGAGCCCATGGAGATACACTGTCTTATAAGGAACCTTCCCTGTTAGTTCAATTCCTAACATCATTTCTCTGGCTACCCAAAAGAATAGAATGTCATATCCTGTTTCTCTTGTACTTGTGGGGTAAAATCGTTGATAATCTGCACTCTCAATATTTGGCCAACCAAGTGTTGCATAGGGCCATAATCCACTTGAAAACCAAGTATCTAAGACATCTTCTTCTTGTGTTAAATTGTTACTACTACAGTTTGGGCATTTTTGAGGGTCATCCACATTTGGTGAAGGACAGATTTCTTCAGAACAGTCAGTACAATACCAAATTGGTATCCTATGGCCCCACCAAAGTTGTCTGGAGATACACCAATCATGAATATTTTCCATCCATTGGAAGAATCTTTTCTCTTCCCTTTTAGGGATAATTATTGTTTCTTTTTTTCGGACTTTATCCATGGCTGCTTCTGCTAGCGGTTTGGTTTTGACAAACCATTGAATAGATACTCTCGGCTCAACTAAAGTGTGACATCTTTGACAATGAGGTTCTTGATGAAGATAGGGTTCGATTTTAACAAGTAATCTTTCTTTCTCTAAATCTTTGACAATAGCTTCCCGACATTCAAATCGATCCATTCCAACATAAGGACCTGAATGTTCAGGAAGCATAGTTACTGCTTCATCTAGAATAGTTATTACTTCTAAATTATGCTGTTGGCCAATCTCGAAGTCATTAGGATCATGGCCAGGAGTAATTTTTAAAGCTCCTGTTCCAAATTCAGGATCTACGTAATCGTCAACGAAAATTGGAATTTCACGAGCGTTTACTGGTAGAATAGCTTTCTTAGTGACAAATTTCCCATATTCCTTATGATTTGCCGCAATAGCAACGCCTGTATCGCCTAAAAGAGTCTCGGGCCGAGTTGTAGCTACAACAATGAAATCTGATGCTCCTTCGGCCCACTTTCCGCTTCCCCATTCATGAATAGGTTTTTCCCAGCTCTTACTTACAATTGGATATTTGATATACCATAAATGGCTGGCTTTTTCTTCAGATTCTGTTTCCAGATCAGAAATAGCTGATTCACACCGAGGACACCAATTAATCATGTATTCGCCTCGATAAATCAAGCCTTTAGTATATAACCGATAAAAGGCCTCTCGAACAGCTTCTACATAGTTTGCATCTAGTGTAAAGTGTTCACGGTCCCAGTCGCTACTCATTCCCATTCGTTTTGACTGTTCTGTTATCCGAGCTTGGTATATGTACTTCCATTCCCACACTTTTTCAACAAATTTTTCACGACCCAAGTTTTTCCTCTTAATTCCTTGTTTTAATAATTCTCTTTCAACGACATTTTGTGTAGCAATTCCCGCGTGATCAGTACCAGGTATGAATAATGCTTCTTTCTGTTTCATCCTCTCATATCGAGTCATCGTGTCTTCAATGGATATAGTGACTGCATGACCTAGATGCAAAATTCCTGTTACATTTGGTAATGGAATAGTGATACAAAATCTGGGGCTTATTTTTCTATCTACCAATCCCAATTCGATTTGTTTTTCAGGTTTGAAAAAGCCCTCTCCTTCCCACCATTGATAGATTTCTTCTTCAATGTCGTGATGTTCATAAGACGTGGCAAGTCCATCTTTCATATCTATTTCTCCATATAAGTAAGCAAAATGTATTGTTTGTAGGTCGCAAGACTGATTGTATGAAGAATTATCCTAGAAATTGCCTTAGCTTCGCACTTTTTCCGATTATTTATAGAATTTTTTTGAATTATTTTTAACCAATTTAAAACTATTTAAATCATATCATTTCGTCTTGATCTTAACTAGTTCAAGTCTGAAACTCTGGTTTTATCTTTATCTAGACATTGATCTTCTATTCATTTTTTCTGATAATTTTCCAGTTCGTTGGTCAGAATTATTCCCAAAATAGTTAGATGCTGATTGGGTTTTTAGAAACTCTTTACCACTGTTATTGTGAAATTTTTTATAACTGAAGTACAAACTAGTTGGTCTAACCGAGGTTAACTCTACATGTGTCCGTATGATAGTTTTTTGAAGCCATGTGAACCCCATTTAGTCGTAGGTCGACGAAGCCATGAGAAACGCTTTGAAACGATATTATCCGATTTTAAAGGAGAAAAACTAAAGGAAAATTTCATACTCATTTCTGGATCACCCGGCATTGGGAAAACTAGCTTGCTGAACGTTTTTGGTGAGATCGTTAGAAATGAGATGATGGCTTATGGTCAAGTTACAGTCGGAATGGGCGGAAAAATGAATCGCAACTTATTCCGTGATATATATCAAGCAATTTCACCTTATTTAACAGAAGAAAAGAAGGGATTCTTTAAGAGATCAAAGGAAGAAGAGATAAAATCATTTCCTCCGAAATCACAAATATCTGAAATTATCAGTAGTTTTACTAATAATTTAACAGCTCGCCCTCCTAAATCCCCAATTGTAATTGCTTTAGATCCCATTGATCGGATATCAGATTCTGGTCAAAACTATGTAATTAGTGGGCTAGCTGATCTGCTAAAAGTTCTTCAAAGCAAATTTCCACAATTATTATTTATTGGTACAATCCAAGAATACAACTTAGATGAGATTAAAGAACTTCTCCAAATTAGTGAGCATTTTGTGTTAGATAGACTGGATTTTTCTGATTCAAAACTTCTCCTCTCTAAAATTGCCCGTGGAAAGTTGCAGACTAGTAGTCAATTACGTGATGAACTTGTAAAACAGAGCGATCGTTCACCTTTCAACCTTGTTTTCGTCGTAGATGTCGTCCGATGGGCTGAAGACAAAATTGAACGAGAAGGATTAGATGAAAGTGAGAGAATAATCCAAGAAATAGCTAAACCTTTCATTCGTACCTTCGCACTTAGGGCCTTTCTCCAAGAGATATTTAAAATTGATGAGGAAGAAAATAAATTACTTCAATTGATGTTAGGCTCCCCCCGAAATGCTGTTCCCCAAGAAACATTTGACTCAGCGAGAATTCCAAAGGATTTAATCAATAGCTTAGAAACTAAAGGTTTAATTCAAAAGCTAGGTGATTATTACCAATTTCCAAGCTATGCTGTATTTTCTCTTTTGGGGTCAGGGCTTACAGTCGTTGATTTAAAAGCTGAAGCCAGTTTACTACTCCAGATTCTTGAAGCAGATATGATGATGGGATTTGAAATGAATCCAAAGGTTCTGGAACGATTAGAGCAGGCATCATACTCAACAGAACGATTGGAAGACAAATCCATCCCTAATCGATCAAAATCTCTTTATCAAAGTGCTTTCGAGGCTAAGAAATTCTTTGAAGCATACCGCCTAGCACTTCTAACAGGAAATTTTCTGCGAATGGCGAAAGATACTGAGGGTAGTGGCGTTTTCTTCGAAGAATGTGCCCAAGCGTTCTATAATCAGGAGAAAATCCCGTACACGGTAGCTCTTTATCGTAAAAGTATCGAATCTTATCGTCTTGTTAAGAATGAGCGAAAACGTAAAGATATTAGCCAACGTACAGCTATGCTGTATCTGCAAAATGCAGAAAGATATGATAAACAAAAACAATTAGAATTAGCCCGATCGTCATATTTCCATGCATTCAAGCTATTTGAAGGAGCAGATGATGTTAATTCGGCCATAGATGCAATTAATAAAGCAATCAGAACTTATACTTCAGATATACAAGCCCAATTTTTTAAAAACCTTTTAGCAAGTACTACACCTAAATCGGTGGAGGTTTCTCCCGAAACCAATATTTAACGGGTGAGAATTATGAGTACAGAACAGGATGAAAAAATTAGTAGAATAAAAGACCATAAAGAAAAGATTGAAAGTGAAAATACTCAAATTCAGAAGAGAATTCTTGATTTTCAAAAAGAAAGCAAAAAAGCGTTAGAAAGTTTTTCTAGCAGCCTAGCCCAATCCAAAGATAGTACTCTTTCTGAAATCAACTCTTTAATAAATAATATCGATAATCTTACAAGAGAATTAGAGGATTATAAGAAGAAAACCATTGTATCAGAGCAAGATGCATTAAACGACCGTTTGAACAATTTATTGGAACAAATTAATTCCAGTGTTCAGAAACTTCAGAAATCAATGGTTAATTTATCAACAAAACAGGAAGAGGATGTTTCTTCTATTTATTCTCAAATGGCGGGAAAAGTCAACACTGGCTTGAGTGATATTTATTCCATTCAACGGGATCAAATCTCTGAATTTGAGGATTCCATTTCCAATAAATTAGCTCAGATTCAACGTGATATTGTAAGTACGGTAGAAAGTGAAAGCGCTAATCAAAGAGAAATGACTGAAAATATTACCTCCTCATTTTTGGAATCATTAACTGATTTTCAGGCTAAAATCAGAGATCTTAGTGACTCCAAAGAAACTAATGTTGATGCTATCTTTACGGGTACCGTAAGTGACTCTGTGGGGCGGCTGGAGATGGCCAAAGAGGATTTAGAAGCAGGTATCGATGGTGTGATGAATAGTCTTGAAGAAAGTCTGGCAAGTCAAAAAGCTAACAATAGAGAGATGCAAAAAGCCATTCATGAAGCCATAATAAAAGCAAAGTCAGATGTTAAAGCTAGGATTGAGAACCAACTGATTGAAGCGATTAAAGATTGGAAATCAGTACAAGAAGGGCATCAAAGTGCTTTCTCCGTGATTAAAGAAACTACTGAGAAATCTTTTCAAAGTGCTTTGGCATCGGATGAAAGCTCCCAAGCTAATATGTTAACAGAGCTAGAACATCAACTTAAGACAAATTTATATAATGAAATTGACAATATTACGCTCTCATTCAGTAAATTCCAAGATTCATTTCTTAATCAAATTGATGCGCTTATATCTCGGTTAACTAGTGCACGTGAGGAGATGAAAGGGAGTTTAGAGGGTCTTCTCATAACTAACTTAAATAAAATCGGTGTCATAGGGAAAAAACTCGAAGACCAGCTCTCAGGAGTCATCTCTCAAGTTTCCGATGAATATAAACAGACTCGTGAAAGTACTTACTCTAGTTTAATGAATACTGTTGAAGATAGATTCAGTGCAATTGATTCATCCTTAGAAGAATTCAAAGCGAATACATCTACCAAGTTTGATGAAACTGCATCTGATTTAGATGTTTCCATGATGAATTTTTTCGATAATACAGAGATTATTGTCAGTGATACAATTGATAAAAATGCTAGTACACTTGATCAACTAGAAAATACGGTGAATGAATCATTCAGAACTCTTCAATCAGGACAGGAAAAGAATATCGAAACTACTCTCACAGACATTCGGAGTAACTTACGAAATAAACAGAGTGAATTGATCACTACTATTAGCAGCATTTCGCCTGCAGCTGAAGACCATATTGAATCTAATCGGGAATACATCGAGGAAAAGAAATCCGAAGTAACAAGAACAAGTAGAGCAGCATTTGATGATCTTAGGAAGCAAATAACTGCTATTAAGCAAGATGGGA
>JAHQWW010000102.1 GCA_029856365.1 Candidatus Hodarchaeota archaeon
GAGTGGAAAGTTATTATACAATAGAAGGATATTTATCTAATGATAAAAAAATGACAAAAAATTATATATTTGATTGTGCTAGTTTAAAACTTAAAGTGCTTCTATACATTCTCGAGGATCAAGTCCAAAAATACGGTGATTAAATGAGTCCAACTGATTATACAACAGTTTCTATTCCAAGAATATTGTATGAAAAGATTCAAGAACGCATTAAAGGAACTGGTTTCACATCGGTCTCAAGATTCACTGTTTATGTTCTCCGTGAGTTAGTAACAGAGACGAAGAAAGGAAAAGAACCTTTTTCAGAACAAGATAAAGAAAAGCTATTAGAAAAGCTCGAAAAATTGGGGTACACATGAAAAATTGAGGGGCCATCACTCTCAGGATCCAAAATTGTCTAAAATCTCCATACCCAATTAATTATATCAATTCTTTGATGGTCATGATGTGATTAAAGTTTTATTGGTGTTTTATCGAATTTCTCTCTTATCATAATAGTTAATTAAATATTCTTTTTTCTTCTTTCATAATTCTATGACCCTTCAAAATTATGATATAGTATTCATTTTATATGAAAATTATTATGGCTGCAGGTAAACAACGATGGACAAAGATAATAAAACAATAACGATTTCTAAACATTTATATGAGTTGTTGGAGCGAAAAATACAACAAGATAAATTCGATTCAGTTGATAATTATGTTGAACATCTCTTGTTGCAATTATTGCAAGTAGAGGGTTCCGAAGACCTTGATCCCGAAGAAGAAGAGAAAATAAAACAACGTCTCGAAAAACTAGGTTATCTTTAGAGGGTTTACAACAATGGCTAGACCACATGGAGGGCAACTGGTAGACCAAGTATTATCAAATAATCAATTGAACCGCATAAAAGAAGAAATTAAAGAACTTAAACCAATTCCTATTGACTATGAAACATTTATTGAGCTTGAAAATATTGCAATAGGTACATTCAGTCCACTGGAAGGATATATGATACAGCAAGAAGTAGACTCTGTATTGGACACAGGTCGTTTGACGAATGACTTAGCATGGACCATTCCAATTACTTTCGCTGTTGACAAAGAACAGGCAAACCTTCTTGAAAAGGGGAATCAATTTGCTTTATCATATCAAGGAGAAGTAGTAGCACTTTTGGATCTTGAAGATAAGTTCATCCCAGATAAAAAACACTGGGTAAAAGCAGTCTTTAACACTACAGATGAGAAACATCCCGGAGTCAAACGAATATACAAAAGAAAAGAGGTCTTACTAGGAGGAACCATTAATCTCTTAAAGCGACCTAAGGTTCCCTTTCCTGAAAATCGGTTAACACCTAAAGAAACTCGAGTGTTATTCAAAGTAAAAGGTTGGAAAACAATAGTAGGTTTTCAAACAAGAAATGCTCCCCACATCGGACATGAGTATGTACAAAAAGCAGCTCTAACTTTTGTTGATGGGATCTTCATAAATCCTGTAATAGGAAAAAAGAAACCAGGAGACTTTAAAGACGAAGTAATCTTAGAATCCTACAATGCACTAATTAATCATTACTATCTGCGAGAACGTTCAGTTCTTGTTACACTTCTGACAGAAATGCGATATGCAGGGCCCAAGGAAGCTATTTTCCATTCTATCATGAGAAAAAACTATGGGTGCACTCATTTTATTATTGGTCGTGATCATGCGGGGGTAGGTAACTATTACCCTCCATTTGCAGCTCAAGATATTTTTGATGACTATCCAGACATTGGAATTGTTCCATTGTTTTTTAGATCTTTCTCTCATTGTACGAAATGTGGATCGGTGGTAAATGAGAAAATTTGTCCCCACTCTTCTGAACATCATATAAATTTCAGCGGTACAAAGATTCGGAAGATGCTTATTGAAGGAAAACATCCTCCTAAAGAGTTAATGAGACCTGAAGTAGCGGATATCATCCTCCAATATGAAAATCCATTTGTTGAATGAGAATATTGGCGGAAAAATAATGAATGATCGTAAAATGTTAGTTATAGGTCTTGACTGTGCTTCTCCACGATTAATTTTTGAAGAATTTCGAGATGATCTTCCAAACTTATCTAAATTGATCAATAATGGACTTTCTGGTAATTTAAGATCATCAATGCCTCCAATTACTATCCCTGCCTGGATGGTCATGTTTACGGGGAAAACACCTGGAAAACTTGGATTATACGGTTTTCGTCATAGAAAGAGTAATTCATACACAGAGATTAGAATAGCTACTTCAAAAAATATCCAAGAACCAAAAATATGGGACATACTTAGTAAAACAGGACGAAAATCTTGTTTATTTGCAATCCCTCCAAGCTATCCTCCCCCAGTAGTAAATGGTTGGTTAGTAAGTTGTTTTTTGACCCCCAGTTCAAAAAGCAATTATACTTATCCTCCTGAACTAAAGCAAGAACTGGAAAAGGATTGTGGTCCATATATTCCAGATATTGATTACCGCTCTGGTGATCGTGATAATATTTACAACCAGCTGTTTGGAATGCTAGATAATCACATGAGCATGATTATGCGATTGCTTAAAGAGAAACCCTGGGATTTTTTTGCATTTGTAGAAATTGGCGTAGATCGGGTTCATCATGCGTTTTGGCGCTACTATGACAAAACACATCATATGTATGAGCCCAACAGCAAATATCAACATGTTATTCGTGATTATTATAAAGCAATAGACAAATATCTTGGTGAAATCCTTGAATTAATCGATGACAATACCTACATTCTTGTAGCTTCTGATCATGGTGTTAAAGCCATGAGAGGAGCATTTTGTATAAATGAATGGTTGATTAAAGAAAAGTATCTAGTATTAAAACAAATCCCTGACAAACAAATGCGATTATCAGAGGCAGAAGTTAACTGGACAAAGACCAAAGCATGGGCATGGGGAGGATATTGCTCAAAACTTTTTTTAAATGTTCAAGGAAGGGAAGAGAAAGGAGTTATAAGAGCAAAAGATTATGAAAAGGAGCTTGAAAAACTAAAGAAAAAATTACTCAATCTAAAGGATGATAAGGGACGAACAATGAAAAATATTGTTTTTCGTCCCGAGGAATATTACGACAACCCCAAGGGAGACTATCCTGATTTAATGGTAATATTTGATGACCTTTATTGGCGAGCAGCTGGAACAATTGGCCATGATACCCTGTACCTCCTTGAGAATGATCTAGGTTCTGATGATGCAATGCATGATTGGGATGGGATGTATATTTTATATGATCCAAAGGAAAAACTTCCGAAAGGTAAGATAGATGCGAAAATAGAAGACATAGCTTCGACTATTCTCACGCTGTTTGATATAGAAAAACCTGCAGATTTCAATGGAAAAGTGATATTAAATGACACAAGAACATAATGGATTTGTACTATGGTTTACTGGCTTATCTGGTTCTGGAAAAAGTGAACTAGCAAGCAGGGTTGCTGAAAAATTAAGAACCTTAGGTAAAAAGGTTGAGATTCTTGATGGGGATATAGTTCGTCAAAGTTTAACAAAGGATCTAGGTTTTACAGAGGCAGATCGAAAAACCAATCTTGAACGGGTCACTTTTGTAGCTAAACTGCTCAGTCGGAATGGTGTGGCCACTTTAGTCTCGTTTATTTCTCCATACATTACTTCTAGGGAAGCAGCTCGGAAAGAAACAACCAATTTTATGGAAGTATTCGTCAAGTGCCCAGTGGAGGTTTGTATTGAGAGAGATACAAAAGGTCTTTATAAGAAAGCGATTGCTGGCGAAATAGAGAATTTTACTGGAATAAGCCACCCATATGAAGAACCTCCAAACCCAGAAATAGTTGTTGAAACAGATAAAGAAACACCTGAAGAGTGTGTTACAAAGATTATAACATATATCAATGGGACAGGACTCTTAGATAGATGACGAAAAGAAGAAAACAATATTCTTTTCCTATTAACATCGGAATTGTCCTTGTCCCACTCCTCGATAACTGAAACCTAATTTAACAACCTCTTCGGGATCAAATGTCCTTCTTCCATCAATTATTATGGGATTTCTTCTCATTATTGATTTTTTGTGAGCTAAATCCATGTCCTTGTATTCTTGATGTGCCGTAACAACGATAAAAGCATCTGAATCGTTGATAACTTCATCTAAATTCGTTGAAAAAGGAAACTCAACTGCTTCTTGGCGAACATGCGGATCATGAACATTATATTGATAATTCTTTTCGTCTAGGAGCTTTATCAAGTCTTTTGTGGGAGTATTTCGTGGATCATCTGAATCTTCTAAAAATGCCACTCCAAGGACAGCAATCTTTAAATCGTGGGGATATTGTCGGTTGGTTTCGGTAAAACACTCCTCCAATAGAGTTACAACATGTCTTGGCATATTCATGTTTCTAAAGCGACTAGCTTCTACTACATTAAGTTTTACAGCCTTTTTTCCGTACTGCGTTAATCCATATTTTAATAACCAAGGATCTTTCGGAAGACAATGGCCACCCACTCCTGCGCCAGGTAGATGCATATTACGATGAGGATTTCCTTTCCCCTTAATAAAAGGGAGATTATTCACAAGTTTTCTTACCTCATAAACGTCAACTCCTAACGACTCACAAACTAAGGCTATTTCATTTGCGAAAGCAACATTGACATCTCGATAGGTGTTCTCAACTACTTTTGCAAGCTCAGCTGTTAACGCAGTTGTTGGGATGATATCGTTTTTCAAAACTTGTTTATAAAACCAAACTGCTTTTTCTGAACTCTTGGACCCCACCCCACCCACTATTCGGGGATAGTTCAAGATATTATAAATCAACCTACCAACCATGACTCTTTCATAAGCAAAAGCGAGGAAAAAATCTTTCTCACACTCCAGTCCAGATATCTTTTCTAATATAGGTTTTACAATGAAATCTGTTGTACCAGGAGCGCAGGTTGATTCGATGATGACTGTTGTACCTTTTGAGAGATGTTCCCCAATTTGATGACAAACTTCTTTTAATGACACATATTGTGGAATGTTATTTTCATCGGTTGGTGTTTGAACATCAATTAATACATAGTCCATTGCTTTAACGCTAGAAATGTCATCCGTTACTGAAAACGTTTTTTTCTCTTTGACAACTCTGGTAATTAATTCTGGAAGTCCAGGTTCGTTTTTAATTGGACATTTTCCCTGATTAATATGGTCAATTTTCCACCCTGATCGTTTTGAACGTCTTTGAATACCAATAACCTCAAAGATGTCAGTATCAGCCAACAAGACGGCAATGGGAATCCCAACATAGCCCATGCCAATTACAGCTACTTTAGTGGCCATTTTCATCAGGTCTAAGCAAATTAATCTCGAATTAATTAAGTCATGTAGAGATGTAAAAGTTGGTAATTTGGAAACTCCTTTTTAAAAATAATTAAAACTTCAAACATGAAAGTAGGATATAGCTATTAAGAGATGTTCCCAATTCATCCCACGTTGAAATAATGGGACTTTGAATGAGATTCGTTCACGATAGATTGTGAGCTGAGACGTAATTCAGCAACCTTGGAGAGTACTAGAAGTCCGAATAGACTCCCAAGAAACTGATCTTCGGGGGTTGGAAAGAGAAGAAGACAAAAAGCTGACACTAAGACAATTCTATTGATTAAAGGAAGATGTCTAGTAGTAATGATAGCGATAAAAAATAGAATTACCACAAACGGGGCATACAACATTTTTACATTTAGAAAATAAAATAATGCTGAAATTGGATTGAAATAATAAGACGTTATTTCTGATCGTAGGTCTAAATTCAGATTAAAGAGAATCGTGTTTTGGACAACATTAAACCAGCCGAAAGGCCAAATAATTAACAAATCAATAAACAGAATTACGACAGCATCAATGAAATACGACCATTCATGCTTTTCAATAATTCTGGAATAAAAATAAATAGCTACAAATGGTAATATGTAGAATTTAGCAAGAAGACCAATACTTATAGCTATAATCAGACCAATTCTTTTCGTTTTGGTTGAATTTATTTCCTCCTCAAGCATTATTATACTTGCTATTATAAGTGATAAAAATGTTGTACAAGCGCTATAATATAAGGAGGTTACAATTAGTAATAGTACGTATGGAAGTTTCGCATCCCAGTTCAAGTCTGGAGTTTTGATAGCAAATACGAGTGCTACAAATACGTTAACTATAAAATTAACAAAAACTAACACTCTATAATCCCACTGATTCAATAAAATGTAGAATAATAGATAAATTGGAATTTCTGCGGGTGGATAGTTAAAATAAGAGTATGATATGGAACCATCAGCTAATTGATGATAAATTACTGGTTCTAAATAAGGATTTTGGCCATTAGAAAGAGCAGAAAATAATGTTCTGTAAACATGAACTATTTCTGTATTCCAATCCATGAATAAGGTTATCACAATGGCTGATATTATGAAAGGAACAACCCAAGTACGAAATAACCTATTGTAGAAAAAATCAGATGCTGAAATCCACCTTGAAACCCAAATAACAAATAGAACTATTGTAAGAATGATAACAGGGGCAAAAGAATATATTGCTTCAGGTACAGGTTCTAAAAAAACTATAATAAGGTTTAGAATAATTAAAGTTATTGCTAATGATAATTCGAGCCATTTTTGATGAATTTTCATCCCCTCATTTTCGGAAGAATTATTCATTAATCACAATCCCTTGGAGCTCGGTTTAGAAAATTTAAACGAACAAGATTGGCTTGTTTAACGGCTAAATACTGCTCAATAGAGCAGGCCATACAACATCCTTGACAATATAAAAAAAATTGTGTATTCTTTCTTTGTAAATGGGCCTTGAAACATATCCTGGAGAGGTACATCCATCAAGCTCCAAATTGAAACTCTGTCACATAGTGAAATGTCTCCAACCATGGAGAGATTAAAAGATAGTAACTCGGTAAATATATTGATTCATTTATTGATCCTATGAACTGAACACAAAAGATTCATGATTTATCAATAATATCGAAATTAAGACTGTTCCTTTAGCAAAAACCAATGAAGATAAAATTTGTCTAAAAAGGTGTAATTACACTAAAATAACTAAGTAAAAGGAATTTTTCTTATTTTCCAGTCAGAGAATACTAAGACCCTGTAAAACAGAATTAAGTTAAAAACAAGTATTCAAAAGTAATTAAAAATTCCCCTCCTATCCGATAATGGAGATCAAACATGAAAGTAAGATATACCACAAATGTTTTTGACTCATTTCATAAAGATTATGTACATTTTCTGAACATAATAAAGAGTTGTAAGAAGTTCTGATGTTTGATTTGTAAAGCTTCAATGGTGTCTTTGATGGCTCAGACTTTCGTGATTTTAGCAGCAGGTTTCGGATCAAGATTAAATCAATTACCTTCTTCTATTCCCAAAGCGTTAATAAAGCTCCGCAACCGACCAATTATAGATTTTGCCTTGGATAACATTGCAAATTATCTCCCAGAGATTAAAACAACCATTATAATTACTGGTTATAAGAAAAAACTCATAGAAGAATATGTCGAACTTAATGCCTCAAAGTACTCGTTCGACTTGCATTGTGTTTATGCGTTGGATTATAAAAAAGGAAATGGGAAATCACTCTCTGCAGCCGAGTTTTATGTGAATGATCGCTTTTTTTTAGCCATGTGCGATCATTTATTTGAAGCACCTCATTATCACACAATTAAACTGGAATCGGACAGGGAAACTGATCTGTCTTTATGCATTGATTTCACTCCGAATTCTCACATTCAGCTAGAAGATGCAACGAAAGTTTTCACAGATAGCGAGAATAATATCTTACATATTGGGAAAAATCTGTCAACTTGGACTGCCATTGATACTGGTCTTTTCTGTCTTTCTCCATGTGTTTTTAAACGATTAAAACAAGTTTCAGGTAAAAATGTATCAGTTACTGATGGAGTTAATCAGATGATACGTCATGGGGATTGTGTTAAGGGGGTAGATGTATCAGGAAGCTTCTGGGCTGATATTGACACTCTTACAGATCTAAAAAACGTAGAGGTTTATCTGTCGGCTGATGAAAGTTCGAGAGAATCTGAGGGAGAATAAAACTATCATTTTTGAACTACCAAAACCGATGTAAAATAGTAACCAAATTAGGAATATTAGGAGTTCTTGGTATGTCTTTACAAAAAATATTCACGAAGTTCTCACATAGTAAGATAGAAAAATCTGAAGATAGCTTGTGGAAAGAAGATATTACTTGCCGAATCATGCAAAAAATATCCATGCCTATCGCCCGATTTCTCTATCCGTTCGGTTTTATTACTCCAAATCGAATCACATGGTTTCATTATTTCTTAATTATTCTTGGATCAATAATTTTAATTATCGCTGAGGAAAACATTATATTACTCTTTTTAGTTGGGTTATGTCTTTGGTTGTCTGCTCTTGTTGATGGTCTCGATGGCCAACTAGCGAGACTGAGAGGAACATCAAGCAAAAAGGGAGAGTGGCTGGATAGAGTATTAGATGAAGGAAAAGGCTATCCCTTTTTCTTAGCAATAGGATTACATATCCAAGACTCAAGTGGAAATTTCGCTCTATACCTATTCGAAAATCATCTAATGACGTTAAATGTTTGGTTTACAATGACTATCGTGTTTGCTTGTGCTTCTTGGCTAAGTATCATGACTTCCTTCGGTACTTGGATATTAAAAGAACCCATTGTAGTGAGTAACGGAAATGTCTACATTGTATGGTTCTTCTTACTTTTCAATATATTAGATTGGTTTTTATTCCTCTTTACCATTGGTGTATTTTTAGCAATGGTGTGGACACTCTTTGAAAAGACTTTTTTCACCCCCGCAAATCCGATAGAAACAAAGGAGGCGCCAGATTCATAATAAACAATTAACTGACATCACTGAGGAAAGAATTTCATAATTTTTGGAGAAAATTATAATCCAGCATCTTCGCGTAAAATTTGGGCCTTGTCGATCTTTTCCCAAGTAAAATCTGGATCGTCACGACCAAAGTGGCCATATGCAGCTGTCTTAGCATAGATAGGCCGTTTAAGTTTAAGCTGTTCAATCACTACTCCAGGTCGAAAGTCAAAGTGCTCTTTAATTAAGTGCAGGATGTCTAACTCAGGAATAACATTAGTTCTTCTCGTGTCTAAGTTGATACATAAGGGTTTCGCCACACCGATCGCATAGGCAATCTGAATTTCACATTCATCAGCTAATCCTGCAGCTACCACATTTTTAGCAGCCCAACGGGCAGCATAAGAACCAGAACGATCTACTTTCGAGGGATCTTTCCCTGAGAAACAACCTCCACCGTGGGATCCAACACCACCATATGTGTCCACAATTATTTTACGTCCAGTTAAGCCAGTGTCTCCATGAGGACCCCCAATAACAAAACGTCCCGTCTCATTGATGAAATACTCGGTATCATCTGTTAAGTATTTTGATGGGATCACTTTCCTGATGACTTTCGCAATGATATCCTCCTTGATTTCATCATGAGTGACATCCTCACTATGTTGAGCAGCAATGACAACAGTGGTCACACTAGAAGGCTTACCATTACTATAATCCACTGTAACTTGAGACTTACCATCAGGCCGTAACCAAGAAATTTCCCCATTCTTTCGTGTAATAGCAAGTTGCTTTGTGAGGCCATGAGCTAGCACAATTGGGAGGGGCATCAATGAGTCAGTTTCCCTACAGGCATACCCGAACATCATCCCCTGATCTCCTGCTCCCTGGTCTTCTGGACGAGGTCTTTCGATACCCTGCGTGATATCTGTACTTTGCTCATGGATAGCATTTAACACTGCAACCGAGTTGTAATCAAAACCCATTTTAGAATCAATATAGCCAATGTCTTTGATTTTATTGCGAACAATGTCTTGAATATCAACATATGTCTCTGTTGAAATTTCTCCACCGATTAAAGCCATTCCAGTGGTCAGATACGTCTCACAGGCTACATGGGCACCAGGATCTTTCGCTAAAATCGCGTCTAGAATTGCATCTGATATTTGATCAGCCATTTTATCAGGATGGCCTTCAGTAACAGATTCAGAGGTAAATAAATGTCGTGTAGAAACCATTATTCCATTCCTTCATTCCTTATTTCTTAGTAATATTTTATTCAATTTATTTTGTAGGAAGACAAATCTAATTCATTGATTAATGTTGATCTGGCTTCTTTAGCCCCATCAACCATTGCTAATAGCATTGTATGGAGATCGGTGAGTTTTTGAACGGGTCTTAATCCACAGTCAGGAGCTACTAATAATAAGAACGCTCCTTCTTCTCCTAATTCATCATATAAGGCTCTTGTTTGATAGAGAAGTCGATCTCGAATAAGAAATTTAAGTTGATTATACGCGGTTTCAGACCGCAACTCTTCATCAGTAAAACGACGATCAGCATGAACTTCTAAAACTCCAAGGGCAAATTTACAACGGCTCCCCTCTTTATATGCTTTGATTACACTTTCTGTTCCTTCTTTATATGCAGGACGGTTACTATGAGACGTTCCAAGGGTTTTAGAATCACGATTAGCGTACTCAAGACTGCAATAATCCCATGGAACCTGTGGTAGATCTTCATATAGAATGTCATAACGATGAGAAAAGCATGTATGAAAACCTATCTTGCAATTATGTTCTTTTGCTATTCCTCCAACGCTTTTGAAAAACCTGGTGTAAGCTTCCTTATAGATCTCTCTGTCACCTGGAATAGTAGTGTAAGCAGGTTCGTCGGAAATAATAAAGCGAACCCCCGCCTTAATCGCTTCTCTCACCTCAGGGATGAACACATTGTCTACTAAATCAAATAAGAATTGAGAATCACTTGAGGGTTTAATTGTCCAATTAAAAATTGTATAAGGACCAGTAAAGCAAAATCGGAGGGGCTTTTTGGCTATTTTTTGAGTGTACTCCAATTCATCGATGTAAATCTTTTTTTTACGTTGAACATCCACGTTTTTTACACGAACGCCTGGTTTATAAAAACGATCATCAAAAGAGCGGATATGCTCTTTTTCTAAATAAATACCATCGATATCTTTGGCAGCATGCTCGTACATCTCTCGTCTCCACGCTTCTCCACTAAAAACATGATCTAAGCCTGTACTTTCTAAAAAACGAACATTAAAGCGTAATCTTAGCTTTAACACCTCCATTTGCCACTCATCGATATCTTTCGCGTTGGAAACTGGTCTATTTAGAAGAATTGAGATAGCTTCTTCAGGATCTCCCAGATCTAACTTAGCCCACCAATAATTAATTTCCTCAAGATGTTCTGAGGGGATTTTTCTCCCTTGAAGGGCAAGAATCGTCGCGTTAAGCTTCCTGATAGAACCCACCTCATGAGTTGGTAGCAAGCTATTGAATGTATCATATTGATTAGTTGTCATAACATCATCTATTCTACCTGAAATTATTCAAGAGCTTTGTAAAAGGTAAACATACTTATTATGTATGAAATCAAAGATTCTTTTGAATAGAGACTCGGAGGATTATTAATTTCCATGAAGATTGAAATATTTTGCATTAATGCAAGTCAATGTGAAAGTTTGGAGTTTATCTTTCATATTTTACTGAAAAAAAAATTCCTCACGGGAATATTCTTTTTACTTTTCTATAATGGGATAGGGGGTATTCTTAGATTTTTTTATTCTTATTTATCATTTACAAATAATTTACGCAAATCTTCCCGATCGTAAAGTACTTGTAGGGAAAATCCTCCTTCTTGGGCAGTGGCTTTTTTGGTTGGTATAATGCCACGTGCCACAAGCCTAGTTTTTGCCTCCTCAACCATAGTAACGGTTATAAAATTATGTTTTCGAGATTGTGGGTGAGAGCGATGACCATAATTTTTATGAAATTCTTGGATTAGAATTTCAGGGTCACAGGAAGGAGAAATTGCCCAAAATTTTTGTCGTTTTGAAGTACCCTTCAGCTTGACCTCACGAATGAGACCCATTTTGAGTAAGTAATTTAGTCTTTTGTAAAATTTCTTGGGATTTTGCCCTTCTAGTAGAGAATAGAGTTCAGGATGGTTCCGAAGTTCTTTTGTATTACGAATTTGGTGATCTCCAAGTATCCTAATGATGGCTATACAAACTTCTTTTACTCTGCGAATCTGATATCCTCTCTTGAGTGAGAAAGATGATGCTAACAATTGAAATTTCTCTTGCTTATGCCAAAGACCCAATAGAGGGTCCTGTGAAAAGCACTGATATAAGTCAACATGAAATTGTTCAATCCCAGCTTGCCGAAGTTGAAAATAATGTACATCTGGACTTTTCACCCGAGGTGGGTAAGGTGAATGATCATATCCCAGTTGGTCGCACAAACGCATGATGTATTCTAAAGTAGTTTTATCTTTCTGAGTGAAAGATATTGTTCTACTCACAGAACCATCATCAAGAAGAAAAGCAGCAAGGAATTGTACTTTCCAATCTTTATACGATAGAGGAAGATCAAAAACATATTGGATGAATTTTGGAGTACCTAGATCCTGTATCGTTATCCCTGGCATTGTACCTATTATAGCATAAGTTAATGCCTTAGGGTAGTAAACCTTTATGCTTTTACCACCTGATAGACGACTTAAGCGTTTAATGAGAGCACGTATATGATTCTGATGTTTAAAAAGTTGATTCCATTGAAGTTTTGGGAATACGTGATCCTTATCTTCAGAAACACTACCATCACCGATGATATGACAAATTAACCTCCAAGCATAAATATCAATGTTGAAAGGAAACGATAAAGCTTCTAGTTCACCATTTCGGTGAAAACGTACTGCTTGAGTTGATTTCTCCACCACCTCGAGATCTAAACCTATGCCTAAGCAGATTTTTTGAAGGTTGGGAACTATTATCGTTTGATGGGGATTGTTACGGATGTTAGATAAGATATTTGGGCTTATCTTCAGCTGTTGAGAGATTACTGACAGAGTGAATCCTTTCAAGTAGTTTGAGAAGATTTCCCACATTTCCCGTCGTAATAATACATAGAGGTTTGTAAACTCCCATAAATGTACCGTGTGAAACGGTTTACCATTGTGAGACGACCATGGGCTGTGAAAACCCCGAATTGCTCTTTTTGGAAGTGGTGGTAGTTTCCTATGGTCTATATAATGGTGTTTACTCATTTTTTTCCTCTTTAAGGTTGTTTATACTTCCTACATAAAGGTTAAATTCTTTGAATTTCAATTTTAGATACTCCCTCCTATATTTAAACTCCCATTTTTTATACTTGAAATTGCTGCTCAAAAGAATTCATATTTATGAAGGATGAATAAGGAGTCTTTTTGAATCTATGTCCAAAGAACGTAATTTCAAGGCTAATTATAGTCTCATAATTGGCTTAATTACAATGAGAATAGATAGAAACTTAGCAGAACCATCAATGAAACCAATAAAATATAATTGATCATTTACTCTATCTTAAATCTGAGTTAAAGTGTTTATATATTTGGTGGTCTTAGAAAGTCTGAAAGAGCATTTTAAGCCGCCTATTTCATGAGTTGGTAATAAAAGATTGAAGGGATTATTTTGATCAATCATCAAGCAGCAATCTCCCTTTTTTGTAATATTTCGAGAGCT
>JAHQWW010000103.1 GCA_029856365.1 Candidatus Hodarchaeota archaeon
AATGACTGAGGCCTTAGGCCTTGCAGTAATTACTGAACTTCCACTTGTAATAATTAATGTACAGAGAGCAGGTCCTAGTACAGGAATGCCAACAAAACCAGAACAAGCCGATCTATTGCAAGCACTATTTGGTCGAAATGGAGAGTCCCCATTACCAGTGATTGCTCCACAAACACCTGGAGATTGCTTCGAGATTGCTATCGAAGCAGTGAGACTTGCTACTAAATATATGACACCTGTTATAATCCTTAGTGATGGTTTTGTCGCAAATAACATTGATCCATGGAGAATCCCTGATGTAAATCAATACCAAGTAATAGAAGTTCATCATCCATCAGAGGATATCCTTCAAAATTCTGCAAATTTCTATCCTTACATTCGTAATGAGAATTTAGTCAGGCCATGGGCAATTCCTGGGACTAAGGGGTTAGAATATCGTACTGGGGGGCTTGAGAAGGAGGAGAAAACTGGTAATGTCAGTTATGATCCTTTAAATCATGAAAAAATGGTCAGAATAAGAGCAGAAAAAATCAGAAGGATCGCAAGTGACATTCCACAGCAGAAGATAGAAGGTCCAAAAAACGGTGATTTACTAGTCCTCAGCTGGGGTTCGACATATGGAGCAGCTCATTCAGCGTCGGAAAATATAAGGAAACAGGGTTATAGTGTTGCGAATGCAAATCTGAAATACCTCAATCCTTTTCCTAGTAACTTGAACGATATTCTAGATTCTTATGAAAATATCTTAATTCCTGAGATGAATTTAGGGCAATTACAATTTTTAATTCAAGCACGGTATTCTATAGAAACAATTGGGTTAACAAAAGTACAGGGAAGACCAATCCAAGTGAGAGAGATTCAAAATAAAATTTTGGATGCCTTAGGAGTGAAATAATACAATGAAAGGATCGTCCTCAAACCAAAATACAGCTTCTATTTTAGCTCCAAAAGACTTTGCTACAGATCTTGATGTTCGCTGGTGTCCTGGCTGCGGAGATTATGGTATCTTGGCTAATATTAAGAAAGTTTTACCAACTTTAGACATACCTAAAGAGAATATTGTTTTCATTAGTGGTATTGGGTGTAGCTCGCGATTTCCTTATTATATGAATACGTATGGAATGAATACTATTCATGGTAGGGCCCCAGCAATCGCCACTGGACTTAAATGTAGTCGTCCTGACCTTTCAGTCTGGGTAATCACTGGAGATGGCGACGGATTGAGCATTGGAGGGAATCACCTAATGCATGCAATGCGGAGAAATGTTGATATCAAGATCCTTCTATTTAACAATCAGATTTATGGTTTAACTAAGGGACAATACTCACCAACTTCAATTTTTGGTAAACAAACAAAATCGTCACCAAGAGGTTCAATTGATTATGCTGTCAATCCTGTTTCATGGGCACTTGGAGCCGAGGCAACATTTATTGCCAGAACTGTTTATTCATACGGAGACCATATGAGAGAGGTTCTTCAACGAGCTGCAAACCATAAGGGGACAGCTTTTATAGAAATCTATCAGAATTGCTTGATTTTTAATGATGGGGCTTTTAAATACGCCACAGATAAAGAATTACGTTATGATAACATCCTAGAACTTAAACATGGAGAACCGATGGTTTTTGGTCGAGATCTGGAAAAAGGTATTTTTCTTCACGGCTTAACACCTAAAGTCATTAAATATAAAGAAGCAGGGTTTACCCGTGAAGATTTACTTTATCATGATGAATATGCCACAGAACCTACCTTAGCATTCTTTTTATCACGAATGCGGCACCCTAAGTTTCCTGAACCAGTTGGCATATTTCGAGCAATACAAAAGGAAACATATAATGAGATGTTAGAACAATCAATGAAAGAAGCCAAGGAGGCTCGTGCCAAATCACTCCATGATTTACTTTGTGAAGGAGAAACTTGGAATGTTACCTAGTTTGAAGAAACTAATTGCTAATTTAAATTAAGAGGTAACTTTGATGATAAGATGTGCTGTTTGTGGACATGAGAATTTACCTGGATCGCTTTACTGTTCCAATTGTAATAGTGATATTGTTATCGAAGAAAGAAAACCAATGACGGATTCTAGAATCGAAAAAGCAATATTAGAGGATTGTCTTGGGGAAGTTGGAGGAGAAGAATCTCTAGCTCTTGAAGTCTCGCCAGATAAACCAGTTAAAGAAGTAGTTGGGTTGATGATTGATCATCAAAAATGCTCAGTGGTCGTTATTGGATTAGATAGATCGATAAAAGGGATATTTACAGAACGATCTCTTCTTCGAAGAGTATGCAATGAATCACCAATAAATTTAGATAAACCAATTCGAGAAGCAATGCTTAAATCGCCTGTTGTTCTCAAAAAGACTGATTCAGTAGCATATGCTCTCCATATGATGGAAGTTCAAGGATATTCCTATGCAATCATTGAAGATGATCCGATTCGGGTAATCAACATTCGAGATATATTACACTATATAGTTGAGTTACATCCAAGCTTGGGGGGCTTTGATAAGGTTCTAAATGCTTTTAAAGGGGCTATTCTTAGTAATAAATTATCTGAAGAAGATAAAGAGATTATTCACCACATTGGGAAAAGTAAAGAACTTCTTTACAAAGCTTTCACAATAGCTCGCAGAACTAGGAAATTGGCGGAAACTGAAAGAATAAATAGGGAAACTTTCTTGAAAAATTTTATCCCAGCTGTAAAGGAGATTTCAAATGAAGTTGAGTACTTCTCTCATGATGAATCAGCTATTCTTGGAAGATTAATTAGGTTATTTGAAAAAGAGAGAGATTTTCTTTTGTCAAATGATTAATTCTCTCACTTCAATTTGCAGGTTTACCACATGAGAGAAGTCCTCAAAGCCATTTATGATTAAGTGAATTTAGAGAATTTGTCGTTTAATCTCTGATTTATCTTTCATATGTTCTTGTTTCCAGTATGGATCGCGAATATAAAGATATGCGCCATGAGCAGCTAGAGCTCCTTGAGCAGCTGCTACTGTAGCTAACTGGTAGGGAGTAACAATATCTCCTGCAGCAAAGACTCCTTCAATATTTGTACGTTGAAGTTCATCAGTTTTAAGGAACTTTCCTTGGAATTCTAAACCTAAATCCTGAAAAATTTCAGTGTTTGGTGTTAACCCTACTGCGAGGATGACTTTCTCAACGTTAAGTTCTATTTTCTCTCTAGTTTTAACATCCTCTAGGATAGCTCCTTCTACTTTAAGTTGCCCAAGAATCTCTTTTATAGTTACATTTGTTAAAATTTCAGCCATTTTTTCCTTTTTTACTAGTTCCAAGTTTGTCTCTGATGCCCTGAAATCACTCCGACGGTGTGCTAGATATATTTTTTTTGCAATTTTGTTTAAATCTATAACCGCATCAATAGCGGTATCTCCCCCCCCTATAACTAGTACGCGACGATTGTAAAAGATTTCTGGTTCGATCACATATGGATATACGCCTCTGTCCTTCTTAGAGAGTTTTGTTTCACCAGGGATCCCAAGTTCATTCGGTTTCATTCCTGTGGCAATGATGACTGATTTTGCTTGAAAGATTGTACCTTCGGAAGTTTCAACTTCTAAATTCTTACGTATTTTTGTCACTCGTTCTTTTATGAGATGAACTCCGTGATCCGCAGCTTGTCGAACCCACTCTGAAACGAGATGTTCTGCACGGATACGAGGCGTACCAGGATAATTGTAGATCTTCTTTTTTGGATATATAGTACTTAAAAGTCCTCCCCACGTTCCTCCCTCGAAAACTACCGTAGTTAATCCTTTAAGAGAAGAAATAATTCCAGCAGAAAGCCCTGCTGGGCCACCTCCTACAACAATGACATCAAAATCACCAGATAAACCTACCAAAATTCAATCACCTGGATTATAATTATAAAAACAAATTATATCAATTTAGGTTTAAAATAGATTTTTTAATTTCAAAAGCATGTTGAGACAATCGTTCTTGAGCAAATGTCCCTGACAGCTCCCATATATTTCTAATCTTCCCTTGGCGATCGATTAGAAAAGTTGTTCTTTTAGCCAATCCAACTTCGTCATTTAAACAACCATATTTGGTTGAAATATCTTTTTCTATGTCTGTTATAAGTGGAAATGGAAGCTCTTGGTCGTTTCTAAAGGATTGTAAATCAGTAATGTTATCAACCGAGATCCCAATGACTTCTGCATTTAGATTTTTCAGCTCATTATAAGCATCACGAAATCCTTGTGCTTCAATAATACATCCTGGAGTGTTCGCCTTGGGGTAAAAGAAGAGAACAACATCTTTTTTGTTTCGATAATCAGAAAGTCTTATTATTTCACTTCTATCTGTTTCCGCAACAAAGTCAGGAGCAAGATCACCTATTTGCAAAGAACCACTGTGTGTTTCAACTTTTGTTAGTGATTGAGTCTTAGTTGAATAACTGTCCTTGATTCTTCCCCAGACAGGGAGATTTTTATCCATTTTTAGCATCGTAGGCATGCATAAAGGACAATTCTCATCATGAGAACTTCCATTAATGGGTGAGGCGACATGAAACCAAGGGTAGATTATACTTGAAAGCAGTTCCTTTTCAAATGCTTGGACTCTTGGATTGTTCAATCGATCCCAGGGAGTTTCTTGATATTCCTCATCTAATAACCAAGAAATACTTTTGAAGAGGTTATTGACAATTTCCATTGTTTCAGTATTAACATCTCCCTCCTTAAATGCTGCACAAATAATATTATCTGATTTTGTATAGAAGAATAATAATTTCAAAGACCCAATACTCATACTATGAACTTTAGTGTTTGATTCAGCGAACATCCCTGGCATTGTGGAGACAGCAGCTAAAAAAGCTGTCAATAATTCGTCTTTTTTTCCTAACAATCCACAAACATTTCCCCAACACTTAGAATAAATCGGTTGTCCCGAATCTTGATAGATGATGAGGTATTCTAAGTTAATTCCCCTAGATTGATTCTTTCTTTTAAAAATATTTAGTATGGATTTGAGTTTCATTTATTCCTCACATAATTTAATATATTCTTATTAATATTATTGGGATTACATTAAAACAATTATTGGGTAATTAGATCAGGAACATGATCTTAAAATCATTGGCATGCATATTGGGCAATTATCTTCGTGTTTATCTCCATTATTTGTTAATACAAGATGAAACCAAGGGTGAATAGCATTCTTCAGCAGTTCTTTTTCAAATGAGCGGACTTTTGGATCGTTTAATCGGTCCCAGGGTGTTTCAGGAAAATCCTCATCTAATAACTGAGAGATATCCTTGAAGAGATTATTTACAATTTCCATTGTATTTTTATTTACGTCTCCCTTTGGAAATGCCAAACATATAATATTTTCTGATTCTGTATATGAAAATAACAATTCTAATGATCCAATGCTCATACTATGGACTTTTTTATCTGATTCAGCAAACATTCTTGGCATTGTGGAAACTGCTGCCAGAAATGCTGTCATTAATTCGTCTTTTTTTCCCAACATCCCGCAGACATTACCCCAGCATTTTGCATAGATAGGTTGGCCCGAATTTTGACAGATAATGATATATTCTAAACTAATTTGAGTAGGTTGTTTTTTTCTTTTGAAGACATCTAATAAAGTATTAAATTTCATTTATTCATCACTTATATCAGAGTCTTTGAATAAAATACATAGTCTTCAAGAAGACATTGATTTGATGAATTATAATTTTTTCAATATGAAATTCGTTATCAACTAGACCCATATCAAAAATTAAATGGACTGATTAAATATATTAATCCCAATAATCTTTGATAATATAGACTATTTCTTCGCAAATATTATTCTGAATCTCAAAGTCTTGATTTCAGTAAATATCAACAATTAACAAGGTGGAAATTGGGAATGTAGAATGTGCGGATATACCTATGATGAGGAAGTCAAAGAACTTCCCTTTGAAGAGCTTCCAGACGATTGGGTTTGTCCTTGGTGTAAAGCTCCAAAAAAATACTTTGTAAGAATCAATAACTAGCTAGAAGGATTATTTAACATTATTTTTTGATATATTTATTCATGTAGATGAACTCATCTAAAGGTTTTCGTGTAGGACGTTTTACTTCACTTTTTTTTTGATAGTCTTCAAAAAAGTCTGGAATTTTATCTGATTTTTTCCCAACGATTATTAAGGTTATCAGATGCATTTCATCAGGAAGTTCCAAGAGTTCCTTTACTTTTACTGGATCAAATCCTGCTATTGGATGTGCAACTAAACCTTGATCAGTTAAATGTAGAATCATAAATGCAGTTGCCATTCCTGTATCAAATAGATAATATTGTCGGTCACTTATTACACAATCCAAATCAATTCTGGAAAATACTGCAATGATCATACTAGCAGCTTTTGCCCATTTATTTCCTTTTGAAAGACCCTCATTCTGCAATTTGGTGAGTAAGATTTTTTCGAAAACGAAGATATACCTCCATGGTTGTTTATTGAAGCATGAGGGAGCTAATTGAGCTATATGTGCGGTTTTTTCGATTAATTCTTTTGTTATTTCGACGGATTCTAATGCTCTATATGCTCTTCTTCTATTAACCACTTCTTCAAATGTCAATCCATTATCACCTTGGCTCAAGGAAAGTATTGAAGAAAAAATAGATATAGGAATCTCTTAAAAAGAGATTTTCTTATTCTATCTTAATAAATCTCTCGTGAGAGGCACCACAAATGGGGCATTTATCTGGGATCCCATCTTCAATCGTGTAACCACAGACTTCACACACGTAAAGTGGCTTTTCTGGAAGGTCATTACCACTTTCAACCGCTTTTAGCGCACGTGAATATAAGTCATGGTGTATTTTCTCTACTTGATTGGCAAAATCAAACGTCCGTTCCGCAGCCTTCCTCCCTTCTTCCTTGGCGTCCTCCAAGAATTCAGGATACATGTTAGTGAATTCATAATGTTCTCCTTCTATTGATGCTTTAATATTTTTAAGTGTCGTGTTGATTCCACCATAAACACGTAGGTGATTATGAGCATGTACAGTTTCAGCGTGAGCAACTGCACGAAAAAGACGTCCTACCTGAGTAAATCCATCTTTTTCAGCTTTAATTGCGTATGCTAGATATTTTCGATTTGCTTGACTTTCACCAGCAAAAGCTGCCATTAAATCTTCTTCTGTTTTTCCCATAACTATCAGCTCTAACTTTTCTCACAGAAATTGAACCATTTTTCATTTCTTAATCGAAAATGTAAATTTCTGAACAATCTTCGGGAATATATTTTTATTTATTAAGTATGTTCGTCCTTTTTTCGAATTAGACAACAACAAAAGCAAACCCATTAATATTTACTATAACCAGCCCTTTAGATTTTTTTCCAGCATTCCTTTTAATCATATTATTCCTGTCAAATGAATGAGTAATAATGTCCCCTACAACTCATTTTGACGATTTAAATGCACTCAAACCTTATATTGATAATAATGGTCTCGTGATTATAATAGTCTGAAAGAAGATAAATGGGCAGTAGATCAAGTTCAATGTTTGAAAACAGCAGATTTACAATGTATGAATCGTAATGAAGAGTTCGCATTTTGGTTGAATGCTAACAATATCCTTATTATTAAAGGGGTATATCTAGAGTTAGAACGAAATCCAAAATGGAAGGGGAATGTTTCCCTTTTTAGCAAAATAAGATTCTTTTTCTTAAGGCGATTCAATGTGGCTGGAAAAAAAAATAACTTACACAATTTCGAAAATAAAATTTTATGAAAACGTTTCAAAGATCCTAGAATTCATTTTTCGATCACTTGTGCCTCAAAATCGTGTCCCAATTTACCTGATAGGCTTTTCCATGCAGAAACATTAGATAATCATTTAGATTCACTTACTATAAACTTCATTAATGATAAGGATCATGTCTTCTTAGATACAGAGAAGGGTATTTTGTATTTAAATACAATATTTAAGTGGTATGCGAAAGATTTTGAAATTTATGGTGGAGTGAAAAAATTCATACTATATCATTTACAGGATGTTGGGAAAACACTCATTGAATAATACAAAAGAGCAAGAATTGAATATTTAAAGTATGATTGGTCTATTAATGCCCAAGATGCTCCTAAAAGAACATTGAAAATTGATGTTATAAGTAAAAACTGAAATAAAGGGAATTACTCGTTGAATGATACTGGTTCATTTACATAGTCTTTCTCGAATTTATTCATTATAAGTTCTCCCAAGCGATAAAAAAAATATCCGAGGAAGAAAAAGGACGCCAGAATCATTAGAATCGAGATTAGAGAAAAAATATATGACAATTCATTTGATAAAAAGGGTGAATACCCCATCTGACATAAACATGTACTTATCGCAAAACCATCGGTAATGAATCCTAAGGAAGAGGGGTGGATTGGTAAAAGGTTGGGAAGATCAGCTAACAAGCCAAAGATAAAATAATACCTTCCTATATTGTACGAGATTTCCGATTTCATTCGAAGCAATGAAAAATTACAAAGAATTGTAAAAATCATTACTGAAACAGATCCAGCAAGCATAACAATTATTGATTGCCAGCAATAAGGAAATTCATTAGTAATTAAGCAAGCACAACAGAATTCACCGTCAAATAAATAAAATTCCAAGTGAGGATTCAAAGAAGGTAAAAATAGACTTATTGTAAAGAGATGCCCCAATTCATGAATTAGAGTAAAGGGAAAATAAAGGAAATTAAAACTTATTACTAGAAGTGGAGATAACAAGGAAAAGATTGGAAGTAGGATTGTGAATATGATCGAGAATAAGATCCTACCTTTTCTCGCACCTAAAAATGATTCATGTTCTTTTTTTGGCATGATTTCTATGTAACCAAATAAAAATTATCTATTAAATCTTCCGAAAATCAGATCATATAATTGATATATATAAACTTAACAATTGTTAATTAGTATTATCAAACCTATGAAGGGAAAATAATTGAATTCTAAATATGAAAAATATAGTTTTGAACAAATTACTCTTGGTGTATTAAGAATAGTGATGGGATTTGTGTTTCTATGGCCATTCCTAGATAAGATGTTTGGATTAGGGTTCGCTACGACACCTGAAAACTCGTGGCTTGCTGGTGCATCTCCTACACAAGGATTCTTAAAATTCTATGGTGTGAATCAAAATAGTCCATTTGCTTTTCTTTTCTCTGACATCTTAGGTGGTACATATCAATTAGTGGATATTGCATATATGGGGATGCTATTGTTTGCTGGTATCGGCCTTATGTCTGGGGTTCTTGTAAGACTATCGAGTATTTCTACAATAATCTTTCTAATCTCAGTATATCTTTCCGAGTGGATTATTACTCCTGCTCAAGGTACGATGGTATTCAATCCTATAATCGATGAACATATCATCTATATTCTTGTACTATTCTTGTTCATCATAATACCAGTTGGTAATTACCTTGGCTTAGGTGAAAAATGGTCAAAGCTTTCGTTTGTAGAGAGATATCCAATCTTGAAGTAGAGATAAACTCCCCTCTTTATTTTTTTATTCTATATACATATTTTGATCAAAAAGAATTATGGTGTTGATAATTCCTTATTTTTACATTTTATACAAAAGCCATAAAAATTAGTTTCTGCAGTGTTAATTTTAAAATCTTTCTGATTCTGTATTAATAGCAAAGCATAATCTATTAATTCTTTGGAATTAAAATCTGTAATTTTCCCACAAGATTTACAAATAAGATGATGATGAGCTTCTATCTTTGCTTCAAATCTTGAAACTCCCTTCACATTAACTTCCCTAATCAAACCCTCTTCAGTTAGCACATTTAAGTTTTTGTAAACAGTGGCTTTAGTTATTCTTGGTAAGCTTTTCTTAACTTCTTCAAAGATCTCTTCTACTGTAGGATGATTGAGATTGTCCTTGAGAAAATCTAGGATAGAAATTCGCTGATTGGTATATCTTATTGTGATCCTTCCTTAAAACATTGTTAGGATATAAATCCGAATTTAACCAATATATTCTACATTCAGTTAAAAAAAATTTTGAATTAAAAAAGAGGAAAAGGGGTAAATGTTTCTAGTGAAGAAACTTTGAAACATAAGGACTGTTCACGCCATTAGGTCTGAGAAAATGTCCAGAGGGCCCTTTTCCCAAAAATTCTGTGAACCATGCTTCATGCTCAATCTCTTCGTGTAGAATTGCTAAAGCTAAATCATAGGTTCTATGATCCTTCCCAACGGTCATATTGCAGATTTCAGTGTATCCTCGGACTGCGCACTGTTCTGCTTTTAGAAGGACTCTCACAATTTCTTTCACATCAGTAATATCCTTCGGCAAATACGCAGGCGGACAAGCTGACACATCGTGGAATTCTTTCATATCACCAGGTAATTTTCCACCAAGCTCATAGATCCTAGGTACCAATGCCTCAAAATGATTTCTATCTTCTATTCTTGCATCTTCAGCAATCTTTTTCAAACCTTCTCCGTCAAATCCAATGAGATTTGTCCGTAATATGGTATAATAATAATATGTCGTTAATTCTGCTGCTGCATTTTTGATCAATAGTTCCAACAATTTATCGACATCTATACCAGCTTTTTCTACCATTTTTCTAGCTACTTCTGCTGTCATATTTTTCAAATCCTTTTGTTTTAATATATATTAATTAATAATCAAAAGTTTAGTTATTAACTAATATTTATTATTAATAAATATCAAATATTATTTGAGACTATAGTTCCGAAAAAATTAAACTGAATTATAAAAATAGAAGCTCAAAAAGATTTGAATACAACAAAAAAAATATATAAATTCAAGTGTGTGATGAAAATTATCTCAATAATAGGAGTCTGTAAAGATTGGGAATAAAAAGTGTTGATCTTGTAAAGGGAAATAAAGAAGAGATAATTGCAGAGTTGAATAAAGCATACTGTGATGAGTGGTTAGCCTACTTTCAATACCTTAGTTTAGCAACTATCGCAAATGGCAGGGGATCCTTTCAATTTGCAGATGCAGTGAAAGAAATTGCAGAAGAAGAGCTAGAACACGCTGATGAATTAGCTGAGAGAATTCTTGAGCTGGGAGGTCAGCCAATTGTTATATGGGATGAAGTCAACCAACATGCAAATTGTAAATATCCAAACACCCTACCAGATGCCAATGATTTGTCCGCTATGGCAGATTTAATAAAAGAGGATGAACGATGTGCCATTGGAGTCTATAACAAACTCATGGAGTTAACTAAAGACAAAGATTTTCGAACCTACAACCTCATGATGCATATCTTAGAAGAAGAAGTTGTACATGAAAATAAAATGATGCAATTCCTCGGGGAATAGTTTCAATCAGTGTTACTATTTCTTTAACATTCTTTTTTTTCCTAAAACACACTAGTTCTGTGAATATTACTTACTTCTAAAAGGAAAGGGAGGAGATTACAAATTTGAGAAGTATTTTAAATGCTATCGGATTCAAAAAAGTGTACTCTTGAGACCTACTAGATGCTGAATGAAAATGAATCTTCTCTCGTTCTACAACTTAATTCTTTTAACTATTATTCGAATAATTGGTTTGGGTCTTTCTATTGAATTCTTAATCAATCTAAGAAAGAAGAGATTCATTGCACCTGTTGCGGGCTGGAGTTGCTGGGTAATAGCTGGATTATTACCAATTATTGCCGATAATCTCACCATAGGTGTCATATCTGAAATTCTCCTTCTTTTAAACGCGATTCTGAGTGCTGAAGGGCTGATGCTTATCTTTATGGGAGTTTTATCGTATTTTCGTTTTGTTCCAGGAAAAATAATGTTTTTAGTGACTCTATTTTATCTGATATTTCCCCTTGCAGCTTATGGACTATTTGGGGAAACACTCGCATTATCCTCTGCAGTTGCAATGATTTTTGTATCATATGTTGTTATATCTTTAATGATAATATTTAAGAGAAAAGAAATCAATAGGACAATAGGAGGAGGGGCTAAATGGGTGTACTTAGCTCTTATCAGTGTTATCTGTTATTTAATATTGTCATTCATCCTTATGTTTTCAGTAGAGGATTTTTCTTACGGTTTATATTATTCCACAAATATTCCAGCTATAATCAGTAATTATACGGTGGGAATTCTACTTACTATCCTTATCATTGTTTTATTCATTCATCTTGAAAGAGGTATCGCATATAGGGACAAAGATCAGCTGAAAGATAAATACTCACACAATATTGGAAATATTCTCCAGATTATTATCAGCGCAGCTTCCATAATCGAGATGAGAGGAACGTTGGATGAATCAGAGAAACCTAATATTTACTTAATTCAGGAAAAATGTAATGAAGCAGGGGAATTAATTAAAGAGATCAGAGATCTTTGATTGTTATTTTCCAAACCAAAATCATATTCAATACCTCCTAAGGCACCAAAGACGTTAAAATTGAAGTAATCATCTGTAATAGTCTTGTGGAGTAAATTAGTGACATTTTTATCTCAAATATAGCTGTATGGATTTTCGTAAAACAATAACAATTGTTTAGAAGTATGATCTACGTATAATAATTAATATAAAGAGTTAATGACATTAATAAATCAAACACATTGGAGAAATTGCTCTAATCACTATTTCAAGTTGACATTCAATTACTAATTAGTTTAATAGATCTTAGTAGATCCTTTAATAACCAGAATTCTTAGTGTAATAATAAATTAAATGGTATAATTATTAAAATTAATGAATCGTTATCGAGAATCAATATTTGAGAAGAAAGAGCCATTATTAATAGTTAACAATTGAGAAAAAACCACAGGATTGTACAAAAGCAATTTTACTTTACAATGATTATAACTAAGAAGTAACTATAAAATGAAATCTCATTAGCAAAACAAAAAAGAAAGTTAAAAGCCTTGTCACTAAATTGAAGCACAACAAAGAATAATATGATAAGAAGTGTATACTTCACTAAGAGGAAAGAAAATGTTAAGAAGCCAACGGAAGCCCATATTGCCACCTCCTCGTGCTGAACATGAGTATGTAGTGTCAATACTAACTGAACAGTGTGATGGGTGTGAATTATGTGTGGAATTCTGTCCAACAAACGTATTAGAGATCGATTTGGAAGCATA
Source organism: Candidatus Hodarchaeota archaeon (assembly GCA_029856365.1). Classification (GTDB taxonomy): domain Archaea; phylum Asgardarchaeota; class Heimdallarchaeia; order Hodarchaeales; family Hodarchaeaceae; genus Hodarchaeum. The sequence goes on from JAHQWW010000103.1 coordinate 13,103, forward strand.
TAACTCACGAATGCTACATCCAGTTATTGCTGTTAAGCCTGATGAATGTGTAGGATGTCAGCAATGTGAGAGGATTTGTCCCTCAGTCTCAATCTTTGTTACTGAAATTCAAATATCACAGGAGGGTATAGATACATGAGTAGTAGTAAAAATGGTAAACTTATTTTAACCACTGGTAATTATGCGGTAGCTGAAGGCGCGATCGCGGCTGGGTGTAGATTTTTTGGTGGATACCCAATCACTCCTTCTTCAGAAATTGCGCATTACATGTCTAGGCGTCTACCCCAAGTTGGTGGGAAGTTTATCCAAATGGAGGATGAACTTGCTTCAATAGTTGCTGTTGTTGGTGCTTCTTATGCTGGTGTAAAAGCAATGACTGCAACTTCAGGGCCAGGATTTTCACTTATGGCTGAAACTGTTGGTCTTGGAGTGATGTTAG